>JANOIQ010000009.1:0-3256 GCA_031407835.1 Chitinophagaceae bacterium
CGAAGAAGTAAAAACGGGAGCCGAAAAGTTAACAGAAAGTGGCAAGGAAAAAGTAGCCTCACTGAGAGCAGAAGCTAAGCAATCACTTTCTTAAAGTTAGTAAGCCGTAGATATTTTATCTTACATGAATGATGATCAGAAATCAGGCAAATTCCCCAGATATTTTAGTTGAAAAAAGAACTAAGGTAAAATGTGCTACGGCTTTTTTATGCAATGCTTGCTTACTTTATCTTTTCAGCCATAAACGGTAACTAAGAAGCTAAATGGGTAAAAAAAAATTGAGTAAGATGAAAAAAAAAGACGGATAATAAGACTAAATTAGTAGGCTTTAATTTTACTTACTAAGCATTTTTATAGCTGCATAATAAAAGCAACTTTGTAGTAAGTATTCACCTGGCACAACTTAATAAAAAAGTAAAGCGGCTTATTTCCAGTTATAATTAAGAATATTCTCTAACGCCCTTGAAAGTTCGGCAAAGCTGTTTGGTTTTTGTAAAAAATAAACAGCCCCTAATTGCATTGTTTCCTGCTTATCTTTTTTTTCAGCAGAAGTAGAATAAATAATGACCGGAATCTCCTTAAGGAGGCTATTCTTTTTAATTTCTACAAGGCATTCCTTACCATTAATTTTGGGCATATTTAAATCTAAAAAAATAAAATCGGGCAGAAACAGCAACCTGTTCATTAATAGCTGCAGGGCTTCCTGGCCATCAAAAGCAGTAACACATTTGCAGAATTTACTAATGCCCTGCAATGCTTCTATAAATAATTCCTGATCATCGGGATCGTCGTCAGCTATAAAAAAATGTTTAGGCATTTCCATAAAATGACTTTTACTGTGTTCTCAAATATACCTGCTAATTTAAGTTAAAGTACCCGGATAGTAAATCACGCCTTTGTAAAAACAAGTTTAAAAACTGTTCCGCTGTTGAGTATGGATTGTACGCTGATGGAAGCGTTATGATATTTAAGAATATTAAGTGCAGAAACTAATCCAAGCCCCATTCCCTTTTGTTTTGATGTGAAATAAGGCTGAAAAAGGCGGGACAAATTTTCATCGCTTATCCCACAGCCATTATCTTCTATTTCCACAATATATTGCTGACCCTTATTTTTTACAGAAATAGTCAATTTCCCTTCATTTTCCTCCATTGCTTCCACAGCATTGATAATTATATTGAGAAGAGCTATCTTTATTTTTTCGGCATCACCCATCACCCATGCAGGGCTTGCAATATAATTTTTTTGCACCTGAATATTCCGAAGGTTAATTCTGTCAATAGCGGCATCAAGGCTTTCATCTATTATAGACTGCAATGATATTTTGTTTAATGATAACTCGCCGGGATTAGCAGGATTGAGTAATTCAGATATAATATCACCTATTCTCTTACTGTTTCTCTTAATAATATCGAAACAAATTTGGGATTCTTCATTCTCCATAGTTTGCTCCAGTTGCTCTGTTGACAAAATAATATTGTTTAATGGATTTCGAACTTCATGTGCCATAATTCTTATGAGCCGGCTGGCTAAATCCATTTTTTCAAACATTAAGGTTTCTTTTTCTATTCTTTTCAACGAACTAATATCATGAATAATACCCTGAATATATAAGATGCCGTTCTTGTTTTTTTCTTTGGAGAGAGTGAGAATACAATGTTTTTTTTCAGCATTTTTTGTGCGTATCTCCACCTCCTTGTCTGATACATTGCCAGAGGTTGCCAATTGTTGCTGTATGGCAATACTATCATTATTATTTACCAGCAGCTCATACAGGCTTTTGGAAAGCAATTCATCTCTGCTATATTCCAGTAATGTAAGTGAGGCTCTGTTTATCTCCGTAAATAACAGGTTCTCATCCGCCACAAATACAGTATCTTTTGATTGCTCGAAAATATTCCTGAATTTACTTTCACTGGACCGGAGGGCTTTCATAGAAGATGCCCTTTCTAATGAGTAGCGTATGCATCTTTCCAGTTTTTCCACTGTCAGTTCCCCCTTTACAAGATAATCTACAGCACCTGATTGCATCGCTTTTAAACCGATTAAACGATTGCCATTACCGGTAAGTAAAATAAAAGGTTCCTCGCAGTTAGTTTTTATTGAGTCCTGTATAAGTTCCAAACCAGTTTGGGCACCCAAAAGATAGTCTATAAAATATAAATCATATTTAGATTCGCATATTTTATTTGCTGCTTCGCTGGATGAATTACACCAGTCAACGATAAATTTTTCACCCTCAATCCTGTGAATATATTCACTCAGGATAAAAAAGTCATCCTCATCATCGTCTACTATCAAAATACGAACAGGCTGTAAGTTCATAGATATATAATTAACTGAGTAATGTTTAAACGATGATTGTTCAGGTTTATGGCATTGGCAATGAAACGATAAAAGTAGATCCTTCGTTTTCTTTACTGAGCGCAGATATATAACCCTGGTGCTTTTCAACAATCTGCCTGCACAAGGCTAATCCTATTCCAGTTCCTTCATATTGGCTGTTACCATGCAGGCGTACAAACATCTTAAATATCTGTTCCGCATATTTTTGATCGAATCCAATTCCGTTATCCTTCACAAATATGCGGCAATACCGTTGATTACCCATTCCCCTAAAATCATCTGGAGCCGTAACCTGCTCAGCATAAATATCAATTACCGGATCAATATCTTTCTTACTGTATTTTAATGCATTGCCAATCAAATTAAAAAAAAGAGGCTGTATAAGTCCCGCATTTACGTTCAAAGAGGGGAGTGGTTTAATTCTGATTTTTGCATTTTTTTGCAACACCATTGTGTCCATTTCTGATACGGCTTCTTTTACCAGCACGGTCATGTCAGTATTTACAAAATTGTTATTATCATTGGATATTGTTGAGAACTCAAGTATATCTTTTATTAACTTCTGCATCCTTTCAGCAGATTTTTGAATAAGGTTAATATAACGTACTGCATCTTGATCAAAAACGTCTTTGTGTTTGGAATATAAAAGCTCAGTAAATGTGCGGATTTTACGTAACGGTTCCTGTAAATCATGCGATGACATAAAAGCAAAACGATCCAGGTCTTTGTTGGCAGCTTCCAAATGATCGATATTCTCGAGCAGTTTTCTGTTAAGTTCTTTTATTTTTTCTTCTGATGTTTTTCGTTCGTTAATTTCATTTTCAAGGCTTTTATTAATGGTTATTAATTTTTGTTCATGCGCTATCAACTGATGATTTTTTGTATACAGATCTACAAAAACGGCCACTTT
>JANOIQ010000035.1:0-2473 GCA_031407835.1 Chitinophagaceae bacterium
TATGATAAAAAATACAATCCGCATTTTAAGAAAGATTACAACTTATATGTACACGAAGGGGCAGTAGATGGCAATGCCTTTACATTTAATGGCAACTATGGTTTTAAAGTAGGCAAAGAAGGTTTTGTAAATATTACCGGCAACTTTTTAACGCAGGGCAAAACGTACAGACAGGGCTTGGATACCAACAGCAACAGCAAAGATTTTATGTACACCAATATTTACCGCAGAGCTCATGGTGATGGTTCTTTGGTTGCAGGTGGTGCCTTTTTAAATGCTGAAATACCGATCCAGGGTAAAACAAGTTTTTATGCATTTGGCGGATACAATGCAAAAAAATCAGATGCGTATGCATTTACCCGCAACTGGAGTGCAAGACCAGAACGTTTCCCTACAGATAATAACTGGAAACTGATCTATGTTCCAACGATCATGAAAGTGATGGCTGATGATACAACCTTCAGTCCGCATATTCAAACCAAAGTAAGAGACCTTTCTTTAGCTGCAGGTGTAAAAGGAACAACAGGCGGTGGCATGAACTGGGATTTCAGTAATACCATCGGCAGTAACAATTTTCATTTCTTTGGCGATAAAACATTCAATGCTTCTTTAGGTTCAACACAAACAAATTTTGATGATGGTGGTTTCAGCTTTCTGCAAAATACTGTAAATGCGAACTTCAGTAAAGAAATGAACAGCAAAACAAATCTTGCATTTGGTGCCGAATACCGTTACGAACGTTACCATTTATTTTCAGGCGAAGAAGGTTCTTACAAAAACTTTTCTCCCAATAAATATTATCTCGATGGAAATGGTGACCGTGTATATGTAGCAGGAGGTTCACAGGGATTTCCGGGTTATCAACCGGCTGATGAAATAACAGCCAACCGTTCTGTAATCGGTGCATATGGTGATGCTGAGTTTGATATCACAAAAAGTTTTTTAGTTAATATTGCAGCACGTTTTGAAAACTACAGTGATTTTGGTTTTACACATAATTATAAAATTGCCACACGTTTAAAAGTTACGCCAACCTTTAATCTTCGTGGTTCCTTCAGCACCGGTTTCCGTGCACCTTCTTTACAACAGATCAATTTCAGTTCAACCTTCACTACTGTACAGGGAGGAAATATTGCTGAAGTAAAAATTGCACCCAACTACAGTGAGTTGACCAAATTGGCAGGCATTCCGGAATTAAAACAGGAAAAAAGTACCAACTTCAGTTTAGGCTTTACCTGGAAACCGGTGAATGAATTTACTATCACCATTGATGGTTATTTAGTGAACGTAAAAGACCGTGTTGTATTATCAGGCCAGTTTGATGCATCCGATCCGAATCTTGACCCGGCATTAGCTGCCAAACTCAATGCATTAAATGTAAGCTATGCACAGTTCTTTGCCAATGCGGTAAACACCACCAACAAAGGAATTGATGTGGTGATGGATTACAATAAGCGCTGGGGTAAAAACAGTTTCCGTGGATTGTTTACGGCCAACTTTCAAACCATGACCATTGACGACATCAATGTTCCGGCAAAACTGAATGGCTCAGCATTTTTGCGCTCCACTTTTTTAAGTGAGCGTGAACAAAAATTCATTCTTGCCTCTGCACCGAAAACAAAATTTGCATTCAACTTTGAATATGGTTGCAGCAGTCTTACAGTTGGAACAAGATTTACTTATTTTGGAGAAATAGATTTATTAGGTTATGGTGAAGATGGTTTGGGCATCAATCCACAGGTTCCTCTTGATGCAAACTCTTCAGTATATGTTCCTGATCAATACATATACAATGGTAAGCTCGTAACAGATTTGTATGTTGGATATAAACTCAGCAAACAGGTTAGTTTATATGGAGGTATTGATAATTTACTGAATGTTCATCCCGATCTTGGTGTTGCACCCGGTGCAAAAGGGTGGGCTTTTAATAATGAAACCGGAGGACCATGGGATGCTGTGCAGATGGGCGGAAACGGGATGCGTTTCTTTTTACGGATCGGATTTCAGTTTTAAAAATATTTTCCTTTGATTAAAAAAGCTGATGTAATACTGCATCAGCTTTTTTATTATTTGAATTCCTGCACAGATAAAAACTGAATCGCTAATTTTAATCATGCGTCGATTTCTGCAAAAGATTTTAACTAAACCTGTCATCTGGCTGGCCAATAAGTTTTCCAGCAAACCCAATCTTGAACGTGTACATACTGCACTGACGAAACTGTATGAACACAGCCTGGAAAACCCCGGCAAAAAAGGATTGGTGATGGACATGAATCCTGATACCGACCGATTCATCATCTTCAGCGATCAGCATAAAGGGGCAAAAAACGGAAGCGATGATTTCATGAATTCAGAGCCCAGCTATTTAGCGGCATTAGATTATTATTATCAGCAGAACTTTCATTTTATTTCATTGGGCGACAGTGAAGAACTTTGGGAAAATACAGTTGGTCCGGTAAAAGAAAATAATAAA
>JANOIQ010000060.1:0-17628 GCA_031407835.1 Chitinophagaceae bacterium
GGAAAGAAGTAAAAACCTGGCACAGGAAAAATACCCTGATGTAAAAGTGTACAGAACACTGGAAGAAATGCTGGCTGATGAGTCTGTTGAATTAGTGGTGGTGAATACGCCTAACGCCACGCATTACGATTATACCAAACAGGCCCTGCTGGCGGGCAAACATGTCATCTGTGAAAAACCATTTACCGTTACCGTTGCACAGGCAGAAGAATTAATTCAAACAGCAGCCACGCAAAACAAACAATTATCTGTTTTTCAAAACCGCCGGTACGACAGTGATTACAGAACAATCAAAAAAGTGCTGGATGAAAAATTATTGGGCGATATTGTTGAAGCCGAATTTCACTTCGATCGCTACAAAGAAGAACTGAGCCCCAAGCTGCATAAAGAAATACCAACACCGGGAACCGGAAGTTTATATGATCTCGGATCTCATTTAATTGACCAGGCACTGCAATTGTTTGGCATGCCGCAGGCCGTGTTTGCAGATATTGACGCCATGCGTCCTGTTTCGCAGGTGGATGATTATTTTGAAATTCTGTTTTACTACACATCGAGTCGTGTGCGCATTAAAGCAAGTTACCAGGTGAGGGAAGCATTACCGGGTTATGTCATACATGGAAGCAAGGGATCATTCATCAAACCAAAAACAGATATGCAGGAAGCGCAACTGCAATCAGGTATGCTGCCAACAGCAGATGGTTACGGAACAGAACCTGCATCAGAAAAAGGTTTACTGCATACAGAAGTCAATGGGAAGGTGATTAAAGAATATATCCCTTCACTGAAAGGAAACTATACCGATTATTACGAAGGCGTTTATCAAGCCATCCGCAACAATCAACCCGTTCCTGTAACTGCTGAAGATGGAATGAAGGTGATCAAGATTATTGAAGCAGCCTTTCAAAGCAGCAAAGAAAGAAGAGTGATTGATTTGTAAACTGCTTCCTTATTTTTTTTCGATTATTTCAATAACTGTTTCAGGATTATAAGAGTTGATTACTTTTAATTTCAATTGTCCCTCTTCCAGTTTCATGGTCATCGTCCAGTGATGCGGGCTTTCAATATACCTCACGGTTATTTCCAGCGTCTCTTCATCAAGCCATCTGCAACTGCTTGCCAGTTGATAAGGATCTAACAATCCGAAATTCACGGGGGCCGGGCGCAGGAGGTAAGGGCCCGCCAATTTGGTTTCTCCAAAACTCCATGCTTCAAAACCAAGTGGGATTAGATGTGTTTTCTTATCCGTTGTTTCAATCAGCAACGACCAGTTATTTTTATTTTTCTGAATTGTCAGGTTCTTAAAATCAAATACATTCCCCGTTAATGCAAATGTTGTGTTGAGTAAATGCTCATCACCTTTTCGTAAATGCGAAACAGGCGGATTTAGTTTTAACTGGTTTGTTTTTTTCTTTAACTGACGTAAACTTTTTGGATCAGGATGTAATGCAGTTGAATTGAATGCAGGCAATAAATACTTCCAGATCATATTTAAATCATCCTGTAAATCGAGCGACTCAGAGGTAATCACAACAACAGCATCCTGTTCAGGCATCATCACAATGTATTGCCCATATGCACCATCAGCACGGAATGCATTGTTGCGACAGCGCCAAAACTGGTATCCATAACCTTGTAACCAATCGGAAGAATCTTTTTTCTCCTTTGGAGCACTTGGGTTCTGTTCAATCTGCTTACCGGTTGCTTCCTTTACCCAATCAGCAGAAAGAATTTGTTTGCCATTAAACTGCCCTTGATTCAGGTAAAGCAAACCCAGCTTGGCCATATCTTCTGTCTTTACACGAATGCCCCAGCCTCCTGTATTGATTCCTTTGTAGTTCGTTTCCCAGTCAATTCCTGAAATACCAAGCGGAGTAAATAACCGTGGTTGCAGGTAATCCATTACTGTTTGTCCGGTTACTTTTTGTACAATCGCCGATAACATGTAAGTGGCCAACGTATTGTATAAAAACTTTCTTCCCGGAATATTTACAATGGGTATTTCAAGAAATCCCTTAGCCCAGTCTGCCTGCATAAACACCCGTTCAAACATTTCCTTCTCATGCCCCACAGACATGGTGAGCAGATCCTTCACTTTTAAGTCGGCCATATATGGTTTTGATGAAAGGCTTGCATACTCAGGAAAAAAAGAAATCACTTTGTCGTTCACGGAAAGTTTCTTTTCATCAATTGCAAAACCAATGGCAGTGGAGGTCCAGCTTTTACTCACCGAATACATTGAATGCTTTAAATCAGCCCGGTAAGGCGACCACCATCCTTCGGTAATTACTTTTCCATGCCGGATGATCATTACTGAGTGTAACTCATGTTTCTTTGTTTGATAGGCATCAATGAACCGCACAATGGCTGCTGAAGAAACACCCTCCCTTTCCGGAATACTTCTGGGTAATGATTGAGTGAATGCAGAAATAACATACAGCAGAAGCAGTAAAACAGAATTGATTTTTTTCATACAGCGTTTTGAGTGTTCTAAAAATAAACAATTCTGAATTACAGTTTGCTATCGGGCAACCCTACCTCTCACCTCTTTTCTCAGCAACGTCTCCGCCTCGGGGCGTTGCGTATTACGGAGCTGAGAATTAACTTCATTCCCCTGGTAACCTTAGTGTTCAATACAAATCATACTGGTAAACTATTGCTCAGTATTGATGATCAGTTGAGCGCTATCCTGAGTTTGCAACTCAGGATATGTTCGCTAATATAAAAAGTCAATTTCAAGTAAACCACATTGCTTGCCGTAAAAATAATCTTTTGCACTGCTGTACAAATAGTCTTCTGCTTTTTCTACGATCCCTGCTTCAACAGGATTGTTATGAATATAGTTTACTTTCTGATCTGTAAATTTCTCGCTGAATAATTCTTTTGGTTGATTGTCCTGCCGCCAAAACTGATAAATACTGTTTCTGCTATTTGCGGCTCCGGCTTGTTTGAAAATCTCCAGCATCCAGTCACGCCTGCTTTCCTGTTCATTTTCCGCAATGGCTTTGATGATTTGCTTACCTGTAAACTTTTTAAAATCTCTCAGTATATCGCTGGTATCATTATTTTTTGCACTGATGACCAAATGTACATGATTACTCATTACACACCATGCATGAACCAGCAGGCCTTTTTCTTTTTAGCAATGCATGATGCTATCTAATAAAATATCCCGGTATTCTTTTCTGGTAAATACATCAACCCCCGCCTGAATGACTTAGTCGGGCAGGCATTCAACTACTGCAAATGTTATAAAATGAATACCTTCTTTGTTTCTTATTTTATAACCACCATCACTCATTTTTTTAATAAATATAGTTAATGGATTTAATTTTTGAAAGCTATCCTGAGTTTGTAACTCAGGATATTTAAATAATACTCTTTCAGCTTTTGTACTGCTATTTATCTTGTCTGTAGTTGCAAACTACAGACAGCTTTCATCTTTCTTTTCTCTACTCATCTTTTACCACTACCAGCTTTACTTGTTTGGAACACTACGGATAGCTGAGATTATTTTTTTTCCTTACGCAATATTTGGTTCCATAAAATATTCGATCTCTTTTTTAGATACCCACATTATTTCCGAGTTATCGTTTGTTATCTCCACATAATCAAATGGCGGTTTCTTATCAGAAAGCCCGTCTGATATGGAAATGAATTCATGGAAAGAATAATTGTTTAGTTTAGTGAAATAGGTTTTTGAAAAAAAATCATAGCATTCTGAATTTTTCATCTTAACTATTATTTTATGAGTAGAGTTAAATGAAGGAAAAGTAACACGTGAAAATTCGTTTTCTAAATCCGCCCCATCTCCATATATATCAATAAATTCTCCATTTGAGCAAATTTTTCTTTCTACCACTAATTCCCAGTTAGCTTGAAGCCAGTTTGATAAATCGGCATCGCTTTTGTTAATATAAAACAAAACACTACTCCAACAACTATTTAAAAAACTTGAGAAGTGCAAAACTTCAGCAGTTATATTTTTCATTTTTATTAATCAATTTACTTTATTAATCATTTTTTTCTCTTTCTCTGTTAAGGTTCTTTTTTTATCCTTTGATCCAGGTATTATTTTAGTTCCCTTAGGCACTCCTGTTTTCTTATAGTTTACGGGAGCTTCTCCTTTTTTGCCCTTGTTGGTATTCCCTGGTCAACTTCTTCCTTAAGTCAATCTTTATTTGCAGTCTGCCGTCGTTGCGTGTTTTTTCACCAACGACACATTTACTAATCTTCTTCCCAGTAACGTCTGCACATAGCCTTGTGCAGTTGAACTGGACGTTGCGGGAATGCCGGATATCAAAAAGCCTCCCTGTTTACGGGAGGCCTTGAAGTGGTGTGGGCCGGTTCTGCACCTACACATTAATTATTTGAAAATCAAACAGTTATGATAAAATTTATTTCCACTTGTCATCAAGATGTCACTGGAACAAAGATAAACACTTGTTTTTGGTTCTGCAAAATCGCTTTTTTGAACACTCATTTTTAATCACATTAAACTGCTGTTTGTGCATAATTCTATACACGGATAACGCTGCGTATTTCTTAATTTCTTGGTCCTTGAAAATGAATTTTAAGTTCAAAAAATCGTGATTATGAAAAAAACAAAGGCGCAACAATTAACTGAAAGAATATCCGGTTACAAGATAGATGGATTCAGTCTGGATACTTTCCTTGAGGTATTAGCAATTGAAAAAACACCTTCAGATTTTATTAAACACTTGAACGAAAAATTTAATCTTGAATCAATACCGGTGGAATCAGATGATCAATTAACTGCAGATGACTACATTAAAATCATAAATAAAGAAAAGAAAATCAACGTAACTGGGTTTGGCCTCAAAACGGAATGGACAAACGCAATTCGTTTATATGGTAATGACATTATTGGATATTATCTAAAAATGCTTCAACATTTACGCCAGACGAATGATTATACATATAACGAAAAACATGAATTCCTGTCAAAAGCATTATTAGAGTTGTCAGAAATGAGGAATTCAGTATTCATCAGAAATCGCTTCTTTTTTGCTGTAAACACCTCCTTTCTGTACAAAAAGGCAACTGAACGACTTCATTTTGATCTGATGTTTCATATGTTGGGCCTAACCGATGTAATACATAATGAACTAAAGGAGATCTTTCAGATCAGGTTTGAACTCTATGATGAATTGCTGATCCAAACGAAGTTTATGCTTTCTGTACTGCAAAACGACAGGTTTAAATACAGCACTTTCCAGCTTGAGCCGAAGGACGGAAAGTATATAGTAATGGAATTGGTAACGGCACTAACTGCAAAAAATGGATACCTGAAACTGGATAAGCCGGGAAAACAACAGTTGATCCGTTACCTTTTTGACTTATTTGGATTAGAATATAAAAATATCCCCGGAATCGAACAGGATATCTATGCAAGGAAGAAAAAGGGCTTATATCTTGAAAAGCTTGCAAAACTAATTTGATGAAAGTCCCTGAAGAAATGATCATTTAACTGGTAATACCCTCTTTAAAACCCAAAATCTTTTAGCACGAGGAGTTTTTCAAAAAAACCCTGATTCCGGTAAAAAACTTACCGGAATCAGGGTTCTCTATGTTTTGAATATTGGGCAGCTTGCAGTCTTAAACCACGCAACTATGCTTAATTCAGAAAACAATCACCGAATCCCTGACTTAAAAGATCAACTCACCCATTTTCTTGGAGAATTCGATGAGCTACTGCAAAAATCAAATCGCCCGGCGGATGAAGTAATCCTGAGCGACTATGAATTGATGAAAAAGCTGGGCGTTTGCAAACGCACGACTAATACTTGGCGTTCAAAACGAATTATTTCCTTCTTTAAAGTAGGCTCCCTGATCTTTTACCGGCTATCGGATGTGCTCTCGTTCCTCGAGAAACACGAAGTAAAAAACATCGATTTATCTAAAACTCAAAAACTCAGATCAAATGCCAAATGAACGCAAATGCAAGAATCCACACTGTCATCACAGGGTATTTCATCCAAAAAAACTGGATCAGGAATTCTGTACGACACGCTGTAGAAACCAGTACAATAATTACTTGTACAAACTAAAAATGGCACCCTATAAGAAAATCGGGGACGCCCTTTTTGAACAGGATACAGCAATCTGTAATCTGCTTAAAAGCAAAGAAGTTGGATTTCTGAAGTATGATGATTTTAAGGCTTATGGCATCGCCTTTGACAATGCAAGACAGCTTTACTATGGTGCAAATCAAAAATTGGAAAAGGCCATTTTTGTAAAATTCGAAATCACTTTATTTAAAGATCTTCTTTATAAAATAAAAAAAATATGAGTACGATATATTATCCCAGCAGTCCTCTTCTGTTTGAAACGGAGATTCAGGCTATGGCGTATTTTAATTCAAGCAATGCAGTTGAGTCACAGGTCTCCCCTGCGTTGATTCCGGGACAACAGACGAGACCCTTAAATATGATAGCCAGCTTTATATTAATTACCGGATGTATTATTCTGCTGATAATTATTATAAAAGAGGTAAATCGGAACAGGAAAAAAGAAATAAATGATAATCCAGGGGATTGAAAGACAGAGATGTAAATCTTTGACTTCAATTTTTCAATCTTCATCGGTACCGGGCGGGCAGAATACAAGTTCTCGTATTTCAGCAAACCCTGTCAATTATAGACCATTGTAAAACCCTGCGAATTTGAAATTTGTAACAATTGCAGACACTCACGGCAAACATAACAGTTTGACAATCCCTTCAGGTGACATGTTAATACATGCCGGAGACATTTCTATGAATGGTGAAGAAAATGAAATTGCAGATTTTATAAATTGGTTTGCCTAACTAGACTTCGAACACAAAGTTTTAATTGCAGGCAATCATGACTTTTACTTTGAAAGGGAATCTGACGAACACATACAGCAACTTCTTCCCAAAAATGTGGTTTATCTAAATGACAGCTTAACAACAATCAATGGGTTTAAAATATGGGGTTCTCCAATAACTCCTTATTTTTTTAATTGGGCTTTTAATCGACATAGAGATGACCAAATAAAAAGACATAGGGATTTAATTCCTGCCAACACGGATATTTTAATAACTCACGGACCGGTATTCCGGGCACTTGACATCAATTCAGATGGACAACATGTTGGGTGCAAAGATCTATTTACTAAAGTGCAAGATATAAAGCCCAAAGTTCATATTTGCGGACATGTACATGAGTCTTACGGCAGTTTTGAAAAGTTGGGTATTAAGTTTATTAATGTGAGTGTTCTCAATGAAAAGTACAAGCTATCAAACAATCCAATTGTGATTGAGCTTTGACTAGCTTACTATAAGATATAATTCTTACACCAACATGTATCTTTCCATTATTTATGATACAGGGAGCAATTAAATCTTCCCTAAAACAAATGGAAATTCTCCTTTCCAATTATAGCCTTTGGAAGCATACACTTGCCTTTGAATCTCAAAAGAAATAGCATTAATAACATCATTAATCGTCATAAACATATCATCGTATTCGGCAATTATTTTTTCTAAGGGAGTGAAGTCTGTAACAAAAGAACTCCATTTTTTAGTGCTTATCTTTTGCATATCATTACGAAAATAGAGCGTTGCCAACAAATAGATATGGCTACCAAAATCTGGATTAAGATTGCTATAATCAAATGGCTCAATTACTTCAAACTTTCCGGATAGTTCAGTAGTTGGCACTTCAAAAGTACAAGATAACGATCTCCCTTTAGGTATATCGTATTTATAGAACTTAAGTATTTCATGATGATCTTGCCCTTCGTTTGGTACAAATCGAAATTGTTCTTTACCATCAAAGTTGTTTACACTTGAAATCAGGATTGTTTCAGGAGCAACTTGTACATCAATTGCATCAGTAAATGGTGCATCGTAATGAATCCAAAGTTTTGCGTTTACAGTTTGAGTAATTCTTATGATATCAAATGGTTGCATTGTATTTGACATAATTCTTAATTGTAAAGCAACAGATTGAAGTGTACCGCTAATTTAGTAATTCTAAGGGGGAACTTACTGAATATTCATTATTAATAATCATGAAAGCAAGTCATCATGTTGCAGTTTCCGTCATCTTACCAGGTGAATTTTTCACTCCGCAAATAGGCTGCAAAGCAATGTTCTTCCTTTACTGGAAATTAGAAATATGTTCAGCCCAACTAAAGTATTTACATCCTTAGGCCGTTGCACTAATAACCTGCTGCCAGAAACACTGGGGAGCTCCATTTCGATTTTCTCATTAAAAGAAAGCCATCCTGAAAATTAATCTTCAACGCATGAAAAAAGTATCATTCCCATTCAGCAACCAATGCTACGTCACTTTAGGAAAAGGCCTGAAAAAATTCGCTCCTATTCAGGCAGAAGAAGCTGTTACAAATGATGAAGTTTATCAAGCTTTGAATTACCGAAGTCAGGCAAGTTTTCATCGTCCTCTGATTCTTCACTTTGAAGATCAGATTCGCAACACTCCAGTTTGGTTTGGATTCAGCTTTGATGTGGAGGTAATTATTGTGGGGATTGATGGGGTCGTTAAGAGAACTTATGAAATGCCGAAATACAAAGAAGGTTCTGGTATTTTCGTACAGTTATTCTCTGACTGCTCCTGTGCTATTCTTGTGCCTAAAGGCTTTTGTAAAAAATGGGATGTACTGGAACAGAGTACATTTGTAAGACGAACTTCTCTGCAAACAACACTTGCTAAAAAAACAGCTTAATACATTCAGCTTGACTTTAAAATACTTCATCGCAATCCTTACCCTTTCTTTTGGCGATCCTTCGCTTCCAAAGGAATCCAACAACATCGAACAAACCTTATCCGGGAAAGCCATTAAAATCGTTGATGGTGATACATTTGATTTACTAGCGGGTACGGTAACTTACCGAATTCGCCTTAACGGAATTGACACTCCTGAGAAAGGTCAGGATTTTTACCAAAATGCAAAGACTGCACTTGGCAATTGGTGCCGAAATCAAACCTTAAGAGTAACGTATAAGAGCAAGGACAGAAACGGGAGATTGATCGGCGACGTTTATACCAGTTTCGGCGCATGGGTTAATGTGAAACTGGTCGAAGAAGGCATGGCCTGGCATTTTAAGAAGTACTCTTCAGATAAAACTTTAGCTGTTGCCGAAATAAAAGCCCGTAACCTAAAACTCGGATTATGGACGATGAAAAATGTGATTGCGCCCTGGGATTGGAGAAAGGGAAAACGGAATAAGTAGAAATCATTTTGACCCGCTCCTGTTTGCCATTCAAAAAGGTTGTAATCTTTCCAGCTTTTATTGTTATAATTAAACTTACCCGCATGAAAAAGAAATTTCTTAAAAAGGATCCTTTAGAGAAAAATGTATTCATTGGCGGCCAGACATACGAAACAGGGGCATACCCACAAGCCATGTACATTTAATGTTCCCTGGCTATTTTCCAATGTATGGTATGCGGATAGACTGGGTAAATACATAAGCTTTAAGAAATTAGGAAATATTCTGGCCTTAAGTAAGGCCGGATTCAGTTAATGTTTTTTTTGATTAAAATAAAATCTCAGCTTCCATTTTATTATTAGATTGGTCTAGTGGGAAAGTTTGTAAGGTCAAGTTTTTTGTAAGTGCCATCGGTAGCTTTTTCTTGCATCAATAGATAGATGTTTTTATTGTCAATCCAGCAGATATTTTTTTTGGAGCAATATTCAAGAGCTATTTTATCCTTTGTAAATTCATAGAACCACCAATTTTCAACAGGCATCTTCATAATATTCTTATTAAAATCATTAATTATTTTCAAGAGCTCAGTCTCTAAATAATTAATATCAATTGAATTTGAAACAAAATGAGATAACAAAAGCTTGACCGGTCTACTTTTATCTCGCTGTTCTAATATTCCCAACCATTGTATTCTATTATTTCCAAAAGTAAAACGAGTGCCGCCAAGACTTGGAGTTGATCCATCCCACATGGTATAATCTCCAAAAGTTAGAATTGCCTGGCGTAAAGTATCAGTAATGCTATTGAATAACGCTTGAAAATAATCATTGTACTTTAGGAACAAGCCATATTCACTATTGCTTAAACCATTTGCAACTGAATTAACATCCGACAAAACACAACTAAGAATGAAATTAATTGATGAATTTGAATAAACATAATCCTCGCAATTCCAAAAAACATTTTCAATTTTCATCCTTTCGACATTATCAGTAAGCGATTTATATAACTTAAGCTTATTACTCTCTTCAGCAGTTAACAAGGTTTTTGAAATAGATATTTCATTAATTGCTGTAATATCTCTATCAGAATGATTACATAACTCATTAGCTAATTCGATACCGTTAATAATTGATTCTCTAACTGCTTTACCTATATTGTCAAAACGAGAAATATTATAGAAATACCTGATAAACCGATACAAGTTATTATCATCAATTATTTGCCCTCTCTCTAGATGACATTTAATAAATTGTAAAACAGGTAGTAATTTAAATAAGTTAATTTGACTTATATAGTATATAGTTTCGCCCTTGCTGTTTTTATAACTTAAATAGGACTTACTTTTTTGACCTCTTTTCAACCACTCCAACAAAATCATCTGGTTGAAAAGATGAAACGTAGAATTGTAATTGGCTTGAATTTGAACGGCTTTTTGTGAAAACTGATTAAATAAATACTGCAATGCTTGAAAATATTTTTCAATGTCTTGAATTGTCAGTAACTCTTCAATACCCGCAGATAACAATTTTCCTTCCAGGAGATTAAGATAAAAAGGGTCAGTCGCATCCCTCCTTTCACTATACTTAATTATTAGTAGCCATCTTAAAAATTCATTAAATGATCCATCCGAATTAAAATTAGCACCCTTCAACTGCCAAAAGAAATCCTGCCATTCTTCCCATTTCTCTCCGTAATATTCCTTATCACTTGATGTGGTGAGTTTTGAAAGTAAATTTGCCTTTATATTTTCATTCTCCTGTACTGCCTCGCCTCTTGCATTCATAAAAATATATAGCTCTTCGCCTTGCTCACTAATATTTGTATCAAAATACCAAAACTCAATAAAGTTGTTTAAGTAATGATAATTGAACTTACAATCACTACTTTTTACAAAGGAGGTTATGACATTGAATGCTTCTTGAATATGCTTTATAGTTACATCTTGTTTGTAATCCGAAAAATACCAATACTGCTTTTTAACATTGTCAACAGCATCAATACCATTTTTTAAAACATAATCAGTAAAATGAGCTAAAAAATCAGAAGCGCTATTTCTTACCTTATAATCCAAGCGATTCTTGCCGTTAGTAAGAATATATTTCTTTATGAAATCAGATTGTTTAGCTTCCTTAACTGCAATAGCCAGTAACAGCAAGTATAAAGTAGTAAACCGTTGTTGCCCATCTATAAGAAACATATACCCGGGATATTCATCGTCCTGATAGGCATAAATAAAGCCAATATTATAGCTGGAATCCTGTCTTAGCTTAAACTCGATAAATTGGCTTTGAAGGTTTGAGTCTCCTTCTTCTCTAATTGCGACTTTAATTTTATTTTTCTTTACTCCATATTCAATAAACTGTTTGTTTAAATCTAACAATAATCCATGGACTTGAACATCTGTCCAAACATAATCCCGTTGGATTTCAGGTACAATTATTTGCTCAAAATTTCGATGAGAATAGAAATCACTTATTGTATACTTACCTGCTTTCATAACGTATTTTCAAATGCAAATTTTATTCTTGCAACCTCCCTAAAAATAAATAACTGATGGGCTTCGATATCTTTTTTATCCCAATATTTAAGATCTGCTGAAATTGGTAATATGAGTTTACTAAAAACATTAAAAGTGTGCGATGGAACGAAGCTACCTGCACTAATTTGCTCGCATATTTTCTCTCGCTTTTTATTAAATAACTTATTACCCAAGCCAGCATTTTCACCAACAGGCAAAAGAGCCATATTGCCAATGTTATTCAGTAAGAAAGCATCTGCTTTCAATTTTTCATTTAATAATTCTATTTCCTGCTCATTTAAATTTGTTTTATCAAGTAAAAGTTCTATACTTTCCCACTTCTCATTGTCATTCACAATTTCCTTCAAAACCTCCTTATCCTTGGCTGATAAAGAATCACCTGCCAGATTTGGATTTTGTGGAAATATGTGCTCCAAGCTCCACACCTTATCTTCATAATCTGCAAAATTGAAACGTTGTATTTTTGAAGTAAATAAGTTTATGAGCAGAAGGACATCCTGAATTATCGGCCTATCCTTGGTCTCATTATAATCTAGCATTCTAAGGTCATCTCCAAGTATAAACAATCTATTCTTTAAGATTAGGTCTTTTAACACTTTTAAAGGCGGCTTGCTATTGCTGATAGAATTTGAAACCAGAATAGGTAAAAGCCCTATTGAAGATGAATTTGAATTTTTGTTGTAAAATAAAAAACCCAGAGCGTTAAATACAAAATCATCCTTATACCATTCTATGAGTAATTTATATACAATAAAAGCTTTCTCAAAAATTTCCGAGGCAGTAACTTTTCTTTGCTGAATTTGACTCTGAAAAAATTCAAATAATGGATATTTTTCATTGCCACCTTGTTGCTGTTTAAAGCCAAACAAAGTAGCAGTAAGATGCAATAAGCCCTGCATAACATCAGTTTGTGAAGGAAAGAAAACCGCTTTTATATTGGGCTCATTCAAATCTATCTGCATTTCGTCCCACTTTCTGCCCATTGCTGAGCGCATATCCATCACTTCTTTGAATCGCTTGCTTTTAAGATACTCATCTTTTGTACGGGGCGCCTTCGTAAGTAATAATGCTTTTATTAATTCTGCCTGAGTGAGTGGAATTTTAAAACTATTTAGGTTTCTAAACACTCTCTCACTTTCCACATGCGGTTCAACGGCATTAACAATAAGCTTTACACTGTCTGCTAAATACTTGTAGTATGATTTAACATTTTCAGAACCAATTTCCGTATCGACAAACACACTTAATGCGTTTGCTGCTTGAAATAAATAGTAAACGTCCTGTTTGTTATTTTCTTTATTGGCATTTGAAAATGCCTCCCAATTTTCATATTGCAATAATTTTCGGATATTGTCATCGTATATCCAATCCTCTAAAAAAGTGCGACTAAGTGCATAATTAATTTTAAGGTTTGCTACATTTTCACATTCTGCATTTGTATGCCTTAGCACAGCCAACAATATAGATAAGGTGGTAAGACGTTGCTGCCCATCAATTACTTCGAGGGCGTATTGCTGACCATTTACTTTAATTGGCTTTAAAGTGATGTATTGTAAGTAATATTCTTTATTTATACTCAAAAGTGAATTTTGGCAAGCCTCATGAGTATCTTTCATTAGCTGCATTACAGGCTCATTATTACCGCTACCCCATTTATACCCTCGCTGATAAGGTGCGATATAAAAACCAGTTGCATCATTATAATGATGTAAGCAATCAGAGAATATTTCTTTTACCGAGTATATAAGTTCAGCTTGATGCACTAGATATATTAATTTTAATGAGCGTACTCAAAAATGAAATATGAATTCATAAGTTAATCGAGTATTAAATGTTACCATCTTCTCGAATAATCCTCAATTCTATCAATGAAATCCCGTTCTTCAAATGTTACCGGCAGAACACCAAATTGAGGATACAAAGTATACGCCGAAAGAAAATCCTGAATGTCTTGCCGAATATTGCTTTTTATATTTGTTACAAATGATCTAAAAAAATCAAAATTAAAATGTACACATCCAGCAACCATTGAACTGCTTGACGTTACTAAACCTATTCTACTTAAATCTGACATTAATCCTAAAAATTTCCTTGCTTCTCCTTTCAAATTGTTAGGATTACTGTACAATTTACATTCCAGAGCTAACTTTAAGCAATTGTGCCTTGGATCTAGACTGTACCCCATGCTGGAATCTTTTATCAAGACACATACATCAATTTCGTGTTCTAACATATGACCTCTTATATCAATACCGTTTCTCAATTCATAATCATTTCCATTAAAGCCTCTAAATTCAAAATAGCTATAGGCATTATTAATTCGTCCAGTACCACACTTAAACTTAAACTTACCATTTCTATCTAATGACCTTACAGTTAAAGTGAAATTCCTTGACAAGGCATCATGAGTTAAGCAGTAAACATAAAGCTCATACTTATTTCCGTCACTTTTAATTTGTGATCTTGAAGAAATAGAACTCATCGCTGAAAAATAATTTCTTATCGCTGTAGTTACGTTTACAGGTATTGCCATTAATTACTATTTATAAAATCATTAAAAGAAAACCGATCTCCCATTAAAACTTTTCCAATTTCCAGAAACAATACTCGCATTTTTTCATAGTCCGCTTCTAGATCCTTCAAGTGCTCAAAACTGATATCCTGCTTGTATAACTCTTTTGTTCCTTTAACAATTGAAACATACTTTACACCGTTTACTTTAGTGAAAGTGTTTACAATGCTTCTGGAATGCATAAGTCCCTCCAAATAAAAATGGATAAAATGTAATAGAATAAAATACTCCATTATATTCGACAAGTATTTTTCAGGTATTACAATAGTTTGCTTTTGCTCTCTGTTACTATTATATTCATCAAGACTAGTTTCAACTGCATTCATGTATGAGTAAACTTTTGTAATACCATACTCATTCGCTATTTCATTAAAAAATTGTCTGAACTCTTGAAGTGTATAGTCTGCCATTTATATTATTTATTTCTGATCAAACAATCCTCCCAAACTACTATCCGGTTCGTCGCCCTTGTTATGATTATTACCACCACGGCCTTTTCCACTCTTCTTATCCCACAACTCGCCTTTACTTCTTCCTCATGAATTTTATGGTTGAGTTCGAGTAAACGGTTGAGTACTTCTTTATTGGCATCGGTTTGGGCAGGCAAACAGATACACTCATCTTGATTAAACATTCAAACTCGTGAAAATGCCAATAAAGAATTATTCATTTGCAACATTTTTTATAAGCTAGCTTATCAATTTAAGTTCTGTTATTGCAATTCAAAAATTGAACATTATCCATAAAAGGAAACATTTCTCCATTAATATACTTTTGAATTTCAGCAGAATGATTGGAGAAAACATTTACAAAACTATCTAAACCACGACCTTCAGCATTTGCAAGAAAATGGTCTGCCATTAGTAAGGCATCATCAAGCACACTTTTACTGTCAATTTCAAAACCTATCTTGCTCTCATTTGCTTTTGAAGTCTGGTATAACACATCATGAATATAGCAGACACGAATCAGTGAATTTGGATGATCATGGTCAAGTGTATACCACTCCTGCCAACCATCTGAAAGCTCAAAAAATAAAATAAAACTAGAAAGGATACAAAGTGACATTAATACTTCTAGCGCTTCTTTGGTTCTTCTCTTCTCTGGTAATGCATTCCAATATTGAAATACGTGTGCGTTCATGTGTTCGGCAGCGAAGATGTCTGCATCTATCTCCATCGCATGGGCTAACTTGTCAAATTGTGGACCTTTTGCCAGATTGTATCTTTCGAAATGTGCAGCATTCTGTTCTTCCCTTTTGGATTGAAGTAAATGTGCAAATTCATGATAAAAAGTAAAAATGGTTGCGAACTGATAAATCAAATAGTCAGCTGGCTCTTCATTCGTAAATTGACATCTTGAAATTATGGCTCTAGATTCCGCAGGAAGAGCTTGTAATTTCTCTTTAACTCTTTGTTCAATAACCTTAAAAAGTGAAAGATGAATACACATCACATAATTGCCTTCGTGAAGCCATGCCCATGCATTTGCTTCAGGATGCGTTAATAGAAACAATTCGAATGGCTGGATTTTCTCAGCTCTTTCAGGATTGTCTACATTCATTTTCACAAAGTCGGCATACATCTTTGTAGGAATATGTAATTCCATCTCTGTATAATCTAAAATCATTTCTTCTTTGTAGCTATCATCTGCGGCTAGCAGAACATCAATAAATTCCCTTGCAAATGGCATATTCTAATCATTTTGGTTAAACAATGGCCCATAACTGCTATCCGGCTCATCCACTCTACCAACCTCATCATTTCCCTTATACCCTTTCTTCTTCCCACCCTTCTTATCCCACAACCCCGCCTTTACTTCTTCCTCATGAATTTTATGGTTGAGTTCGAGTAACCGTTTGAGCAACTCTTTGTGTGTACCGGGTGAATGGTGAAGCGGATGCAGTCATTTTTGAGAAAGTTATTTATCAAAACCCATAATGCCAAATTAGTTAATAAAGTCTTTTATCAAATTTCAAATAACACATCCAAACACCAGAAAATTCAATATTATTTAGGGATAAAATTTCCTTTTAAAATTGATCCCACTTTTGCATTTCTCTTTCCTTCACATTATCCACAATTTTAGCATAAACCTGTGTTGTTTTAATGCTGGTATGCCCTAACAGCTTACTTACAACTTCTATAGGAATTCCAAGAGTTATGGAGGCTGTAGCAAATGTATGCCTTGCTACATGGCAGGTAAGTTTTTTAGGAATTTCATATCGCATACCGATTAGCTTCAGTATCCGGTTAGTTACTTTGTTACAGTAAATGCGAAATACTGACTGTGTACCTGACCCTAAAGAAGTAGGCAAAAGATTAACAGCCTTTTGCGTTAAAGGAACTGTAACTAAGTATCCAGTCTTATGCATTTTTATTTTTACTTTATTGTCGCTTATCGAATTTGATTGCAGTGATTTTAGGTCTGAGTAGCGTAATCCGGTGTAACAGGAAAAAAGAAAATACTGTAATATTTCTTTCTCAATTGGCTTTGTTAGTTTTCCCGTAAAATATGCCTGAGACAAACTATTAAGTTCTTCTAAACTCAAAAAATCCCGTTTCCCATCTACTTTTTTAATTGTGACGAATTGAAAGGGATTGTTTTTCATTTGCTTATAACGAAGGGCTATGTTGATAAATGTTCTTAATGACCTCAAGCTTTTGCTTGCGGTGTTTTCATTATTCCTTAAGGAGTGGATCATGTAATGGTGATAATCGCTGATGAATTTCTCCGTAAGATCCGTGAACAGCACCTTTTTTTTAAACTTTAATAGCTTTGTGATTTGCGACTTGTAACTCCACCATGACTCCAGCCTTAGTCTGGATTTATTATCGTTGAGATAATTAAGAATATAATCTGTGAAACTGCCGTCTTCCTGGCCTACTGAAAGCATTTGGTCTTTAAATTGTTGCAGGGTTATGACTGTGTCTTCATGAACAAAATTATTGATCAAAAGTTTCATAGCCTTTTTGTCATAAGCCTCCAAAATGGTATTGTAACGTTCGTGAAGCCTGTTTCTTCGTTTTACACGTTGAAGAGTGGCAGACCAATCTTTGGCTGCTAGAGTCACTGAGGTCGCAATTTCAATTTTCCTTCCACTTTGAAATGCTCTTAAATAAATAGGATAAAATCCCATTTTGTTAGAATTTGGTTTTAGTATGAACCCGTAAGTAATTCTTTTATTCATGATTATGAAGTATTTGTGTAGTGAAAAATAGCTTTTTGTATCCTAAATGAAAACATAAGTCGTCTTTTATCAATACCTTATACAATTTGCACAGGTGATGGGAA
>JANOIQ010000067.1:0-2809 GCA_031407835.1 Chitinophagaceae bacterium
CAACATTTCAACACTTTCCTGTTTTATCGTTGCAGGTGCCGGACAAAAAGTGGCCAAGCATGGTAACTATGGCGCATCAACCATCAGCGGTGCAAGTAATGTGATGGAGCAGCTTGGCTATAAATTCAAGAACAGTACAGATCACTTAAAACGTGAAGTGAAAGAAGCGAATATCTGTTTCATGCATGCACCGATGTTTCATCCGGCATTAAAAACAGTTGGACCTATCCGCAGAAATTTAGGTATGCGAACTTTCTTCAACATGCTTGGGCCAATGGTGAATCCTGCCAACCCTGCTTATCAACTGGTGGGAGTGTTCAATCTTGAAATGGCAAGAGTGTATAATTATTTATTACAGCAAACAGGCGGATCGTTTACGATCATTCACAGTCTTGATGGATACGATGAAATATCACTCACCAACGATACCAAAGTGATCACCAACAAAGGCGAACGGATCATGACACCTGAGCAGTTGGGCAAACGGATGGTGCAGCCAAGTGATTTGCACGGAGGAAACAGCATTGAAGAGTCAGCAAAGATTTTTACAAAAATTTTAAGTGGCGAAGGAACATGGGCGCAGAATGCTGTAGTGATGGCAAATGCAGCAATGGGACTGTATTGCACCGGGAATTTTCAAACTTATGATGATGCTTATGCAGCAGCAGTTGAAAGTTTGGAAAGCGGAAGAGCGAATCAATCATTGAAAAAATTGATTGATCTGCAAGCCTCTTAAATATATCGGCTTTTGAATAATTCTGACCTTTTGAATAGCTCTTGCCTTCAGGCCAGAGAAAGAAAAATAAAAATGAAACGGCTTTAGCCATGAATATATTAGATAAGATAATTGTACAAAAGAGAGTTGAAGTTGAGCAAAGAAAGTCAACAACAAGTGTTGCTGATTTGCAGAAGCAACTTTTCTATGCAAGACCTGTCCTTTCATTGAAACAATTTTTATTAGATGATACAAGAACAGGCATCATTGCAGAATTCAAACGCAAATCGCCATCAAAAGGAATCATTAATGATCAGGTTGATGTGGTAGAAGTAACATCGGCTTATGCTAATAATGGTGCTTCCTGTTTAAGTGTGCTCACAGATGAACTGTTCTTTGGTGGAAGTACGGAAGATCTGATCAAAGCAAGAATAAACGAGATTCCTATTCTTCGCAAGGATTTTATTGTGGATGAATACCAGATTATCGAAGCAAAGTCAATGGGTGCTGATGTAATTTTGCTCATCGCTGCCTGTTTAACGCCGGCTGAAGTGAAACGGTTGGCAACATTTGCAAAATTGCTGGGATTGGAAGTTTTGCTGGAACTTCACGCAGAAGAAGAGCTGAAACATATTTGTGAGGAAACAGAAATTGTGGGCATCAACAACCGCAACCTCAAAACATTTGAAGTGGATATTGAACGGAGTTTGCGGATGGCCAGACAGATTCCGGCAGATAAAATAAAAGTAGCAGAGAGTGGCATCAGTTCAGTGGGGAATATTTTATTATTTAAAGAGAATGGATTCAGGGGATTTTTAATTGGTGAAAATTTTATGAAAGAAGAAAACCCCGGAAAAGCATTTGAACAATTTGTAAGAACATTAAAAACTAAAGCATGAATATTAAAGTTTGCGGCATTACACAGTTGAAACAGTTACAGCAGTTAGAAGGATTGGATATTGCTTTTGCCGGATTTGTTTTCGACAAAGATTCCCCGAGATATGCTGAAGGGAAGCTGGATAAAAAAGAAGTGAAGAAAGCAGATTATGATCTGAAGAAAGTAGGCGTGTTTGTCAATCCATCTTACAGTGATATCCTTGATGCCATTGAAGAGTATGGTTTGGATGTGGTACAGCTCCATGGTGAAGAAACACCTGAGTTCTGCAGTGACCTTAATGAGGATATAGAAGTGATTAAAGCATTCCGCATTGATGAAACAACAGGTTCTATTGATGAACTGGTTGCACCTTATGACGGAGCCTGTGATTATTATTTATTTGACACAAAAAGTTCAGATGCGAAAGGAGGAACCGGTAAACAGTTTGACTGGAACATCATTGCAAAAAGTAAAATTGAAAAACCTTTTTTCCTGAGTGGTGGAATTGGCGTGGCCGATTTGGCAAAGATCAAAGCATTTAAACATCCTGATTTTTATGGCGTTGATATCAACAGTAAAGTGGAGAAGGCACCTGGTGAAAAGGATATGGCATTGGTGCTGCAATTTAAGTTGGGGATGAAATAGTTAGCCCCAGCCCTAAAGGGAGTAAGGCAAGAGTTTGAAGTTTTATAAAGTATAATTAGATAACGATGCTCGCCGGTTTAATTTAAAACTGGTACAATATGAATGAAGAAACTAACGATATCGAAGTTCCAAGCTCTCCTCCTGAGCTTAGTCGAATGGACAGGGGGCGGGGGGGGCGTATTAAAGTTTGCGGCATGACCGATCTGGAACAAATGCATCAACTCGGTGAAATGGGTGTGGAGTTTGCGGGTATGATCTTTTATCACAAGTCGCCGAGATTTGTGCTGAAGCATTTAACCGGTGTTCAGATAAAGCGGGCAAAGCTGAAAGTGTATAAAGTAGGTGTGTTTGTGAATGCTTCCTATGATGAGATCATTAACCATGTGGAGAATTTCGGTTTGCATATGGTGCAGTTACATGGCGATGAAACACCCAAGTTCTGTGAAAGGGTATCGGATTATATTTCGGTGATAAAAGCATTCCGCATTGCAGAAGATGATAATATTCTGTGGAAGATCAAAGATTATTATGAAGCCTGCGATATGTTTATGTTTGATACCATGGGTGCAGGA
>JANOIQ010000080.1:0-1747 GCA_031407835.1 Chitinophagaceae bacterium
AGAAGAAATAACAAATGCAACATGTAAACGAAAACGGTTGTTTCATGCAGATACGATATGTTTCTTTGCAGTAAAAATAATTACAGGTAATTTGAGTATGTTTTTCATCTTCAAATTTCCAAATCAACACATCTACAAATAATCATGCCATGAATACGATTACAGGAAAATACGATCCCGTAAAATATAAAACTCCAACAGGAAATAAACTAAGCTGCAAAGGCTGGATACAGGAAGCTGCACTCCGCATGTTGCTCAATAATTTGAATCCTGATGTGGCAGAACGTCCAGATGATTTAATTGTGTATGGTGGCCGTGGAAAAGCTGCAAGAAATTTTGAAGCACTCGATAACATTATTGCTGCTTTAAAAATATTGGAAAACGATGAATCATTATTAATCCAGAGCGGCAAACCTGTAGGCATTTTAAAAACACATAAGGATGCACCAAGAGTACTCATCAGTAATTCACAACTCGTACCTAACTGGGCCAACTGGAAACATTTTGATGAGCTGGAGAAAAAAGGATTGATGATGTATGGACAGATGACGGCCGGTTCATGGATCTATATCGGTTCACAGGGAATTGTACAGGGCACTTATGAAACTTATGCAGCTATTGCAGACAAGCACTTTCCTGAGAAATCGGGGTCTAACAACCCCCCTTTAGGAGGCAGGGGGGCTGGAACATTAAAAGGTACATTAAATGTTACCGCAGGTCTTGGTGGAATGGGTGGTGCACAACCCTTGGCAATTACAATGAACGAAGGTGTTGCATTAATTGCAGAAGTAGAAGAATGGCGAATTGATAAACGCATCGAAACAAAATATCTTGATGAGAAACATACAAGCATTGATGAAGCCATTAACGCTGCTGTTCATTACCGCAGGGAAGGAATTGCAAGAAGTATTGGCGTGGTATGCAATGCCATTCACCTGCTCGATCATTTGATTTCAAGAGACATTATTCCGGATACATTAACGGATCAAACAAGTGCACATGATCCGCTCATTGGATATATACCACATACATTAACCAATGAACAGGCAAATATTTTAAGAGAACAGAATCCAACAGAATATATTGAACGCAGTTATGAAAGCATGTATCTCCATGTGCAACTTATGTTACAACTCATGGATAAAGGCGCTATCACTTTTGACTATGGAAATAATATCCGTGCAAGAGCACAGGAATTCGAAAGTCGTCAGCCGGTAGCCGGTAGTAGCGAGTCTTCTACTAACGACTCACAACTATCGGCTCAGGTCTTTAAGCCCGGCCGTTGTTTCGACTTTCCCGGCTTCGTTCCTGCTTACATACGTCCTCTTTTTTGTGAAGGAAAAGGTCCATTCCGCTGGGCAGCATTAAGTGGTGATCCAACTGATATTGAAGTAACAGATGAACTCATTATGAACATGTTTCCCGAAAACAAAGGGATGATCCGCTGGATGAAAATGGCACAGGAAAAAATTGCCTTCCAGGGATTGCCTGCACGCATTTGCTGGTTAGGGCAGGGCGAAAGAGAAAAAGCCGGGCTGGCATTTAACGAACTCGTTCGTACTGGAAAAGTAAAAGCACCAATAGTAATTGGGCGTGATCATTTAGATACCGGTTCTGTAGCATCGCCCAACAGGGAAACAGAATCTATGCTCGATGGAAGTGATGCCGTTGCAGACTGGCCAATATTAAATGCACTGGTGAATACAGCGGGCGGGGCCAGTTGGGTATCATTACATCATGGAGGTGG
>JANOIQ010000083.1:0-2859 GCA_031407835.1 Chitinophagaceae bacterium
TGAAGAAACTTAAGAAAGTGCCCCTTCTCTATCAATTGATAAATGATCACAACGAAAAAGAAATTTAAGAAAAAAACATCCCATAGTGATCTTTTAAAAAGCTTTTCTCAAAAGATTTTATGAATGTTAACAGTCTTCGCCCGATTCGTTGAGTATATAAGACAGATCCATTTCCTATCAATTAAGAGGAGTTTCAGTTGCAGGTTTCTTTTTATGAAACAAAAAATAAATCAATACAAATGCTGCCAATACACCCAGGCCTGTTAATGCAGCCATGGGGTCGGCAATGGCAATGCTTGTTCCCACAAATAAATAAGCACTCATAAAGATCAGCGGCATTAACGGAAACAGTTTCATCTTATAAATACCTGTACCATCAAGATGTTTTGTTTTTTTACGAAACCAGAAAATAGTAGCACTGCTCAGCACCATTCCAAAGCAATCAAGAAAAATAGTGAAGGTTAATATTTTTTCAAATTCCTGTGCAAAGAACAGGATCACTATACACATGGCCGCAAAGATGGTGAGCGAAAAAGTAAGCACATTGTTCTTTTCGTTTTGTTTGGCAAACAGTTTTGGCAAACTTCCATCCTCACCCATTGCATACATTACACGGGGATTGCTCATGAGCAACCCGTTTACATATGCCAGCACACCCAGGAAAAGAAAAGCAGAAAAAACAGTAGCCCCTGTTGTACCGAAAATTTTATCAATCACCACATAAGCAATCTCCTTTTCACCTTTCATCTGGTTAAAGCCAACCAGGTTGTAATAACTCATATTCACCAGTAAATACAAACCAATGATGATGGCAATACCCATGAAAATGCCACGGGGAATATTTTTGGTTGGATGCTGCACTTCATTTCCAAAGTTGATTGTTTGCTGGTAACCGCCGTAGGTAAAGGATACAGCGATCAGACTTACCCCTAAACTTTTTACCCAATCAAAATAACTGAATGTAGCAGCAGTTGAAGACTCGGGAATAACAGTTGCGTATTTATCAGGAAAAAACAAAGCTGCAATCAGCACAAGGATCATAGCAATTTTGATCACCATTAAAATATTCTGTGCAGTTGAGCTGATCTTTAATCCCCGCAGATTGATGATATAGAAAAGCAGGATGGCTCCGCAGCTCACCAATGCTTTATGCATATCGTTCCATTCACCCGGAAATAATTTTAATAAATACCCACTGCCGATCAATGCCACTCCGCTTAAGCTGGCTGCATTACTTACTAATATTAAACAGTTAATGGCAAAGGCAATACTGGGGTGATAAGCCTGTGCAAATACTTTATAATAACCACCCGTAACAGGGTAACGGCTTCCAATCTCTGCATAGGTCAGGGCACCGCACAAGGCTACCAATCCACCAATGATCCAGGCACTGAAATAAACAGAAGGCGCAATGGCATCTTTTGCACTGGTGGCTGCTGTCCTGAAAATACCCATTCCAATTACAAGACCTACAACGATCATGGTAAAAGAGAACAGGTTGAGCTTATTACTGGAAGTTTTCATGCTGATAATCTATGCGTTGAAGATACTTTTTCTTTATCATCTGCGTTTTAAAAAACTGAATAACCAATCCAATTGTAATTTACCTTTGTATCTCATGAGGAACCAACTACTAACTCTTACCGCCGCAATCTGTTTTACCGCCAGTGCTGTTGCACAAAACCAACCTGATACAAGTTCAAAAGAATTAGGTGAAATCATTATCAAAGCATTTGAACAAAACCGTAAACTGATGGATGTGGGAGCAGCCGTTAGTACAGTTCAGCAAAAGCAACTGTTCCGGTTTAATAATACATCCATCCTGCCTGCATTAAATGCAGCACCGGGTGTTCGTATGGAAGAACGCAGCCCCGGCAGTTACCGTTTAAATATTCGAGGCAGTTCATTACGTTCACCCTTTGGCGTGCGGAATGTAAAAGTTTATCTCAACGAAATTCCCTTTACAGAACCCGGCGGATCAACTTATCTCAACCAGCTTGGCTTCTACAATATTCAGTCTATTGAAATATTAAAAGGACCTTCTTCCAGTTTATATGGTGCAGGAAGTGGTGGAACTGTTTTGCTCAAAACAAATGCATTGAATAAATCGGCAGGTGTTGGTATTGATTATTTATTTGGAAGCTTTGGCTTACAGACAATGAATGTGCAGGCAAGAATCGGAGAAGGCAATTCACAACAAACCATCAGCTTTAATCAATTAAAAAGTGATGGCTACCGCAACTGGACAAAAGTAAAACGAACCGTGTTCAGCTGGGATACAAAATTTGAACTGAATCAAAAACAAAGCATCCGTACATTTTTAATGTATGCTGATCTGTTTTATCAAACACCAGGCGGATTAACTCCTGCTGAATTTGCAGCCAATCCTAAACAGGCAAGACCTGCAGCCGGTGCATTTCCAAGTAGTGCGGCTGCCAATGCATCTGTTCATCAAAAAACATTCTTTGGTGCTTTCAGTCATGAGTTTGCCATTACAGAAAGCTTTAAGAATATTACTACGCTCTATGGTGCTTTCTCCCAATTTGCCAATGCTGCAGTACGCAATTATGAAAGAAGATCGGAACCGCATGCAGGAGGAAGAACTGTATTTGCGTTTACACCAAAGATTGGTTTAGGCGAGTTGAAATTCATTGCCGGCGCAGAATTACAAAGAGGCTGGTATAATATCCGTGTATATAAAAATAAAAATGGTGCAAGCGACACCTTGCAGACAGAAGATGAAGTGAACCCATTTATATGGAGCACATTTGCACAGGCCGATTGGAAATTACCAAAGGGTTGGATTATTACTGCAGGTGCAAGTTTGAATCAGAATAAAATTGAAATCATACGTTTGAA
>JANOIQ010000145.1:0-9747 GCA_031407835.1 Chitinophagaceae bacterium
GAAATCAACGCATGTTCACTTTCATGACCAGCGAGTAAATTTTCAATGGCCGTATCATATTTTTCTTTCCAGTCATGAACTGTACCCCACTCCATACCATCTACTTCAATACTTCCGTTGGTTACAAATCCAATTTCAGCATAAGGATGATTGCCAAGCGCCTGTTTAAACAGAGCAATCTGCTCTGTTTTCACTGTTACAACCACACGGCTTTGTCCTTCACCAAACCAATAAGCATCTTTCCTGATATTACTATCGGCAGCCACCACATCAAAACCTAAGGTATGATTGAATGATGCTTCGAGTAATGTGGTAAACAATCCACCTTCACTGATATCATGCGCTGATACAATTAATTTTTGTTTGATGAGCTCTGCAATTTTCTGCTGTAACGTAAATTCTTCCTCCAGATCAAAATGAGGAACCGGACTGAATTCTACACCATGAATTTTATGCAGGTACTCACTTGAATTGATATCATTGTTTGATTGACCGATTAAAAAGATAATATCCCCTTCTGCTTTGAAATCAAGCGTCATTTTTTCATTGATATTTTCCAGCAACCCCACCATGCCAATAGTTGGTGTTGGATAAACAGCACCATCAGGACTCTGATTATAGAAACTTACGTTACCGCCGGTAACGGGAGTTTCAAATTTTATACAGGCTTCGCCCATTCCTTTTATTGCATGAACAAACTGATAATATACCTCCGGATCATATGGGTTACCAAAGTTTAAGCAGTTGGTAACACCTAACGGCAAGCCGCCACTGCATACAATATTTCTGGCTGCTTCACTTACAGCAATCATTGCTCCTTTATAAGGATCAGCAAATACATAACGGCTGTTACAATCGGTTGTAACAGCTAATCCTTTTGTTGTTCCTTTTACATGCACAACAGCAGCATCAGTTGGGGCATTGGTACTTGTATTACCTGTGCCCACCATACTGTCGTATTGATCATACACAGTTCTTTTACTTGCGATGTTTGGTATTTGTATGATCTGCTCAGCAACTGCTTTTAAATCGGCAGGCACTTCAATTGTATTTGCAACAAATGCTTTGATCTTTTCAAAATAAGCAGGCTCAGCATATTCTCTGGTGTATTGTGGTGCACCTCCGCCTAATACCAATTCATACGCAGGTAACTCTGCTTCCAGTTCGCCATGCATATAAAAACGAAGCATCCCATCGCCGGTTACTTCACCAATATCAGAACAGGGAAGATCCCATTTTTCAAATACATCCAGAACCAATTGTTCTTTCCCTTTTTCAACTACCATCAGCATACGTTCCTGGCTTTCGCTCAGCAACAGTTCCCATGTTTTCATATTTTGCTGACGGGTAGGAACTTTATCCAGATCAATGCGCATGCCCACTTCACCTTTTGCGCTCATCTCAGCAGTGGAACAAATAATTCCGGCTGCACCCATGTCCTGCATACCAACAACAGCACCTGTTTGAATTACTTCTAAACAGGCTTCCAGTAATTTCTTTTCCTGAAAAGGATCACCTACCTGTACAGCAGGTAAATCTTCTGCACTATCTGCTGTAATATCAGCACTGGCAAAGCTTGCGCCACCAATACCATCTTTGCCCGTAGCACTTCCAACAAAGAAAACAGGATTACCAATACCTGCAGCAGTTGCCGATACTGTTTCACCAGCTTTTACAATTCCCACACTCATAGCATTTACCAGTGGGTTAGTATGATAACAATTCTCAAAATAAATTTCACCTCCAACAGTTGGCACACCAAAACAGTTGCCGTAATGTCCAATACCGTGTACAATTCCGCCTAATAAATGTTGTGTTTTTGCTTCTTTCAGATTACCAAAACGAAGCGAATTGAGTGATGCAATTGGTCTTGCACCCATGGTGAATATATCTCGGTGAATACCGCCTACGCCTGTTGCAGCTCCCTGGAAAGGTTCAATGGCTGAAGGATGATTATGACTTTCAATTTTAAATACCACACCTAAATCATCACCAATATCCATTAAGCCGGCGTTCTCATCTCCTGCCTTTACCAGCATTCGTCCGCCGTCACGGGGTAATGTTTTCAGCCACTTGATAGAGTTCTTGTAACTGCAATGTTCACTCCACATTCCACTGAAGGCGCAGAGTTCATTGAAGTTGGGGGTACGGCCAAGTTTCTGTTTAATGAGTTCAAATTCCTCTTCTGTGAGGCGAAGCTGCTGTGCGGTTTTTACTGTTATTTCCATGATTTATAAGAAAGCGCAAAAGTACAAATGACAAATGAAACGAACATGAAAAGTATGAGGCTACATATCCACCACTTGTTATAAAGATTTTGTTCAGATTCTGCCAACAGAAAAAAACAATCAGGAGAATGGTTGATTCTATGGAAAGAAAGAATTTAATTTGCTGAATATCACATGACCAATCTCCTGTTTGCTATATACCTTTTATTCTTTTGCTGGTTAATTACCAGGATTTCTTTTTTTCAAAAATCGGGTTTAAATTCTAAATGGCTTATTGGTTTGTTTATATTGAAAGTTGCTGCAGGCGTGGCTTACGGATGGTTTTTTACCACCATTCCTAATTATGAGAACTCAGCAGATACCTGGAAATTCTTTTTTCAGGGAAAGGAAGACACCCGGCTTTTATTAAATCATCCCCTGCAATACATCACAAGTATTGTTGATAATCCATACGGAAAAGAGTACCGGCATCTCTTTTCAAGTGTAAATTCTTACTGGAACGATCTGAAACATATATATATGGTAAAGATTGTTTCACTGTTTAATTTATTTACCGGCTCCCGTTATTATGTGAACGTTATTTTATATTCTTTCCTCACTTTCTTTGGTCCGGTCGCATTCATAAGAGTAATGAATGATGTATTTCCCAACAGGCTAAAACTCATTACCTGCAGTACATTTCTGTTTCCGTCTTTTCTTTTCTGGTCATCGGGTGTTCATAAAGATGGATTGGTATTTACATTATTATCACTGGCTGTATTTATCATGTATTTTGCGCTGAAGGAAAAAAGATTCGGCATAAAAACTGTACTGCTCATTTTCCTACTGATCGCTCTTATCTTTCCTGTACGTAATCATGTTGTGCTTGCGGCCATACCAAGTTTCTTTGCATGGTGGCTGGCAGAAAAATATTTCAAACGAAAATGGATTTCGTTCTTAGTGGTAACACTGATTTGCAGCAGCATCTTCTTTGCCGCAAAATTTATTCATCCCAAACTTGATCTTCCGATTTCCATTGTTTTAAGAAATAAAGATTTCATCAAATTGGGCGGCAATTCCTTTTTACCACAACGAAAGCTGGAACCAACTTTTATTGGGTTTATCAAAAATGCACCACAGGCTTTAAATCATGCATTGGTTCGTCCGTATGTAACCGAATTTATTAGTCCACTTTATTTAGCAAGTGCATTGGAAATTCTATTCATCTGGCTGTTGGTATCTGTATGGTTCTTCCGCTTTACTGATAATCCTTATAAACATTCTGTTGTTCAGTTTTTATTTCTTGTTTCGATGGTATTGCTGATACTCACAGGCTATATTGTTCCTCAACTCGGAGCTATTGTTCGGTACCGGGCAATCTTTTTCCCTTATATCCTTGTTCCCATTATTGCAACGATTGAGTGGAAGAAAAACGTATTAAAATAAATTACATATTTTTGTTTTATCACTAACGGTTGTTCAAAACCGTTACTTAAATCCAAACTTTTCCACAAATTCTGCATTTGCAAACGTTTTCACAGTATTTTTTAAAGCCAGTCACCAAATTTTTCGACTTTTTTTCGTTCATTTGCTCCTTAAACAATTCTACATGCAATCCTTACGATTTAAAGCAATTGACAATTTAAAGAACCAGCAATCGCCTGATGTTGCCGGCCCAACAAAAATTACCGCCATTTTTGGTGAAAATGTGTTCACTTTAAAAATTGCCCGTGAATTTTTAAGTGATGAAGCATATAAAAGCCTGTTAGCTTCCGTTAAGGGAGGTAAAAGAATTGATCGCAGCATGGCGAGCCAGATTGCCAGTGGTGTTCGTCAGTGGGCCGAATCAAAAGGTGTATCACACTATACGCACTGGTTTCAACCATTAACCGGCACTACTGCAGAAAAACATGATTCTTTCTTTACTTTAAAAAGTGATGGTACCGCTATTGAAGAATTTGATGGTGCAGCGTTGATTCAGCAGGAACCAGATGCATCTTCTTTCCCAAGTGGTGGTTTGCGTGCAACTTTTGAAGCCAGAGGTTATACTGCATGGGATCCTTCTTCGCCTGCATTTATCATGGAAATTGGGAATGGTAAAACGCTTTGCATTCCAACTGTATTTGTTTCTTATACCGGTGAACTGCTCGATTATAAAGGACCTGTATTAAAAGCACTCGAAGCTGTGAATAAAGCGGCTTTGGATGTTTGTCATTATTTTGATAAGAATGTTACGAAAGTAACTCCAACACTCGGTTGGGAACAGGAATACTTTGTAGTTGACGAAGCATTATTCAATGCCCGTCCAGATTTAGTATTAAGCGGACGTACAGTATTTGGTCATGCTCCTGCAAAAGGTCAGCAGCTGGAAGATCATTATTTCGGATCAATTCCCGAAAGAGTGTATGCATTCATGCGTGACTTTGAAAATGAATCATACAAATTAGGTATTCCTTTACGTACACGGCATAATGAAGTAGCACCTGCTCAGTTTGAGTGTGCTCCCATTTTTGAAGAAGTTGCTGTAGCAATTGATCATAACTCTTTGTTGATGGATGTAATGGACCGTGTTGCACGCCGTCATAAATTAAGAGTGTTGTTACACGAAAAACCATTTGCCGGCATTAACGGCAGTGGTAAGCATAATAACTGGAGTTTGGCCACCGATACAGGTGTTAACCTTTTAGCACCAGGTAAAACGCCAAAGACCAACCTCATGTTCCTTACATTCTTTACGAATGTTGTTCGTGCAGTTGATCAATACGCTGATATTTTAAGAGCATCCATTGCAAGTGCAGGTAACGATCACCGTTTGGGTGCTAACGAAGCTCCTCCTGCAATCATTTCTGTTTTCGTTGGTAAATATTTGTTTGAAGTATTAGAAGCTGTTGAGAAAAGAGTAACTGACAAGTTCGACGAACAGGATGAAGCTATTCTGAAATTAGATTTACACAAAAGCATACCTGAACTGTTGCTGGATAATACAGATCGTAACCGTACTTCACCATTTGCATTTACCGGAAATAAATTTGAGTTCCGTGCTGTTGGCTCAAGTGCAAACTGTTCAAATGCAATGACTGTATTAAATGCAATCATGGCGGAAACATTGACTCAGTTTAAAAAAGAGGTTGATGGATTGATTGAAAAAGGTGATAAGAAAGAGATTGCAATCATGCATGTATTACAACGCTATGTTGCAGAAAGCAAAAAAGTATTGTTCGAAGGTGATGGTTACAGTGAAGCATGGGCAAAAGAAGCTGAAAAGCGTGGATTGCCAAATGTGAAAACAACTCCTTTGGCTCTTGATGCAATGATTACTAAAAAAACAAAAGCGTTATTTGAAAATACCGGCGTATTCACACATGCTGAACTGGAAGCACGCCATGAAATTGAACTTGAAAACTACATTAAAAAAGTACAGATCGAAAGCCGTATCATGGGTGAACTCTGCACAAGTCATATTTTACCTGCTGCAATCAGGTATCAGAACATCCTCATCAGTAACATTAAAGGTTTGATGGACATTGGTATTGATGTTTCTTCTTACGCCAATCAAAAGCAGATCCTGGAAAAAATATCGATCCATATTAATAAAGTAAGCGACCAGGTTGAGCAAATGATTGAAGCACGCAAGAAGGCAAATGGCATTGCTGATTCAAGATCAAAAGCAATTGCTTACTGCGATGATGTGAAAGGCAAATTCTTTGATGAAATCCGCTATCATGTTGACAAGCTTGAACTCCTTGTTGATGATGCAAGCTGGTACCTGCCTAAATACAGAGAATTATTGTTTTTACGTTAATAAAGTTAAAGTTCTGATTCATTGCAAAGCCTCATACAAACAGTATGAGGCTTTTTTTACAGCACATTTACATGAAATAAAAAAGCCGCTCAGTAGTATAGTGAGCGGCTTTCGGATATACTTAAAATACATTACTTCATTGTAAACGATTCCAAAAACTTGGTGGTGAAATTTCCTTTGCGGAAACTTTCATCTTTCATCAGTTGCTGATGAAAAGGAATTGTTGTCTTCACACCTTCAATAATATATTCACTTAATGCACGGCTCATAGTATTGATTGCTTCTTCTCTTGTTCTTGCAACAGAAATAATTTTTGCAATCATTGAATCGTAGTAAGGAGGAATTACATATCCCGCATAAACATGGGAGTCAATACGGATACCATGACCACCGGGCTGATGAAGCGTTGTAATTTTTCCCGGCGAAGGACGGAAATCATTGTAAGGATCTTCAGCATTAATGCGGCATTCAATTGCATGCATCTGCGGTTCATAATTTTCACCGCTGATCTTCTCCCCTGCTGCAATCAATATCTGTTCTTTAATCAAATCAAAATTAGTTACTTCTTCAGTTACGCAATGCTCAACCTGGATACGTGTATTCATTTCCATGAAATAGAAATTGCGATGCTTGTCAACCAAAAACTCAATGGTACCTACACTTTCATATCCAATAGCAGAAGCAGCTTTGATGGCAGCCTCGCCCATTGCTTTCCGTAAATCGGCAGTCATAAACGGAGACGGTGATTCTTCTACAAGTTTCTGGTGACGACGCTGAATAGAACAATCTCTTTCGCTTAAATGACACACCGTTCCAAAACGATCGCCGGCAATCTGTATTTCAATATGGCGTGGCTCTTCCACAAATTTTTCCATGTAAATACCATCATTCTTAAACGAAGCGGCGGCTTCGTTTTTGGCCATATCATAGTTGCGTTCCAGTTCCTCTTCATTCCATACAACACGCATTCCTTTACCACCACCACCGGCAGTTGCTTTTAAAATAACCGGATAGCCAATTTCTTTTGCAGTAGCTTTTGCATGATCCACACTTTCGAGCAAACTCTTACCACCCGGTACTACCGGTACACCTGCATTGATCATGGTTTCTTTGGCTGTAATCTTATCACCCATTGAACGGATCTGATCGGGAGTTGGGCCAATGAACTTAATTCCATTCTGTCCGCAGATTTCAGCAAAACGTGCATTCTCAGCTAAGAAACCGTAGCCCGGATGAATAGCATCAGCATTGGTTATTTCGGCAGCAGCAATAATATTTGGAACATTGAGATAAGATTCAGCACTGGCAGGTTTACCAATACATACGGCTTCGTCGGCAAATTTCACATGCATACTCTCTCTGTCGGCAGTTGAATAAACAGCTACTGTTTTAATGCCCATTTCACGACAGGTTCGAATAATGCGTAAAGCAATTTCACCTCTGTTGGCAATCAATATCTTTTTAAACATGTAGTTAATTTGATGATTTGAAAATTTGAAGATTTGAAAATTGCGGCGTGCTGAACCATGAATTCACTCATTTCTGAAACAGCACTCAATCAAATTTTCAAATTAACTCGGATCTACAAGATACAAAGGCTGGTCATATTCAACAGGTGATTGATCTTCCACCAGGATTTTTACGACCTTTCCTTTTACTTCACTTTCAATTTCGTTAAACAGCTTCATTGCTTCAATAATACAAACCACTTTTCCAGGAGTAACTTCATCGCCCACTTCAATAAACAAAGGTTTATCAGGAGATGGTTTGCGGTAGAACGTACCAATCATCGGGCTCTTAATGGTAATATATTTACTTGTATCATCGGCTTGTTTAACAGCAGGTGTGCCTGCCGCAGGGGCTGTTGCCGGTTGCAGGGCCGGGGCAGAAGCCTGAAGCTGGCCAGTATAAACTGTTTGCTGAATGATTTCTTCTTTCTGTTTTATAGTAACCTTGAAATCCTTTTCTTCGATGGTGAGTTCACTGAGGTTGGATTTGTTGACCATTTTAATCAACTCCTGAATTTGTTTGAAATCCATGTTCGTGAGGTTTTAAAATTGAACAATATTAATGGGCGGCTAAGATAAGGGAATTACAATCCAGAATTTCCCATTTTCTTAAAAAATCAATCAAAAAGGGGGCATTTTTGATCAAAAACAAGGCATTTTGAATGAAAAAAGGGGCATTTTCAAGAAAATGCCCCTTTCAACTATTTTAAAAAAATTACTCTTTTACACGCTCTACATAATCTCCTGTTTTGGTGTTAATGCGGATTAATTCGCCTTCATTTACAAATAAGGGAACCATAACGGTGGCACCTGTTTCAATAGTAGCAGCTTTTAATGTACGTGTAGCTGTATCGCCTTTCATACCAGGTTCGCTGTACGTAACCAGCATAACAATTTTATCGGGTAATTCAACCGTCATTGGCAATTCGGTTTCTGTATTGATAAGGATTGAAACATCGCCCCCATCTTTTAAAAATTGCGGGGCATCAATCATTGCTTCCTGAACAACCATTTGCTCAAAGGATTCATTGTTCATGAAGTTATATCCCGTATCATCTTTGTATAGAAACTGAAATTCCTTCCGCTCTACACGAATGGGATAAATAGTTTCACCACTGTTCCAGGTTATTTCAACAGAGCGGTTATTATCAACTCCTTTCAGTTTGGCCCAAACTTTTGCTGCTGCACGTGCCGTTTTATTTTCGCCAAACTCTACAATTTTGTACAAGCTGCCGTCAACTTTAATAATCATACCACGGGTGACATCTGATGTATTTGCCATAAAACCAATTGAAAATTTAATTTGAGGCTGCAAATATAAGGTAACTAGCTTTGATGGCAAATTGATGCAGGACATTTGTACAGGTAGTCATACTTTAAAAGTATGCATACCTGTTTTCAGAGTTTGATTGTAAATTGCCGGCATGAAGAAATATGTCGTCTTTCTTTCGCTTTGCATTGCGGCTGCGCCTGTTCTGGCCTTATCCAATACAGATTCTATTCCTGCGCATCTGCAGAGCTTGTTACTGCCCGATTTTAAAATCCTGCTTCCTGATGGTAAGACCAATTTTTACACAGACAATCTTTCAAAAAATAAGAATACGATCATCATCAATTTCAGTCCCGAGTGTGAGCATTGCCAAATTCAGATAGAAGAGATTATTAAGCATATTGATCAATTTAAAAAAACTCAGATTGTGATGGCAACGTCCCTCCCATTTGAAAAGATGAAACAGTTTTATGATGGATTTCAGGTTGAAAAGTACCCTAATATCATTATGGGCCAGGATGTATTGTTTTTCTTTTCAAAATATTACAAAAATCATTACCTGCCGGGGGTAGCTGTTTATAATAAAAAAAGAGCCCTTCTGAATTTTTACGACGGTGGCGTAAAAACAGAAGAGCTGATTAAACTGGTCACTGAATAGTGTCCTTTGTTACTTGTCAGGTTCAACATTTATTTTATCATAAATCTGCAGATTTCTTTTGGCAGTCTTAATCTTTGTTTTAATTAGTATTACTCCGTTTTTCCCTTTTTCACCATAAGCTTTTATTGCATCATTTCCTTTTAACACATTTATACTTTCGATGAAGTCAGGATTTAATTGATTCACCTCTTCAATTGTAGCTTCCTTCCCATCAATATAGTATAAAACCTTATCCGCATTTGCAGTAGTAATAGAAATTGTTTTTCCTTTTGATTCCACCAATGAAGCAGGCGATGGAGAAG
>JANOIQ010000155.1:0-8139 GCA_031407835.1 Chitinophagaceae bacterium
CCGCATGGGATATTTCGACAGCCGCCTGGTAGAACCCGGTCCTTTTGCATTATTAAGAGAGGAAGGAATTTTGCTGATCTATAACGGAAGCAATGCAGCCAATTTCAACGACAGCAGTATGCCGAAGTTTACTTACAGTGCTGGTCAGGCATTGTTTGATAAGAACAATCCTTACAAACTAATCGACAGAACAAAAAACAATTTCATTCAACCAGATAAAGACTATGAAAAAGTTGGTGAGGTAAATGAAGTTTGCTTTGTTGAAGGATTAGTCTTTTTTAAAAACAAATGGTTTCTGTATTATGGCACTGCCGACTCAAAGATTGCCGTAGCAGTTAAAGAATAAAAAATGAATCAAAAGAAAAACTTCTTTGAGCTCCTGACCGAATTAATCGGATGGGTAAGTATTGCCATCTCGCCTTTACTGATTGGATCTTTACTCGGTTTGCTTATTTACATTTTTAAAACTGATAGAACCGGCCTGATACTGGCAATGCTGGTAGCCTTATCCGGATTGATAACAGGAATCATTTGGGCTTCACGAATCTGGAAGAAAGAAGGAACCATCCATTTTCTTTCCAGGTTGATTTCATCAGAACAAATGCCGGAGAAAGAAGAAACTGATCAAAGCCAGTCTTAACATATTTATAGCTGATTTTCATCATCAACTATAAGTAATAATCAAAGTAAATTAGCTGATTCAATTTTCCAGTACAAGCTTATGAATCTCAAAAACGTTCAAACCGAAATAGACGCTTCTTTTCTTTACGGAAAACTGGCCCAGCATGAAGATGACCCAACTGTTGCTAATGTATTCAGGCAAATGTGTGAAATTGAAAACGGGCATGCGGTTGCATTTGCAGCAAAAGAAAATATCCTGGCCAATCAATTACCCGGTCCATCCTGGCGGGCAAATACATTAAACTTTATTGGTAAAATATTTGGTTATGATTATGTGCTTGGCGTATTAATGGATACAGAGAAAAGTATTGCCAATGCAGTCATTCAAACCAAAAAGAAAAACAAAGAACAAATCACCGGTGCTGAAACAACACATGTAAAAATCCTTCGCACACTACTGGAAAAAGAGGCAGACGTGTCGGGCAGGCATCTTTCACGTTTTGAAAAAAAACACCGTTCTGTTGGTGGTAATGCCATTCGTGCAGCTGTGCTGGGAGGTAATGATGGATTGGTTTCCAACTTCAGCCTGGTAATGGGTATTGCCGGTGCAACAGCAGGGCAGCAGGGTGTGTTACTTGCAGGACTTGCAGGGCTTTTAGCCGGAGCACTTTCCATGTCATTGGGCGAATGGATTTCTGTAAAAAGTTCGCAGGAGTTATATGAAAACCAAATGCAACTGGAGATGGATGAACTGGAAACAAATCCCGAAGGTGAGCAAAAAGAAATTGCATTAATTTTTATGGCCAAGGGAATTGAAGAAGCACAGGCAACCCAAATGGCAGCCGATTTAATGAAAGATAAAGCACAGGCACATGATTTTTTGGTGAAAGAAGAGCTTGGTATTAATGCAGAAGAATTAAAAGGATCTGCTATAGAAGCTGCCATCTATTCATTTATCTTATTCGCTATTGGTGCGGTGATTCCTGTTATACCATTTATGTTTATGAGCGGTGCCCCTGCGATCATTATCAGCGTTGCAGGAAGTGCGGTTGGATTATTTTTGATTGGTGCAGCTATCACATTATTCACCGGAAAAAATGTATGGTATTCCGGCTTCAGACAGGTATTGTTTGGGTTAGCCGCAGCAGCTGTTACATTTGGAATTGGCAAAATAATTGGAGTATCCTTAGCCGGGTAAATAAAATCAAATTCTTTTGTCAGCTTCTGTCATCAATTCAACTGCCTGTTGTAACAACTGCTCTTTTGAATCATGGATGGCCACACCACTGAACACAACCATTTCACAATCGGAAGTAATTTGCCGAAACTGTTCGGCAAGATCGCCGCAGTTCTTTTGCTTTAAGATTTCACTGATAATTGTATTCCCGTTACTGTGTAACTGGATTTGTAAACGATCAGTAAAAAACTGCTGCACCCCGTCCATCAGCAAGGTATAAAACTGTTTATGATGCAACCCATCCTGCACATAAACGGCAGGTTGCAAAAAATCAGCAACAGTTTTCCTTGGTTGTACCTCCACTTCTTTCTCAATAACAGCAGTGAATTTTTTAACCTCCTGTTTCTTTCTTGTAACAAAAAAGAAAATGCCACCGGCTAATAAAAGCAGGCCGCCTGTACCTGCAAGCCACAGATCTATTCGTGTTCCATCTTCTGTTACCGTTGCTGAATCATCAGTACGTACAATTGTTTTCTGCTTTACTGCTGCCGTTACATTCAGTTGTAAAGTATCTGTAGTAATTGTTTCGTACGATTTTGTTTTTTCATCAAAATAAGAAAACCGTACACCCGGTATTTTAAACAGTCCCCTTTTTGAAACTGAAAATGGAATGTCAAATGTTTTTGTTCCGCTGATGGGGGATGTTGTTTTGTCGATCTCTTCATTCAGCTTTGCTTCAAAAGAATCAACGCCAATGGGCCAGCTCACTGTCGGTGCAGTAATCATAGGAATATTTCCCCTCCCTTTAATGGTAATACGGAGAGTTGCATTATCATTGGCTGCAATTTCGTTTTTCAGCAAACCTGCTTCCATGGTAAATTTTCCAACAGCTCCGTTAAATGTTTCCGGTTTATTTTTTTCAGGAAGCTCCAGCACATTTACTTTCAATTCATCACTTTTCAGCACCAATTTTTCCTGAATAATATCGCCACTGCTTATTTCAGTGTCTTTCATCTTCTCCATCATTGCATCAAGCCAGCTGCTGGTTTCTTTACTGTTCCTGCTTTTTACTTTTATCAACCGGACAATATTTTCAATCTCTACCGATTCAATGGTCAGCATTCCCGATTGCAATGGAAACAACTGTACTTTACGTATAAGATAGCAGTTGAACAGTTTTCCGTTCACCATTTCTTTTGAAAAAATTCCAGCTTCCGGCTGTTCCAGGTCTATCACTGAAAACCCATTCAGTGATGGACGCTTTAAAACTTTTGATTCACTGTCGAGACGGGTAAATAATTTGAAAGTGGCAAGAATGGGCTGACCTACATAGCATGTATGCTTATCAATTGTTGCACGCACAAACAGGTTCTTTGCAACTTTGTCTTTTACATTTTCACCGGGCAGTAAATAATAATCCGGTTTTTCTTCTTCCAATGGACTTAATGGCTGATCAGCAACCGCAGCATCAGTTACAAAAATTACGAAAGGTGAAGAAGTTAACAGTTTCCCTTTTGCTTTTACAACAGCAGATGCAATGGGCAGTTTGCCTTTCAGTTTTGCACGAAGTGTTACCGTGTAGCTTACATATTCTGAAAGAGATCCGTTCACCCATGTCCATCCGTTTGACTGATCCATTCCGCTCAGCTGTTCAAAATTCCGGAAAGCAGGTGGTTTAAATTCATCTACTTCTGTTGCTCCTTCCACCACAAATTGCAATTGAAAAGTTTCATTTTGCCGCACAATAGTTTTACTGGGTATTACTGAAAATTTTACCTGTGCCCGGGCAACAGCAATTGAACACATCAAAAACAGGAGCAGGAAAATTGGTTGATATGTTTTTACCGAAATCATGGAAATACAAATGTAAAGCAAGGCTAATGGTTTGCGGCAACCGTTGCTGTAAGGGGTTGTTAAATGATTTGGGGGGAAGCCTCACCCTCTTATCCCTATCCAAAGGAGAGGGACGGTGCTTTTGTAAAAAAAAGTAGTCAATAAATCTTACATATCATCTTTTGTACATTAGTTGATCATTGAAATTTAATTGCTGAAATGCTTACTTACAATAGTCCAATTGAATTGTTTGCCGGGCCTCCCTCTCTACCGGAGAGGGAACGAGGGTGAGGCCTTACAAATCGCCCAACTGCGGCCTGATGAGAATTTCTTCTACACATGCCTGTGGCGAAAGTTGTGCAGCTGCATAAATAATTTTAGCAATATCATTAGCTTCCATAATCCGGTTGGATGTATTATCATAATCACCCCAAGAATCAGTCATCACCGCACCGGGAAAAACCGCTGTTACTTTTATATGATGAGCTTTCATTTCTTCACGCAAATTCTGGCTGAACCCATTCAATGCAAATTTACTGATGCTGTAAGAACCTCCATTCGGGTATGCACTTAACGAAGCAATAGAGCACATGTTGAAGATGTGTCCACGGGAACCGGCTGCAACACTTTGTTTCATCATCGTTGGTAATAATTTTCGTGTAAGGTGATAAGCACTGTATACATTCACTGCAATCATCTCTTCCAGCACACCGGCTTCTTCATTGTAAACACTGCCGGGTAAAAAGTTACCTGCATTATTCACCAGTACGTCAATAGCCATACCATTATCAAGTAACCATTGTCCGAAATTTTCCACTTCCTCTTTCCTGCTCAGGTCTCTTGCTTTGGCTTTGATTCTTGTGCCGGGATATTTATTCAGCAATTCTTCCACGGTTTTGTTTAACGCAACTTCATTCTTTGAACACAGGTATAATGTATGCCCATGAGAAGCAAATACTTCTGCAATGGCTTTGCCAATTCCACGGGAAGCGCCGGTAATGATGATATTCATTTTGTGCAGTTTTAGGTATTCGTGTATGATGTTGCGTGCATCCGAAATTACTACAACATCTGACATCGAACATCAAACATCGTAAATTGCATATATGAAATACCGCCATCTCTTCTTTGATCTGGATCATACGCTCTGGGATTTTGATCTTAATGCCATGGAAACCTTAGCCAACGTGTACAAGGATCTGCAACTGGAAGCAGAGGGGATTCATGACTTTGACCTTTTTTGTAAACAATACCTTTACCACAACGCTATTTTGTGGGATCGCTATCATCATGGTTTGATTTCCAGCGAAGACCTGAAATGGAAACGTATGAGCCGCACCCTGCTTGAATTTAAAATCGGTAAGGAAGATCTGGCAAAGAAAATGAGTGAGTATTTTTTAGAAGTTCTTCCAACCAAGCAAAATCTATTCCCTTACACACATGAAATTCTCCGGCATCTCAAACAAAAAAAATTCAGGTTACATCTCATCACCAATGGTTTTGAAAAAACACAATGGCGCAAATTAGACAACAGCCAGCTGGGAAAATATTTTGAAGAAGTGATTACCAGCGAAACCAGCAACAGCGTAAAACCCAACAAAGAAATTTTTGAGTACGCTTTGAAATTAACAGGTGCTTCATTAAACGAAAGCATCATGATTGGCGATAACCTTGATGCGGATATTAAAGGTGCTATGAATGCAGGCATGGATGCAATTTTTGTGAATCATTTAAAGATGGAAACAGATATAAAGCCAACTTATATCATTTACCATTTACAGGAACTGGAACAAATTTTCTAAACTTAAAAAAAATAACCAATTTAAATTCCGATAATATGTACAAAAAAATAATTCCCGCTCTTTTTACTTTGCTATTGCTCGTTGCCTGTGCAGATAAGAATGAAAAAAAAGAAACTGCCGAACCAATGCACGAACACAGCACATCTGGCGCAACTGAAAAAAACCTGTATAAAGATGTGGTATTTGATTCAAAGAAGGACTTTGCCTGCGGTATGCCCGTTTCAGCAGGAGTATCCGACACGGCTCATTATAAAGACAAAGTATATGGCTTTTGCAGCAAGGAATGTAAGGATGAGTTTGTAAAGAACCCGGCGGGTTATATTACATCAAAATAAATAGTTGAAAAGCTGTAAATTGCAGCCCCGGTAAATAGCTTTGACTCCGTAGCTCAGTTGGTAGAGCAGCTGACTCTTAATCAGCGGGCCGAGAGTTCGAGTCTCTCCGGGGTCACTAAAAACTGTTCTTTTTATTGCCCGATAGTATAATGGTAGTACATCAGTTTCTGGATCTGATTGTCTAGGTTCGAATCCTGGTCGGGTAACCAATAAAATAAAGAAGCCTTGAGAGCGTTAGCTTTCAGGGCTTTTTGCATTTGTAGGGATGGCTGGCAAATTTTAGCGTAATAAATTATTGACTTTTCTCCAATTTGCCATACCGATCTGGAGGTGCTCATAATAAATTTAAGTTGAATTCTTTGCAGCATTTACTATTGAAAATTAATATAGTTTAGCGCAAGAAAGAGTACAAATCAATTGGTTAGCGGTAATTTTCAACTGAATATGAACAAATATTCGATTCTCATTTTTATTCTTACAGTTTTAGTAAATATACTTGGGTACTGGGTTAAAAGTATTGTCAAGAGAAACGGATATTCTGTCAAATATTTTTCTGGTCACTTTCGAGACACAAAGAATCTTTTTAACCTGGCAAAGTCAACTTTTGACAAAAGTACCAGGAACAAATATTTACTAATAGGCTTTAGTGAAATTGGAGTAATTGTTACATTTATTATTTTTACTATTCTCTTTCTCTTATCATTTCCTTCTTTAAATGATTCAGCGTGTAACAGTTTCAAAGACTTCAAAAGGTATAAATATGACTATGTACTTATTAATAAATATCTTGACTCAACCCAACATTCATATCCAACTTTAATTTTACAGGACTCTCAAGGAAATAAAATTAAAAATCAAGATTTGATAAAAGATAATTCAGGATTGTTTGATTTCGTAAATATTGGCGATTCAATAAAAAAAAAGGAGGGAGACTCTTTAGTTAATGTAATAAATAATAGATTAGATACTATCATTGAGGTTGATTTTGGTTGTGGCGAGAAGTAAAACTACCCCTAACATAAACTGTTTAAAAAACTAAACAAAAAATAATTTTTTTGTTTAGCCTTTTAAAATCATTCCCCCGCCCCATTTGCAAGTGTTCCACTAAGTTCACGTGATGCCCTCTATTTATTCCGTATACAATCCGGCAGGTTTAACAATCACTGGTAATCTGCCTGTTGCGGAACACCTGCGACGGAAGAAGGATTTGATTTATATTTAATGGCAAAATAAAAATTATGAACGAAGCAAAACAAAGGCTGGTTATTGCCGAACAAAAAGCAAAAGAATTATTTTACACAGTAGAGGAAAGAGGGTTAATCGTTTCCGGGAAAACAGAGAAAGAACTTTGCGATGAAATCGTAAATATTGCCAAAGAAGGTTTTGGCATTGAAAATCATTGGAGCAAAAAAATTGTGAGGACAGGGATTAATACATTACAACCCTTCATTGCCAACCCACCTGACCTGATGATTCAGGAAAATGATATACTGTTCTTCGATTTTCATCCCATTTTTGAAGGTTGGGAAGCAGACCTTGGAAGAACCTATGTTTTAGGCAACGACCCTTTGAAACAAAAGATAAAAAAAGATATAGAAGCCGCATGGCACGAAGCAAATGCCTGGTATTTTAAACAAACCAATCTAACCGGTGCCGGATATTTTAATTATGTTACCGAGCTTACAAAACGCTATGGCTATGAATTTGGAAATGCAATAGCTGGTCATATTGTTGGTTGTTACCCACATGAGCAGCCCGATGACCCTGCTGATTTGTGTTTAGATGTACACCCCGATAATCATACAGATATACTTCAGGCAGATAAATACGGTAACAAAAGACATTGGATCCTGGAGCTTCATTTTGTAGATAAGCCAAATAATATTGGCGCCTTCTTTGAACAATTGCTTACAGCAGAATAAGGCAGCGAACCTCTAAGCCGTTTTATTATTAGGGACGTATCAGTCAGGCTTACTAGTTGAAAGTGATCCGACTGTTGCGGAACATCTGCGACAGAAGAAAGTTTTTCAATTTAACTCTCAAAGTCAAAGAAGAATTTACTTACGTGTCAGACGCCTGTGAGGTGTGCAGGCACGATCAATACCTGCTGCACTTTCCTTAAACAAAGATGGGAATCATGTAACTCTTACATAAGATTATATAAGACTTCTTACTCAGCAAAATCTCAACTTTATATTCTTATAATTATTCTAAAAAAGAATACGATGAACAATACAAAAGATTTAAATCATACAGAAGCAATCGAAAAATTAAAAGAATTGGTTGAGGCAATCAGTACCTGTTTATTCTGTACCAATCTTAAAACGGATGATGGTTCTACCTGCCGCCCCATGCAAGTACAAAAAGTTTG
>JANOIQ010000174.1:0-15860 GCA_031407835.1 Chitinophagaceae bacterium
AAAAAATAAGGGACCGCCTTTATCTTTATCATAATTACCTAATGGTAATATTATGGATACATATTGCCATTAGGTAATATGTATCCATAATATTCTTTTCCATTTTTAAAACCAGCACTGCCTGCCCATGTACCATCATAAACTTCTTTTGAGATTGAATGATACTTTGATGAAGCAGACATAATATATGTAATCAAGCATTCATTATACCCCCATACCGGGAAGTTCATATCAAATCCATTGTTGGGGCTCCAGTGCCAGAATAATTTATTCTGATTATTGGTATGCCAGTTCCAGTTGGCAGCTCCCCACATTTGGTTAATGCGTTTACGTAAATAAATTTCCCTAGGCGAATTACCTTTAAAATATTCTCTGGCACACAGAAAACCCATGAGTAAATAACTCGTTTCTACAATATCTGCACCATCATCAAGCCTGTCAAATTTAATTGTCTTTCCTGTTCTGCCATTCATAAAATGCGGATAGATGCCATGATAACAATCTGCATTCATTAAAAAATCTGCAATCTTTATTAAACGCCTTACAGCAGTATCTCTTCCAATCCATCCACGTTCAACTGCAACCACAGTGCTCATGATGCCAAAACCTGTACCACCAATTGCTCCTGCATCAGGACCGAAAGTTGTTTTACTAAAGTTAGGTTCATCCCATGCTTCGTTGATATAATCCCAGTAATGCTCTGCTAAAACAGTGTTGCTTCTTTCCAATGCCAAGCCACTTACGGGGTGTGCACCATGCCAGAAGAAACGAAAGGTTTGACGTTGTACAATTTCAAGTAAAGTGCTGTCTGGTATATTTTTTACAATACCAATAGGATTAACGTTGTTGGGATAGCCATCCTTAAAATTTATTTTTTGTGCAGATACCGCATCACAATAAAACAGTGTGATTAAAAACCAGGTGATGATATTTTTTGCTGTATTAAACTGCATTTTTACTTTTTTTGAACTTTCCCGTTTTTAATTTGCTGCTGGTAGATGCTGACGAAATGCGTACGGATCAGTGATGCTCTCGGCACTTCTTCTCCTTCCAGATTCACTGCAATAGCTTTTGATGGCTGTGCAGGCATATGACAGTCAATACAATTTTTTTGAATGGCTATTACCTGGCCGTGTGCAGGGGTTTTAAACTTTGCTTCTGCAGTATTGTGGCAGCCCACGCACTTCTGTGAAAACAATTCAGTTTTCCCCCGTTGGTTTCCATGTGTATTATGACATGTACTGCAGGTCATGGTTAAACTTTTTTGAAAACATTTACTTGCTTTAAGAAACCCATACTGGTTGCCGTGTACATCCATGTTTCCACTGTTAGCTACATCAATAACAGAAGTATCAATTTTGAAATAGTCGCTGAGATTTTTACCGGCTGTAAATTGAAAAGATGGTTTTGTTTTTTCAATATTACCACCATGACAATAACTGCATACATCCAGTTGCAGCTGTCTGGATAGTGAAGCAGGATTCACAATAAACTTCCCTTTTTTATCCTGTGGGTTTTCTGTTTGCCAGGTAACATGTTTTGCCGCAGGTCCATGACACTTTTCACAGGTAACACCTAGTATCATTTTTTTGTGATCGAATTCTGTTGGCTCCATTGCGGGGCCTGCAATTCCTTCGGCAAATGAAGCATGACATTCAAGGCAACGGGAAGTAATCGGCCGGTCAATCATTACTTTACCGGAAGGAAATCCGGGGCTGTTCGACCACCGGTCTGCTGCTGTAAAATAAGTGATGGGCAACTGAAACAGTTTATTAACTCTCCATGTTAAAAAAGATTGCCCCATTACACCTGATCCAATAATCAGATCAAAGCGCATTGCTTTTTTTTCCTCCTTTTTAAAATAGGCAACCTGGAACAAACCACTGTCCCTTTTCTCCATCTTTAAAACAATGTCGGGGGTGTATGCATACTCATTCTTTCCCTTTTCAAAACTGCCATGAATAAATTTTTCCTCTGCAGGTTGCGCCGTAGCAAAATGTGCTGTTTGTATATGAGTTTCATAAATAGCTTTATGACAGCCCGCACATTTCTGTTCTCTTGCAAAATCTTCAAATTTTACTCCGGATATTTCTTCCTGTTTAACTTCTTCCCTAACTTCTTCTTTTACTTCCTCCGCATTATTACACCTGGCAAACACAAATACACAAACGACTATAGCCAATACCACCAAGACTGATTGCCTCGATTTTAATTCCTTTCCTATAGATAAAAACCTATGCATTGGCTGGTATTTATAAACGTTCATTTATGTCAAGCCTGTTCTCACTTGACACGCATATTTATTACTTAACCGCAGAGCTCACAAATCCAAGTTTCTTCAATCCAACTTTTATTTCCGGGCAGCTCATGAATAAATTCCACAACAAACCTGATCTGTAATTTTCAATCATTACAATAATTGGTCCCTGGTCAATAGCCAGGTGAGATGTGGCATACCAGTTCTTTGATTCGTTAAATGCATCCACAAAACCATACTCACTCCATATTTTATCCCCTAAATCGTAATAAAAATGTTTTAGTGCTTTCATTGAATAGTCGGGTGTGTAAGGAAATGCACTCAATGCTGCGGTTGGAGTAATTGTTCCAAAATCATTGGTGGGTGAAAATGCATTATACCCATCATAGGTATCACTGGCTGTTAAGCCCCAGCAATTTTCTCCATAGCCTTTAAATTTTTTGGGATTGTCAACACAGTAAGTATAGTTGATCAGTGTATGATTTTTATTCTGCTCCCAGTAATCTGCATAACGGTCTTTCAAACCTCGTGGATCTAATCCGAGAAAAGAATATTGTGAAAAGAAAAGAGGTCCGCCATAATCAAAACCTAACGGCAGTTTAATTCCGTAAAATTCTTTCCCGTTTTTGAAAAAAATACTTTCTGCCCAGCCACGGTGATACACTGCTGAGCTAACCTGGTATCGTTCATTAGGTGAAGAAGCTGCAAGAATATACATAATCAAGCACTCATTAAAACCACGCACAGGAAAATTCATTGCCCATCCATTATTGGGGCTCCAGTGCCAGTACAACACTTCCTGCCCTTGTGTAAACCAGTTCCATTCAATATCGGGCCACATCCATGAAATACGGCTGCGTAATTCCCTTTCTGTTTTGTTAGTACCATTAAAATATTGTCGTGCACAAAGCAGGCCCTGAAATAAATAAGATGATTCAACAAGGTCAGCTCCATCATCCTTGCGGCTGAAGGCAATTGTTTCTCCTGTTGCTCCATTCATCCAATGCGGGAAAGCACCGTGATAAGAATCAGCTTTCAGTAAAAACTGAACCATCTTCAGCATAAACTTCGCTGCAGTATCTCTGCTGATCCATTTCCGTTCAACAGCAACAAGTACACTCATAATTCCAAAACCTGTTCCGCCTGTAGTTACTGTTTCATTGCCATAGCCAAAATTTTCATTGCTTCTTTCCCGTGCCATACCACTAACGGGATGTGCAAAATCCCAGAAGTAACGGAAGGTTTGTTTCTGCACAAGATCAAGCAAAGCAGAGTCGGTTAAATTTTTCGGCCGCTTTACCGGATCGAATGCAAGAGTTTGTGTTTGTGCACCGGCACTTCCGATTAAAAAAACAACCGTAACAAATAATAGAAACCGTTTCATGAATAATTGATTTTATAAATAAGGTGCAGTAAAACCAAGTCTCTTCATCCCGTTTTTAATTTCAGGTGCACCGGTGAATAAATTCCAGAGTAATCCACTGCGGTAATTTTCTATCATTACAATAATTGGTCCCTGATCAATTGCAAGCGTTGATGTTGCAAACCAGGGATCTGCTAATTTGTATGAGTCATAGAATCCATAAGTACCCCATAATTTATCGCCCAGCTTATAATAGAAAAACTTCAATGCGTTCATTGATTCGGTTGGTGTATAAGGAAAAGAGGAAAGCGCTGCAGTTGGAGTAATAACTCCTTTATCGTTCGAAGGACTGTGCGCCTGGTAATAAGATGGTGCCGGACCATCGCTGGCAGTTAAGCCCCAACTCAGGTTACTGTAACCATACCAGCCCGATGGGTTGGCTTTACAATACTCATAATTAATTTTTGTATGATTCACTGCCTGTGTTTGGTAATTGGCATAAGCATCATTTAATCCATTTGGATTGATACCGAGAAAAGAATAGTGTTCAAAAAATAATGGCCCGCCATTGGCTGTACCCATCGGTAACTGATAACCGTAAAATGTGCTGTTTGTTTTTATCGCACCATTACCTGCCCATCCGTTATCATATACAATTTTTGGAATAGAATCAGTTCGTGAAGATGAAGCCAGTACATAAACAATCAATGCTTCATTCCATCCTTTAATCTGGTGATTCATTACCCATCCTTTATCCGTACTCCAATGCCAGTATAAAACATTCTGACTTCCCTGCCGGAACCAATTCCATTCAACAGCATCCCATATTGAATTGATCTTCGCCCGCAATTCAGTTTCTGTTACATCAACCGCATCAAAATACTGGCGTGCTGTAATCAATCCTTCCAATAAAAAAGAAGTTTCTACCAAATCAGCACCGTTGTCATTGGCACTGAAAGGTTGTGTAACTCCGGTTGAGCCATTCAGCCAATGTGAAAACGCTCCATGGTAGCGTGTACAGTTATTAATGAGAAAATTGGTGATCTTAAGTATTCTGTCCCTTCCTTGAGTTCTGGTAATAAAGCCTCTGTGAACAGCAGTAACAATTGACATGATACCAAAACCTGTTCCACCTGTTGTTACAGTTTCACCGCTGCTGTTTCTTTCTCTGGCCATTCCGCTTACCGGGTGACCAAAGTCCCAGAAATATGTAAAGGTTTGCTGCTGCACTTTATCAAGCAAGGCAGCATCTGTGATTACCGGATATTTATCCGTTGAATCCAACCTTGTTAACAGATTAAATTCTGCATTGCTGAATAAGATACCTCCCTTCTTTGATCTTAAATCATTATCAGCAGTTACATTATATTTTGTAAGATAATTGAGTGCTGCTGAAGGTTGCAAAACAAGAACGCTATCCCCGTTTTGATAGGCAATATTGTAACTGCCTCCATTAAAATTAATGCCGGCTGCTACAGTAGCTCTGTCAATTGCAACAGGAAAATTTAATTTGATGGAAGGAGTAATGCTTACGTTTTTATAATCTGTTAAACTCATCACTCCGTTTACATCCCAGTTCGTAATAGTGAAATTAACCGCAATAGGCGGAGGCACAGGTGCAGGTGGATCCTTTTTTTTACAGGAACCAGCAACAAGCATGCATACAATGATGAATGAGTGGTTGAAAAACCTCCTGCTGAAAAAATTCTTCTTGATATACATATTACTTACCTCCTGTCAAAAATTAAAATACCAGTGTTGAAATTGAATGTGGCAGTGCTGTTAATTCTGCAGCTTTACCATTAATCCACAGGAAATACTGTGTTTTGATATTACTTTTATTCATCACAACTACTGCAACGGAACCATCAGGATTTTTAAATGCTGTTGTGAGCAGCATACTGCGGCTTGCACTGCTGGCAATTCTTTTTGCACCGGGTTGTATAAACTTTGAGAAATGGCCGATGTAATAAAATTCATTGGTAAAAATAAGTTCACCGGTTTTTGTATTTCCATGTACAGGGGCAAAACAAAAATTTCCAACATGATTTGGACCGCCGGTTTCATCAAGTAAAATATTCCAATCGGTAAACCCTGTCATTCCGCTATTAAAATCATTGATCATATTGGCTCCGTATTTTTCGCCAAGGCTCCAGTCGTATACTTTAGCCAGGTCAAATTTTTCTTTACAGCCTTCTGTAAACATCAGGTTTGTTTTTGGAAATGCTTCATGCACCAGTTTTACATTATCATACATCGGTTCACCACCACTCCATGTTTCATACCAGTGAAAGCCAATACCCCATAAATATTTAGCCGCATCCGGATCATTCAATAAAGTACTTGCCCGTTGAAATAATAAATCCCTGTTATGATCCCATCCAATGATTTTCTTTTCCTTTAACCCTTCTTTTTCCATTACGGGTCCCAAATAATTTTTTAAGAAGTTTTTTTCTTCCTGATCTGTATAAATACAGGACTCCCATTTCTGGGTAGCCATTGGTTCGTTTTGAATACTGATTCCCCAAACAGGAATTCCTTCTTTTTCATATCCCTTAATAAACTTTGTATAGTACATCGCCCAGCTTCCATAAAACTCAGGCTTCAGTTTACCACCATGCAGCACATCATTATTATCCTTCATAAAAGCAGGCGGGCTCCATGGACTTGCAAAAAGATTCAGTTTACCACCGGCAGCTTTCATGGCAGCTTTGATAAAAGGAATTTTGAATTTTCTGTCGTGCTCAATATTAAATGATGTCAGTTCTTTATCGCCTTCCTGTACGTATGTATAAGAATCACTGCTGAAATCGCAACTGTTTATATTGGTACGTGCAACCGTATATCCAATTCCCTTTTCTTTATCGAAATAGGCCTTTAAAAATTCATCCTGTTTTTCCTTTGGCAGTTTATAAAATGTTTCAGCACTTGCATCGGTTAATGCAGCTCCAATACCAAAATATGATTGATATGTTTTTACCGGATCAACAAAAACAATCACTTCGTTTTCAAAAGGCTGCCCCTTTTCTTTAAACTCAACAGTATCAGAAGCGGTGAGCCGTAAGGCTGAACTGTCAGCTGTTGTGAAAGCCACTACTTTTTTCCCATCGGTTGAATAAGATAATGCCGGTGATTCTGCATTCTTGTTTTCTTTACATGAAAAGAGCTGTAATAAAACTGCTGCGTAAATAATTTTTTTCATCTTATTTTATTTTTTTGATCCTGTTACCATACATATGTTGCAACTGTACCAGCAGATAAATTTGTTGCAGCTATTTTCCCATTATGCTTAATATTGAAATTGGCAGGAGTTGTTCCTTCGTTTAATACAATCAGTACTTTCTTTCCATCAGGAGTTTGAAATGCTACATTCTGCAAATTGCCTGTAAGATTGCTTGCAATACGAACGGAACCCACAGGAACAAATTTGGATGCATGTGCAATAATATAATAGCCCACATTCCGGTTAATGGCACCATCCAGTGTTAAGGCACCCTTACATTCAGTACATCCACCTGGTGTATGCGGGTTGTAACCGCCATCACTTGCCAGGTTCCATTCCAATGCAATCTTACTCCAGTTACGCATGGATCCGATCACTACATTTTTCATATGCCACTTCAGGTTACCATCAAATGCTTCGTTAGCTCCGGTCCATTGCTCCGTGAAATAAAGATTCTTTTCCGGGTAAAGGCTATGAACAGAAGACAGTGCAGCAATATCACCTTCGTATAAATGAAAGGCAGAACCATCAACATATTTTTTTGCATCCGGATCATTCAATATTGCAATCGGATATTCCGGCCTGTTACAATTGTGATCATAGATGATAATTTTTGTTGTAATTCCTGCTGATTGAAATACAGGGCCAAGATTATTCTTGATAAAAATTGCCTGATCTGGTGCCAGCATTAACATACTTGGGTTATTGCCGGGGTGCAATGGTTCATTCTGTATCGTAATTGCATCAACCGTAATTCCTTTTGCTTTCATTGCCTGTATATACTTAACAAAATAGCGGGCATACGCATCATAAAACTGAGGAAGCAAACTGCCACCCTTACTGTTGCCATTATCTTTCATCCACACAGGCGGGCTCCATGGCGAACCCATTATTTTAATGTTGGGATTGATAGCAAGAATTTCCTTCAGCACAGGAATCAGATCAACTGTATCGTGTGCTAAACTGAATTTTGTAAGATTGATGTCCGTTTGCCCTGCCGGTAAATCATCATAGCTGAATACTGAAGCATCCAGATCGGATGCGCCAATACTGATACGCAGATAACTGATGCTGATTGAATTCTCAGCACTTCCAAATAATTCCTGCAGTAATGAAGTTCTTTCAGCAGCACTGAGTTTATTGATATGATAAGCACTGCCCCCCGTTAAAGAAAATCCAAACCCATCAATTGTTTGAAACTTCAGGATGCTGTCAACTTCAATCGTTTGATTGCTGTTTGCTGCTGCACCAAAAGAAAGAGCAGTTGTTTGTTTTTTTAATAATACCGATTGATCTGCTTTGGTGATCCAGTAATTCACTGCCGGTCCGCCGGATACAGTGCCACCTCCTCCGCCATTATCAGGCTGTTTGTTGCAATTGCCCAATATTGAGAGCAGGGCTGCCAGCAGAAAAAAAGAGTTTGTCATTTTTTTATATTTAATTGTTTTCATGCAGGTTTTATTTATCGGTTGTTTTCTGTCCTAATTTTTATTTAAATAAGCGTTTGTATTATTTGCGCATGAAAACAAGTTCACGGTTATTTCTTGCAATAACCATTACCTTGTATTCACCTCTGCCTTTCAGCCATTTGATATCTCTTACCTCTCCATCAAAATCAGCAATAATGGAAGATGATTTGAACTTGTTTTCAGATTTACTAAAAGAAAACAGTGTTGGCTGCAAAGCATCATATCTTCCCTCATAAGGAATTACACCAAAGAAATTTCCGCCAGCTATCCATGATGTTGTATTCTGATTATTAACCTGTGCAAAAGACATCACAGGTGCCATCTGCAATTCTTCAGGTAAATCAATTCTTTTAAAACCACCCTTTCCATCATTTACAAAACAGGAAGAACTGAGTGTCTCAGCTTTAAATTCACGGTAATCTTTAAACAAATCGTAAAACATATAGTCAACCGTTTTTCCTGCCACTTCACTGTAAGTGAGGTAGGCTTTTTTTAATACAGGCAATTGCCGCTCCAATTCATCCTTTGCAAGAAATGTGTATTCCTTGCCCTCAATATTATAGGTCATGATTTGTTCAATAGCTCCATTGTTGTCAAAATCTTTTACATACATTTTCAAAGGACTTTTTTTTCCGTCCCAGAGTTTTGAATTGTGTCCCCAATTGCCTGCCAGTATATCATCATATCCATCAGCATTTATATCCGTAGTAAAAATCGTTTGCCATAAGCCGGTGGAGCCAGGTAATTCTGTTTTTGTAAATTGTCCTTTCTTATTGATAAAGATTGTAAGCGGCATCCACTCACCTGTTACAACTAAATCCTGCCATCCATCTTTATTTACATCAGCAAAAGAAGCAGCTGTAACTAATCCCGATTCAGTCAGATCAATTGTTTTGTCATACTTTGTAATGAAGGTTCCGTTTCCATTATTCAGATAGAAATAAGAATTACGCAGCACACCATATGAGGTTGCTGCAGAAGAATTTCCGATAAACATATCCATATCCCCATCATGATCTGTATCTGCAACTGCAACACAGGTTTTGTTTTCGTACTGGTTATTAAAAGCCCCCATAGCTTTTTTAAACGTTCCTTTCCCATCGTTCAGATAAAGCCTGTCTTCCAGTGAACGGCCCTTCTGCGGTATTTCATTTCCTCCGCTGATAACCAGCAGATCAACACTTTTATCGCCATTTGCATCAAAGAAAACAGCATCTACATCTTCACAAACTGCATCTTTTGCAAACAGTGCTGTATCAGATGCAATAAATGATCCATTCTTTTGCTGCATCATTAATACTCCGGGCTGATTCATTGCTCCACAGGCATAAAAATCATCAAGGCCATCAGCATTTACATCAGCTACTGCAATCTTAGGGCCCCGTGCAGATTCAGCATGTGGAATGAGATACTGCACATTAAAATCAATAAAATCATTTTCCTTATGTTTCCATTTACTGTTAACACTGTTTGTAATATCAGTGAAGGTGGCCGCTGATGGTTTAAAAAATGAGGAATAGTTAAATACACCTGCTGCATCTTTCTGCGAAAACACAATTGGTTTATTGGCTGCACTATTTTTTACGATCTGATATTTCTGATCGGGCCATACAACAAGAACACTGTCAACAGAGGTTAATGAATCTAACCCAAAATGCAAACGTGTTTCTGTTGAAGATTGAAAACCTCTTGTAAGCATCAATTGCTGGTACTGCATCTTCCCTTTCTGAAATACATAGGCCTTTGCACCAACACCAAATCGATTAAAGCCTTCGCCATTAAATGTAACAGCAATTGAATTTTTTCCTTTTGTATTATTCTTCAGAATAACTGCAGGGGCATTAATGCAGCTGATCACCAGGTCAAGATTACCATCATTGTCCAGATCAGCATAAGCAGATCCATTGAAATAACCTTTCATCTTCCCGGTTCCCCATTCCTTGCTTTTATCAGTAAAGCTGAGATGCCCATCACCTTTATATAAAAATGGATGCGAAGCACCATCGGGCATTTTTTCAATGGCCACATTATCGTACTTGTTAGTTTTATTTAAATCCTTTTTAACTATCAGATCAGAAACAAACCGGATATAATCAAGATCAACAGGACGTTTTACAATTCCGCTTGAAATAAACAGATCTTTATTCCCATCATTATCAAAATCTGCAAACAGCGGACACCAGCTCCAGTCTGTTGCTGATACACCGCTCTGCAAACCTGTCTCACTGAAACTAACTCCATTACCATTATTACGCTGCAAACAGTTTTTTGAAAATTGATTCTGAAAACCATGACCCATTAACTTAAATTGATAGGTATCAAGGTTTTCATCACTGCCGTATGTTTTTAAAGTTTTTTCATCGGGAGGGAGCATGTCAACAGTGATGACGTCCAGTTGCCCGTCATTATTATAATCAGCAATATCATTGCCCATACTGAAGCGGCTGTAATGACGAAAGTGCTGAGCCCCACTTTCAGTAAATGTTGCATTACCGTTGTTGATATAGTAATAATCGTTTTCGTGAAAATCGTTTCCAATATAAATATCATCCCATCCGTCGTTATTAATATCGGCAACAGCCAGTCCTAAACCATAGCCAAGATTGCTTTGGTAAATACCTGCCTGCCTTGAAACATCCGTAAATTTTCCTGTTAAGGCGATGTCGTTACGGTATAACCTGTCTCCTGCTAAGCTGTCATATTTATTTCTGTTACTGGTATCTACAATATTGGCATTTGGCTTTTGCGATTGATTAAGAATATAACAATCAAGATCGCCATCATGATCGTAATCAAAAAAAGCTGTTTGTGTTGTAAACCCTGAAAAGTTCAACCCATACTTCAGTGAACTTTCTGTAAATGTTCCGTTACCGTTATTGATAAAAAGTTCATTGTGTCCTTTCAGTCCGTGATGCTGGCTCACTGCCGACACATAAATATCGAGGCTGCCATCACCATTAACATCGGCCATGGTAACTCCTGAACACCAGTCTGCTGTTCCTGCAACACCTGCTTTTACTGTAATATCTTCGAATTGAAAATTACCTTTATTTAAGTACAATTTATTCCTGCCTTTGCTGTTTGCAGTGAAATATATATCTGTCAATCCATCATTATTAATATCGCCGGTTGAAACGCCGCCACCATTATAGAAATACAAATAATACAAAATATTAAAGAGTTCTTTCTCTTCCACCTTATTTACAAAACCGATATTGGTTTTGGATGAAGACAAACTTGTAAATAAATTATCTGGCTGGCGACAGGAAGAAAAAATCAGTGCAATATATATGATTAAAACAAACTCTTTGCGTTTCATGACAGGCATAAAGAAAGTAGATTAAGAATCGTCAAATAAATCTGCTCATGCAAATTCACAGAAACTAACGGGGGAGTAAAAAAAGGGCTGCAAAGAAATGCAACCCTTTATTTATTGATTATGACCTAAAAGAACTGCCTTTTTATTTTTTACCGGCAACAAGTGCAGAAACTTCAGCACTTGTTAATGCAGTATTATACAACCTGAACTGATCCAAACTTCCTTTCCAGGAAGAAGATAACCAGTCATCAGTATCATAGCCTGTTCCCGGTCCGCAGCCTATTCTCATTTCACTGATTTTCGTATCATCAATGTTAATGTCGCCATGAGTACCCCATTTTGGTACAATTGCATTAGCAACACCGTCAATGTACAATGTCATTCCGCTTGTAGCAGCGCTGTAAACCAGTGCAACATGATGCCAGTTATTATTTAGTAAACCGGGAATCATATTTGCGTTTTCCCAGGTAAACCAATTGTCACTCACCCCTTTATCAGCAATCATCACTTTAATTGCACAGGCTGCATTATTTCCCTCCATAATTATAAAGAGATTAGCGCCTGACCAATGCCCGTTACTTGATTTAAAACTGATGGGATACTCAGGTCCGTTTGTTCCGGTATTGTTTTTTGTCTGTCCATCTCTTTTATACCAGTAAGCAATTGTAAAGCTCTTAGCTGTTTCTGCCCAATCGTTTGGCTTTGCATACTTGATGAACTTTTTATTTACACCCTGTACAGCTTTTCCACTGATACCCGCAACAGAAGTTAACGGATTATCAGAAGCGAAATTTGCACGGATGCTATCAACAGCATTCATCAGCGGATCTGCTGATGTTCCGTCAAACGCAGCATAAAATTTCAACGGGCCGCCTGGAGCATTTGCATCCTTTGGAAAATCTCCCAATCCAGGCTTTTTCATTTTCTGACAACTTGCGATTAAGGTTAATACGCTTATTACCAGCAATAGTTTTTGAAAATACTTTCTCATATACTTTTTTTTTAAGAAAATGATCAAATTAAATTACCACTCAGGATTCTGAATAATTACTCCACCGCATCTGTCAATTGCGGGCTGAGGAATCGGATAAAAACGACATTTGTTTGTATAACCCATACCTCCAAGAACAGATACCGCATCACCCCATCTTACAAGGTCAAAGAAGCGCTCACCTTCCACACCAAATTCAACTCTTCTTTCCTGTTTGATAGCAGTTCTTAAAGCTGCCTGTGTTGTATAGGTAAGAGCACTTAACCCTGCTCTTGTTCTTACCAGGTTGGCCCATCCAATTCCTGTTGCACCCTGGGTTAATTCATTACTTGCTTCCGCAGCCATAAGTAACACGTCAGAATATCGGAAAATCCTTTTATTGATCCATTCAGGATTATCACTTAAACCTGTAGATGCACGGTAGGCAGGATCAGCATAGATTTTTTTATTCCAGTATTTACGTGGAAGAATGCCACCATTCAAAACATACGCTGGCAATGTTCTGCCATATCCTCCGGTTGAAGGATCATCAGATTGTCCTGAAAAAAGAATGGTTGAACCTTTTCTGGTATCATTTGCTTCAAACGCATTCACCAGGTTATCAGTTGGTGTGTTCCATCCCCAACCAAGGTTCCATCCTGTAGCAGTTGCAGCACGCACACCCTGTGTAGTGGCATAAACACAACCATACCTTAGAGACCCGGAAGGATTTACATATGCCTGAATTTCAAAAATTGATTCACTTCCGTTTTCACCGGCATCTTTAAAGTTCTGAAAGTAAGACTGCATTAATGAATATTGTCCTGAATTGATTACCTGCTGGCACAATGATAAGGCGGCTGCCCAGTTTTGCCTGTAGAGATATGTTTTTGCATGCAGGGTTTTTGCTGCGCCACTTGTTAACCGACCAGGATATTTATTGGTTGTACCGGATAGCCAGTTAGCCGGCAGATTAGCCTGAGCAAAATTGAGATCCTCATCAATAAATGCATACACCGCTGCTGCATTTGATTTTGCAACACAGAGTTCAGAGGACTTATTGATTTTGTTTTTATAAATAGGAACATCACCAAATGTTCTTACCAAGTCAAAATAAGTAAAGGCTCTGATAAAGCGGGCTTCGGCAATATTTGCAAGTGATGTGGCATCAGTTCCACCCAGTGAATCGGCTTTTGCCAATGCTGAGTTCACCTGTTGAATCATGGATAAATGATCATCCCAATAGGTGTTGGAAGCCCATAAATCTTTTACATATTGATAATTATCAAATGGGGCTACCCATTCTGCACCATCAGATGGATCAGAACCTTTTTCAGAATCATCCGATCTGAAATCATGCATCCCTATCCATGGTATGCTGGTAAATCCTGAATAGTTACGCAAATTACTGTACAGGCCAAAGACCTCGGCCTCAATACCACCCTGGTTTAAATCATCCAGTGTTGCTGTTAATGGTTTTCGGTCTAAAAATTTCTTACAACCACCCAGCATCGTTACCAAAGGAATGGCGAGAAGCAGTGCGAAAAAAATATTGAATCCTTTTTTCATATATATGCTGTTTGAAGTTTAAAAATTAACGTTTAATCCAAACGTACTTACAACAGGTATTGCATTACCGGCATAATCCACTGAGAACTGAGTGGCAGAACCACCAAACTCAGGAGAGTAACCCATATTGCGTTTCCATGTTTTCGCATTTTGAACATTTGCAAATACTCTCAGTGATTTCAGTTTTAATTTAGAAATCAATTTTGGATCAAAATTGTATCCCAACTGAATATTTCTTAACCTGAAATAACTGCCATCTTCAATACCATATGTTGAATATTCGTAGTTAATACGATGTCCCTGTCCAAGAATCGGATCCCAGTTAGAAGTACCTGCGCCATGCCATCTGTTTGTTTTAAACTTGGCATAGTTCACACGCTGGAATGGAGATTCAGTACCACCCCACATACGGTAAATTTCATTTCCGTACACACCACCAAAGTCAATTCCGAAATCAAGTCCTTTATACTTTAGTGAAACAGATCCACCATACGTAAAGTCAGGAGTCGGGTTTCCGATAATGGTTTTATCCTTTGTATTGATTACACCATCACCATTTACATCCTTAAACTTGAAATCGCCGGGGCCATAAGAAAATTCAGTATTAACGGGTGATCCCAGTTTTTCAGCATAAGACTGATAAATTCCTTCCACAACATAACCATAGAAAGCTCCGATTGGTGATCCTACCTGCGTAATAGAGGGACCGTCATAAAGCGGTAAGCCATTACCTGCAAGAGCAATCACTTTATTATTAAATGTGGTAAAGTTTCCGCCAATTGTAAGTACCAGGTCTCTTGTGATTTCCTGGTTCCATGATCCGGCTAATTCAATACCTGTATTTTGCAATGAACCCTGGTTTAATAAACCATTACCAACAGGACCTCCTGGTATAAAAGATAACAGGTCAACTGTTTTCTTATTATAGTAGGCAGCTTCAACTCGTAACCTGCGGGCGAATGCTTCCAGTTCTAACCCTACTTCAGTTGCATGATTTGATTCCCAGCGAATATTTTTATCATCTAAATATGTTTGATTTGCTGCGGTATAGATACTGTTTCCAAAAATGGCTGCAGAACCTCCCCTTAACAGCGGGAAGGCAGGGTAATCAAAACCGGCAGTATTCTGAACACCTAAAACACCGGTTGATGCTTTTATTTTCAGGAAATCAACAATCCGTTGATTCTGCATAAAGTTTTCTTTCGTTACTTCCCATGCAGCACCAACAGCCCAGAATGACTGCCATTGATGATTTGGAAATACTGATGTTCCATCTCTTCTGAATGAAGCATTCAGGAAATATTTACCCTGGAAATTATATAAGGCTCTTCCAAGAAATGAAGCAGTTGTTCTTTCACGCTGACCGGATGATGCCCTTGAAGTTGACTCATCACCAAATCCATTGGTTAAATACCAGAAACGTTTGTCGTTTGGAATTGCATTACCGGTAGTGCTTGCCTGTATAGAACCATAGCGGCCATAAAACCTGTCATCGTAGGTGGTAAAACCCGTCATTAGAGTCAGGTTATGATCTTTCCCTATTTGTGTTTTATAGTTTAAGATATTATCAGTCTGGAATTTTTTATAAGTAAGGTCTGATTCATTTACACCTGTTCTTCTGCTGTAAAGAAATGCCGTGTTTGATGCTGCATCCCATGCATTATAAACAGGTGTGTAAATTCTTGAATTT
>JANOIQ010000179.1:0-5186 GCA_031407835.1 Chitinophagaceae bacterium
TCCAACACTTTTAAAATACTCTGCCTGTGCTGCTGCTTCATCCTGAATTTCATAAATGATTTCCTGCATCTTATCTTTTGGTGCAATGTATAAGTTGGCAGGAAAGATGGCAGCGTTCTCCACTTTTGAAATGCGTTTGCCCAGCTTTACATCAATGGTTTCAATTTCTTCAATATCATCACCAAAAAATGTAATGCGGTAACCGAAATCAACATAAGGAAGATTAATATCAACCGTATCACCTTTTACACGGAATGTTCCTCTTGTAAAATCGCCCTGCGAACGGTTGTACAAACTGTTGACTAATGAATGTAAAAATCCCTGTCTTGATAATGTTTGCTTTTTCTCAATGCGGATAATCCCGTTTTCAAAATCAATGGGGTTACCCATACCATAGATGCAACTTACGCTTGCTACGACTATAATATCTCTCCGGCCGCTCAGGAGTTCACTGGTTGCCTGCAAGCGAAGTTTATCAAGCTCTTCATTAATGCTGAGATCTTTTTCAATGTAAGTGCCGCTAACCGGCATATATGCTTCGGGCTGATAGTAATCGTAATAACTTACAAAATAGCCGACTGCATTATCAGGAAAAAACTGCTTGAACTCTCCATACAACTGTGCCACCAGTGTTTTGTTATGGGTGAGTACCAATGTTGGCTTCTGCACATTCTGAATAACATTGGCCATGGTAAATGTTTTACCGCTGCCGGTAACACCGAGCAGGGTTTGGTACTTTTCTCCATTCAGAATTCCTTCTGTGAGTTGCTGAATGGCCTGTGGCTGATCGCCTGCGGGTGCATATGGTGAATGAAGTTTGAACGGCATGGGGTAAAGTTAGGAACAGATTGCAACCTGAGCGGCTTCCTTTTTTTGAACTTAAAATGATTATGAACAGTTTAATTAGGTAGAGATTTCTCCTCCGTCGAAATGACGGCACTCCGAAAATTTATAATACCTGTAATTTCTCAAACTATTACACCCGTCATGTCGAGGAACGAGACATCTCTGTGATTAGAAACTGTAAGAAATAAATAAAGACTTGCATTCACCTGTTGTTGGTCAGCGACCAAAAACGCCGCAGCTTCATTCTTGAGCTAAACATCAAAAAAATCAATATGTAACCGGATTCATCTTTATATGACGGATACGCAAAACCCTGATCTCCTGTGCCGACACATGATAGGTTATTCTGTAACTGTAAAGTTCATAAGCCCGGTAGCCTTTATCCTGATCTGTTCTGTATTTATCAGGCGGATGTATTTCCGGATTACCAGCTAATGCTTTGATGGAATGTAAAATTTCAGAGCGGACTTTTTCTGCATTTTGTACTGATTGGCTGCGGATATATTCATATGCTTCACGCAGTGATTGTTTAGCCTCTAAATCAATAACTGTCCTCCGTGCAGGGCTTACCATGATTGCATTTCTTTTTCCAGATCTTCCAGTGAGGTAAATGCTCCTGCACTGATTCGCTGCATTGCCGCCTCTAATTCCTGGTTATATTGTTGAAGCGATGTTGTTTCTTCAGCAGCCTCCTTTTTATTCAAAAATGTTTTGATCAATTCCAGCAGGGACCGCTTCTGCAGTTCATCCATTTGTGATACATATTTCAGTAATTCCCTGTCAATTATTGAGATACTCATAGCTACGCTGTTTGAACAAATTTACTTCATTCTGTTGTGAAGTAAAAGTGATTTAGTTTTTACAATTCCGGGGGCGGGTACAAAAAGCTAATATAACAATCGGAAAGCTGGCGCAAGAATGAGGCGAAGAAAAGTGTATTGGCTTCTTGTGCCTGAGTTACAGACTGTTTATCCTTCAATACTATTCCAAAAACAGCTGCTTATTCCAGGTTGTATTTATTGAACGAGTCGTTTAGTGAATGGCACAAGAAGCCCGGCACAAAACCAATACCTCATTCTTGCGCCAGACTTACTAATTTTAAAATGATTATATACTTGGACTATTGGGTATGGGCAATAAACCGCTATTCTTTAATTTTCATAAAGCATTACATTGTCAATTAGGTAATAAGCTCCGTATTGGAGTGTTTGATCACATGTGCTTTTTATTTTTGCTACCCCTTTTTTAATGGTCGTGTGATCATCTGATTTGAAATTCCCAATTATAAACATGGTTTCATTTCCTTTTGCTATAAAATCCATATCGAGTTTTACCCAATTTTCTGTATCGTCGACAAGTATGTTAAACTCAATCGTTGGTGTAATAGTGCTTAAACTCTTATACCTTCTTTTAGAAAGTTTTTTTACCTCTGCAATACTTGTGAAATAAACTCCGAAATAATTGATATAAAATTTACTGCAGTCTGCTGCATTTAAATAAAAACAAAAATTATATTTTTTACCTGCAATTAACTTAGTTTTTATATTCCCAACTAAATACTCCCTATATTCAAATCGCTTATCAAAGATTCCAAATCCTGCATAACTATTGCCATTTTGTGGTTCCTGATACCCTACATCGTTTAAAGGAACCTGCGAGCAATTAATTGTAGTTCTACAATCAGTTGAATATCTATTATACCAGTATATTTCTTCATAATCTTCCAAATAAGTCCAATCATGATTAAGTGAATCCTTAGAAATTGCATTCTCAAAACTTCCATTTAAAACCAGATTCTCACTTTGATTTTTCTTTAAAAAGAAACCAAAGCAAAATGTAATTACTATTATTATAAAAAATTTATTCATCTTTCAATTTCAAGGTATCCAAGATCGCTTGCGGGGTCTGACCTCCAAAAGCTTGAAAGGTATAGTTAAAGTTAGGAACAGTTTGCATTCACCTGTTAATTGGTCAGCGACCAACAACGGCCCAGTTTCTCTCCCGCATAAAAAAACCGGCCGAAGCCGGTTGAATTTTAATTATTACCTCCACCCTGTCCGTTTCGCCTCTTCTGCATTTCTTCCTGCTGCTCTTTCCTTAGTTTGGCGAGTTTTTCTTTCTGCTCAGGATTCAGCAATACATCGATCTGTTCGCTGTATTTCTTACGGATGGTTCCCATTTGTTCCCGTTGCGCTTCTTGGGTAAGTGCTGTGTTGTTACGGACTGCCTGCATTTCTTCCCGTTGTTTGTCCATGATCGGTTTTATCTTATCCTGCTGATCCTTGGTAAGGTTCAGTTCCTGGTAAAGATCACGGCGGTTCATTCTGCCTTTAGAAGTATCTGCAGGTGTTTGCGCCTCTGCCATGGCACTTACGCAGATAAAAAGCAATAAAAATTGAAGTACTTTCATTGTAATAATATTTGATTTGAACTGGATTAGACGGCAGTTCTGCAAAAAAGCTTACGCCGTCTGTAAAATAAACCTGAATGAACTACCTCGCCCATGCCTATCTCTCTTTTCATGATCCCGAAATACTGGTGGGGAATATGATCAGTGATTATGTGAAGGGGAAAAAAAAGTTTGATTATCCGCCCGGCATTCAAAAGGGAATGGAGATTCACCGGGCCATTGATACTTTTACCGATGATCATGCAGTAACCAAAAGGGCAAAAGAAATCTTCCGTCCGCATTACCGTTTATATGCCGGTGCTTTTGTAGATGTGGTGTATGATCACTACCTGGCAACAGATGAAACTATTTTCAGCAATACAGCAGCGCTGCACCAGTTTGCAACAGACACTTATCAAACACTGGAACCGTTTAACGGACTTTTTCCTGAACGTTTTGCGATGATGTTTCCTTACATGAAAACACAGAACTGGTTATACAATTATCATGAGCGATGGGGAATAGAAAAAAGTTTACATGGAGTGGTACATCGTGCAACGTACTTAACAGAAAGTGAAACCGCTTTCCGTTTGTTTGAAGAAAACTTTGATGAACTGCAGGAATGTTATGATGAATTTTTCCCTTTACTGTTAGAGTTTGTACAAACCATGTTTAATGAATATAAGAATCATACACCAGGAACTGTTTGAACCTTTCCACACAGGCACGCTCCAGCATTTCCCTGTCATCAGGATGTGCAATATCAATCAATGCCTTTGCCCTTTGACGTAAATTCTTTCCATACAAATGGGCAACACCGTATTCAGTAATCACATAATGAATATGTCCACGGGTGGTTACCACACCGGCTCCCTGTTTTAAGAAGGGAACAATGCGGTTTATTCCTTTTGCTGTTCGGGCAGTTAAAGCAATGATGGGTTTACCACCTTCGCTCAACGCAGCGCCACGCATAAAATCCATTTGTCCGCCAATACCACTGTACTGTGTTGTACCAATACTGTCGGCGCAAACCTGGCCGGTAATATCCACTTCAATGGCACTATTGATAGCAATTACTTTCGGGTTGCGGCGGATGACATGCGGATCGTTGACATAATCAATATCTAAAAAAACAAAAGCCGGATTATCATCTACATAATCATACAGTCTTCTTGTACCTACGGCAAATCCTGTTACGGTTTTATACGGATGGATTGGCTTTTTACTGTTGTTGATAATATCATTCTCCACCAGATCAATAATTCCATCGCTGCACATTTCTGTATGTACGCCAAGATTTTTATGATTGTGTAATGATTTCAATACGGCATCAGGAATCGTTCCGATGCCCATTTGCAGTGTGCTTCCATCATCAATCATTTCAGCAATGTACCGGCCGATTTTCAGTTCATCATCCCCCACTTTGCAACCATAATCCACTTCGGGTAATGGTTCGTTTCCATAAACAACTGAAGTAAAACGGTCGGTATGAATCAAACTGTCGCCATGTGTGCGTGGTACATTGGGGTTGATGAGTGCAATGATATGTTTGGCGGTGTTTACAGCGCTGCGGGCAATATCAACACTTACACCCAGCGAACAGTAGCCATGTTTATCAGGAGGTGAAACCTGTACCAGCGCCACATCAATTGGCAGGTACCCTTTTTTGAAGAGATCAGGAATATCACTAAGGAACACGGGAATAAAATCGGCACGGCCTTCATTCACTGCTTTGCGTACGCTGTCGCTTACAAACATACAGTTGATATGAAAGATGCCTTCGTATTCGGGTCTGTCGATGGTAATATCGCCGGCTACGGTGATAAACACCAGTTCAACATTACGCAAACGGGAAGATTGTTTGGCCAGCTCACGCAGCAAATACAAAGGGGTTTGGGCACTGCCCTGTACAAACACACGGTGCCCGCTTTGTATAACGGATAAGGCTTCT
>JANOIQ010000200.1:0-6331 GCA_031407835.1 Chitinophagaceae bacterium
CGCAGCTGGTAATTTCAGGATTGCAGTTGAAAACAACGCAGTGCTGGTTATTACATCTGTTGGTTTTGGAAATACTGAAGTTGCAGTAGGAACCCAAACCCAGTTAACCATCCAATTAACTTCCACACAGGGAACACTTAATGAGGTAATCGTTGTTGGTTATGGTACACAACGTAAAAGAGATTTAACCGGTGCTGTTGCAACGGTATCTGCAAAAGACTTTGTAAAAGGAGCAATCCAGTCTCCTGAGCAATTGATTGCAGGTAAAGTAGCCGGTGTTCAGGTTACACCCAACAGTGGTGCTGCCGGAAGCGGAAGCCGCATCCGTATCAGAGGCGGATCTTCACTGAATGCAAGCAATGATCCTTTAATTGTTATTGATGGAGTACCGGTTGATAATGGGAATGCATTAAACCTCATCAACCCGAATGATATTGAGAGTTTTACTTTGTTAAAAGATCCCTCTGCTGCTGCTATTTACGGATCAAGAGCATCCAATGGTGTTATCATTATTACCACCAAAAAAGGAAGGAAGGGGAAAATCCGTTTAAACTTTAATGCTCAGGGTTACATGCAACAGGCTACCAAGGGGGTTGATGTTTTAACTGTTGATGAATTAACAAATGTCATCAATACAAAAAAATCTTCACTGGCTTCTTTACTTGGTAAGACCAGTACAGACTGGCAGAAAGAAATCTATCATGTTGCAATAGGGCAGGAATATAACCTCAGTGCAAGCGGTGCAGTTGGCGATGGCAAATTGCCTTTCAGACTATCTGGTGGTATTTTAAACCAGGATGGCATTTTAAAGACGGATAATTTTAAACGATACACCGGTGCTATCAGTTTAAGCCCACGCTACTTTAATGATCGTTTAAAAGTTGATCTGAATGTGAAACTTTCAAGAACAGCAAGTTCAGATGTGGATTATGGTGCTATCGGCAACGCTGTTTCATTTGATCCTTCACAGGGAATTTATTCAAACAGCAAACGCTATGGCGGTTATTTTGAGTGGCTTGATCCAAGTGGATTTCCTGCAAGTAATGCCAATAAAAACCCGCTGGCTTTACTTAATATGCGTGATCATAAAAGAGTGGGAATGCGCAGTATCAGTAATATTCAGTTTGATTATTCTTTACCTTTTGTAAAGGGGTTGAGAGCAAATCTGAATTTAGGCCATGAATTTTTTAATGAAAGAGGCACCTATATGAAAACAGATAGTGCTGCAGCCAGTTATGGTGGTAATGGTAAGGGGGGATATCGTAATACCTCTTATTTGGAGAGACGCAATAAACTGTTTGATATTTACCTGAATTACGTAAAGGATTTTAATTCAATTAACAGTCGTATAGATTTTACAGCCGGTCATGGTGTTCAGGATTACAAGTATTATAATTTTAACCCCTGGAATAGTTCGTATGATGGAACACGTGTTGGTCTTGCTCCAACCTTCCTCTCGTCTAATTCTGATGATATTAATGGAGACGATGGTTATATGCTGGTATCTTATTATGGCAGATTGAACTTTACATTGAACAGTAAATATGTGTTTACGTTTAATGGAAGAGCAGATGGATCATCCAGGTTTTCAAAGGATAACAGGTGGGGCTATTTCCCATCAGCAGCTTTTGCCTGGAGAATAGGTGAAGAAAACTTTCTGAAAAATTCAAAAATTGTTTCAGATCTTAAATTCAGAATTGGTTATGGTATAACAGGTCAGCAGGACATTCCAAGATTGTACGGATACATTCCGGTTTATAATCAATCAAACAGTCAGGGCTCTTATCAATTGGGTAATTCGTTTTATACAAGGTTAGGCCCTGTTGAATACGATCCGGACTTGAAATGGGAAACAACAGATAATTTGAATGCAGCGGTTGAATTTGGTTTTCTCAACAACAGAATTACAGGTATTCTTGAAGCGTTTTACAGAAAAACAAAAGACCTCATTAATACTGTACCCATTCCTTTGGGTGCAAACTTTGCCAACAGTTTACTTACCAATGTAGGTAATATCGAAAGCAAAGGATTTGAAATAACCTTCAACTTTATTCCTGTAAAAACCAAAAATACCCAATGGGATTTTGGTTTCAACTTTACATATGCCAATCCGAAGATTACAAAACTCCTGATTAACTCGGATCCAACATTTGCCGGCAACCTTCATACAACAATACCCGGAAGTATTAATAAATATGCACAGATTGATGCGGTAGGAAACCGCCCCAGTTCATTTTATATGTATCAGCAGGTATATGATAAAAACGATAAGCCGATTGAAGGTTTGTATGAGGACCTGAACCGTGATGGAATTATTTCGGATAAAGACCGCAGGGTGTTTAAACCCAGTGACGCTCCGATGTACCTCGGTATCAACTCAAGCTTCAGTTATCAAAAATTCTCTGCTGGTTTTGTAATGAGAGGAAGTATTGGCAACTATAATTTTAATGCAGTTGCTATGCAGTTGGGTGTTTTAGATCAGCTTACAATTGGTACAGGTATCCAGAATCTGCATCATAGTTATTTAGAAACAGGATTTGTAACCAAGCAGGAGGTTTCAGACTATTATATTCAAAATGCATCTTTCCTCCGCATGGAAAACATCAACCTCGGTTATGATGCAGGAACAATTGCAAAGAATGTAAGTCTGAGAATTACAGCAAATATTCAAAATGTATTCACGATCACTAAGTACAAAGGAATTAACCCTGAAATTAACGGAGGTATGGATACAGGTATATATCCACGCCCACGTACATATGTTCTTGGTGTAAATCTTGATTTCTAATTGATTCTTAAAAAATAATATATGCGAAACAGTATAAATAAAATTTTGATTGTGGTCTTTTTCGGATCCTTCTTAACATCCTGTTATAAAGGACTGGACAAGTTTCCCGCTAATACACTCACATCTGAAAATGCCTACAAAGATGCAGCTGGCTATAAAAAAGTGCTGGCAAGGGTTTATGGCAGTATGGTACTTACTTCCCAAACTGCGCCAGCTACCGGTTGTGCCGGATGTGGTGATGTGAAAGGAGTGGATGAAGGTTTTTCGGATTTCTTCAGAAATTACTGGACTGCACAGGATATGAGTACGGATATGGCCAAATGGAAATGGGCCGATCCGGGATTGTATGATATGCAGTTTAATAAATGGGATGCAGCCAATCCATTGGTAGAAGGATTATATGGCCGTTGCCAATTAGTAATTACTTATGCAAATGAATTTCTTCGTGAAAGCACTCCTGAAAAATTAAGCAGCAGGGGAATTACAGGCAGTGCCGCAAGTGATATTGCACAAATGCGTTTAGAGGTTCGTTTTGTAAGAGCATACCAATATTGGGTATTAATGGATTTTTATGGTAACCCCGGTTTTACTACAGATGCAGACCAGGTTGGTAAATTTAATCCACCCCAAATTGACCGTATAGCGTTATTTACTTATGTTGAAAAAGAATTAAAGGAAATTGAAGCAGGCTTATTACCCGCCAGGAGTAATGAATATGGAAGGGCTGATAAAGGAGCTGCCTGGGCTTTATTGGCCAGGATGTATCTGAATGCACAGGTGTATACTCAAGATCCTGTAACACACCAGCTTGGTGCAGCAAGGTTTACAGATGCTGTTACTTATTCCAAAAAAGTAATTGATGGCGGCTATACGTTAATGAATAATTATCAGTGGTTATTTCTTGCGGATAATGATCAAAACAATACGGAAGCTATCTGGACATTAAATTACGATGGACTTCAATCACAAACTTATGGCGGAGCAACCTCACTGATTAATGGAACTTCCCTTGGCGGCTCCGTTGATATTAATGGTTTACAGGGATGGGGTGCATTAAGAGTAACAGAAAAAATACCTGCACTGTTCCCGGATGTTTCCGGAACCATTGATAAAAGAGCTTTATTTTATACGGCAGGGCAAACTCTTGAAATGACCAATTATTTCGATTACGCAACTGGTTTTGCTGTAACCAAATTCAGGAACAGAACACGTTCTGGCGCTTTGGGACACGATCCGGCCAGATTGTTTTCTGATATTGATATTCCGATATTTCGTTTAGCAGAAATGTACCTGACGTATGCAGAGGCTGTAAAGAGAGGAGGAACTGGTGGTTCAGAGGCACAGGCAATTACCTATCTTAACCTGATTCGTCAAAGAGCTTATGGAAATACAAATGGGAATATCAGTTCTTACGATACCGATTTCATCTTAAATGAAAGGGGGCGTGAATTGTATTGGGAAGGTTTCAGAAGAACGGATTTAATACGGTATAACAGATACTGGGAAGGGTCTTATTTATGGCCATGGAAAGGAGGCGTAAAAAGTGGTACTGCCTTTTCCAGCAACCGTACTCTGTTTCCAATTCCATCCAATCAGCTTGTTGCAAATCCTAATTTGAAACAGAACCCAGGCTATTAATCAACCATTAATACTAAATGATATGAAACATAATTTAAACAGGTTTTCACTTTTGCTGGCAATGCTGTCTTTCTTTGCCTGCAAGAAAGTAGAAAATAAAAATTATCTTGAAGCAAAGACAATTCCGGTTCTTACAGCAAGTACTGCCGCTGTTAATCTTCAACCGGGAATAGAAAGTAATACAGCCATCACTTTTAACTGGACAAACCCTGAGTACCGGTTTACATCCGGCATCAGTTCTCAGGATGTGAATTATACATTTGAAATGGACACGGCAGGCACAAATTTCACCAGTGCAAAAAAATTCGAAACCATTTATTCTAAAGATTTGTCAAAGTCTTTCACTGTTGGTGAATTGAATAATATTCTGGGTAATACCATGTTATTACCAATAAATAATCCACGCCGTACCTACAATTTTGAAGTAAAAGTAACAGCCAGTATCGGGCCAAGTAAGGCGGCTCCGATGGCATCAAATATTTTCAAATTTACTGCCAGTCCGTTTACACCTCCTCCAAAAGTAGAGGTTCCGGCAAATGGCACACTCTGGATGGTTGGTGATGCAGGTTTTGGCGGATGGAACAACCCATTAATTGCCCCTTACGATGCATCGCAAAAGTTCACAAAAATTTCTAACACACTGTATCAACTTACCGTTAATTTACCAGGTGGGGGTGGATATAAATTGATCCAGATAGCTGGCGATTGGGGTTCACAGTATCATATGACTACAGGAACATGGGCAACCGGAAATTTTGAAAAGAAAGATTCTGATCCGCAATTCCCCGGTGTGCCTTCTGCAGGAACTTATAGAATAACTGTTGACTTTCAGTTAGGTGTTTACAATGTTGTAAAACTTTAAAATTTATTCAAATGAAATTATTTAATAAACTAAGCTTACTCCTGCTGCTGTTCGTGTTTGCATTGGCAGCATGCGAAAAAGCTCCCGATTTGAAATCTTACAAAGACGGGACGGCGGTTGTATTGTCTTCTTCGGCAGCAATCATAACTCCTGTGCCTGCTGACTCAGCAAAAGTTATTTTAACCCTGAATTGGACGAGCCCTGCTTATGCCAGTGATTCAATTACGTATAAGTATATCGTTCAGCTCGATTCAAGCACGAAGAATTTTTCAAAGCCCAACACGGTTATTCTTACGGGCAGTAAATCTTATACCTTAACCGGTAAGCAATTGAATAATATGCTGCTCAATTATGGCTTCGCATTAGGTGTTCCTGTTGACCTGGATTTTCGGGTTACCTCTTCTTATGCAAATAACAATGAGCAATACAAATCAAATGTTGTAAAAGTTAAAGTAACACCTTACAACGATCCGTCTGTATTGGTTACAGAAAAAACATCTGTTACTGGAACATTGGCTACTGCTTCCAACAATTCTAACAAGTTTAGCTGGGGTACTGCCTTTAATGGGTATAGTGGTGTTGTAACATATACTTTGCAATACGATTCAGCTACAAAAAACTTTGCTTCTTCTAATGATATTGCTCTTGGTGCTTCAACTTATCTGAAGCAGATGACAGAAGGAGAAATGAATGAAACTGCTTTAACTGAAGGTGTTGCAGGTGGAACAACAGGGAAGATTGAATACCGTGTAAAAGCAGTAACAGCACAGGGAGCAATTTCCTATTCTAATACTGTATCGGTAACAATTGCAACGAATATTCCAATAGTAAGAATGTATTTGCCCGGCAGCTACCAGGGATCTACCGGTAATGGCAATGATTGGGATCCGCCAACAGCGCCTGAATTAATCAGGGATCTTCGTTCAGGCGTATTTAATAGTATGTATTATATCTATATCTACCTCCCTGCCGGCGCTCAGTTTAAAGTATCTGAAGGAAGAGCTTGGACAACAGCCTATGGTACTGCTGCTGCACCGGGTTCA
>JANOIQ010000231.1:0-2911 GCA_031407835.1 Chitinophagaceae bacterium
ATGACAGTTATTGGAGTTCTAAACTCATTTGTGCAGGAAGGGTGGTGCAATCAATTTTACCAAGACCATAATCTTTATCTTTGTTTAAGAGGTGACACCTTTTCAAAAGGTGTCACCTCTTTTTCAACTATGCTCACAAAAAGAATTATTCCCTGTTTAGATATTAAAGACGGACGAACCGTGAAGGGAACCAACTTTGTTGATCTGCGTGATGCAGGTGACCCCGTTGAGTTAGGTGCTTTGTATGCACAGCAGGGTGCTGATGAACTGGTATTTCTTGATATAACAGCAACTGTTGAAAAACGAAAAACCTTAAGTGAACTGGTGAAACGCATTGCCCAGTATGTGAATATTCCTTTCACTGTTGGCGGCGGAGTGAGCACAGTGGAAGATATGAGTGTGTTGCTGAGTTCAGGTGCAGATAAAGTGAGTGTGAATACAGCAGCCTTTAAAAGGCCCCAGCTTATTAGCGATATTGCCAAAGCTGCCGGCAGCCAATGCTGTGTGCTGGCTATTGATACAAAAAAAGAAGAAGATGGTGAATGGTATGTATACCTGAGTGGGGGAAGAACCAAAACAGAAATCAAATGTTTTAATTGGGCAAAGCAGGCGGTAGAACTGGGAGCAGGTGAAATATTACTCACCAGTATGAACAATGACGGAACCAAAAAGGGATTTGCATTGGATATTACCAAAAAGCTGTCGATGGAATTATCGGTACCTGTTATTGCAAGCGGCGGCGCAGGAACTGTTGAGCATTTTTCAGATGTGTTTGAACAGGCTTTTGCTGATGCAGCATTGGCCGCCAGCATTTTTCATTTTAAAGAAATTGAAATTGTTGATCTGAAAGACTATTTGAAGGAGAGGGGAATTGCAATAAGAAGCCCCCTTCCGACTTCCCCCAAAGGGTGAAGCCATCAAGGCACAGGCTAACTTTTCAAAGAGATTTATGAAGAGTAAAGAAGTTGAATGATGAAGTGGAAGAAATGAACTTTAGTAATGTGATGAAGCACCGCTCCTTCTCTTTTGGAGAAGGAGATGGAAGATGAGGCCAATAGGGGCCGAATATCATTAATTTTGTACAAGAGTCACCGACGATGAATGTCGGGATGCAGACTGAAACGTCTGCATGCGACGCCAATGCAGATGAACATAGCACTGACGATGACTCAATAAAAAGAAACAACGTGAAACCGGATTTTAAAAAGTATCAGGACGGATTGGTGCCAGCCATCATCCAGGATTATAAAACAGGCAAAGTGCTTATGCTGGGTTTTATGAATGAAGAATCGTATGTAAAAACAGGAGAAACCGGTAAGGTTACTTTTTACAGCAGAAGCAAACAACGTTTATGGACCAAGGGTGAGGAGAGTGGTAATTTTTTAACCGTGAAGCAGGTGTTGCTGGATTGTGACCAGGATACTTTGCTTATAAAAGCTGAGCCTGCGGGCCCTGTTTGTCATACAGGTGCCGATACCTGCTGGAGTGAAAAAAATCACAGTGACGACTTTTTATCGTATTTAGAAGAGATCATTGAACTGCGTCGTAAAAGCAGTGATGGTAAAAGCTATGTAAAGAGCCTGTTCGATAAAGGAATCAATAAGATAGCTCAGAAAGTGGGAGAAGAAGCAACTGAAGTAATCATTGAAGCAAAAGATAATAATGAAGAATTATTCCTGGGTGAATCGGCCGATTTGCTGTTTCACTTTATGGTTTTGTTAAGAGCGAAAAATGTTTCTTTGCAGGATGTGATTTACGTACTCAAACAAAGACATTCAAATTAAAATATGAAAAATCTGTTCTTGGTTTTATTGCTTGTTTGTTCTGCTGTAATAATGCAGGCACAGCAACTATTCACCATTAAAGGAACCATTAAAGGAGCCAAAGAAAATGCAAAAGTGACCCTTCGTTTTGATAACCAGCAAAGTGAAACACTTGCAGAATCGGTAATCAAAAACGGGCAATTTGAACTGAAGGGTAACGTAACTGAAACAGCCATGCATGTGCTGACGGTGGAAGGCAGTGAAATGAATCTCGGTATTTTTCTTGATGCCTCCAACGTTACTGTAAACGGAACAATTGATTCATTACCTTTTGCAATAGTGAAGGGTTCTAAATCGAACAATGAGTTTGCAGAATTTAAACGCACATTCGATCCATACTTTTCAAGATTGGATGCATTGGGTAAACAATTATCGAATCCCGCACTGCAGCCAAAACAGGATTCATTGTATGCAGTAGCAAGAACAGTGATTGAAGAGTTGAATCTGAAAGCAGATGAATTTATTGCAGCAAATAATCAATCGGCAGTAACTCCTTTACTGTTGTATATCCTTTATAATTTCTTTCAGCAACCTGATGTATTGGATCTGCGTTTTGCCAAACTGAGTCAGCAAGCACAAACCAGTTATTACGGACGGATGGTGAACAGCATTGTACAGGAAAATAAGATTGGATCGGTGGGCTCGCAGGCAATTGATTTTGTACAGGCCGATACTTCAGGTAACAATGTTTCATTAAAATCGTTCAGAGGTAAATATGTATTGGTTGATTTTTGGGCAAGCTGGTGCGGCCCATGCCGTATGGAAAATCCAAATGTAGTAGCTGCCTATCAGAAATTCAGCAGTAAGAACTTTACTGTATTAGGTGTTTCGTTAGACAGAGCTAAAGAGCCCTGGATACAGGCAATCAAAAAAGATGGATTGTTATGGACACAGGTAAGTGATCTGAAATTCTGGAGTAATGAAGCTGCAAAGCTTTATAAAATATCAGCCATTCCTCAAAATTTCCTGATTGGCCCTGATGGAACAATCATTGCTAAAAATCTGCGTGGCGAAGAACTTCATGCAAGGCTTGAAGAAATCCTGAAAACAAATTAAGTATGAAACAGTATTTAGTTGTTGTTCTGCTG
>JANOIQ010000242.1:0-10892 GCA_031407835.1 Chitinophagaceae bacterium
TGAGCACTCGTCCAGCCGGCAATAAACTCATCAGCAGGTGCTGAAATAAATTCACGGATACCCGAATCAGTTCTGTAGGTTGAAATACCTCCGCTGGTAAAATGAGTCCACAAAAATGCTTTCGCCTTTTCTGCATCAAACGCTGTAAACTCTTTGCATGATTGCAAGGCCTGTAAGCACCATGCAGTTGAATCTGCATCAGAAGGAACATGGTTGCTGTATGACCAGCCTCCATCAGCATGGCGTGATTGTAACAGAAAATTTTCTGAATCAGTGATTGCTTTTGTTTGTTGACAAAGTTTTTGAATATGCGCCAGTACAAAACCTGTTACCCATATATCAGATTCACCGGCTAAGGTTGGGAAACCTTTCCATCGTCCATTTATATTATGGGACAACAGATAGTTGATTCCCTTTTCAATTGCAGCGTCTATTGCTTTACCGTTAACCTCTTTTTTGAACTTCATTCAGCACTAATTACAAAAATTTCCTGAAATACAAATTCAAAAATTGAAACCGTTGTCCGGTAAATTAATTACGATGAAACTATTTGTTCTTTAAAAGTATTTCTCTACATTACAGATGAATCGATGCGAGAGATTCATTTCCCCTACCCCTTCAGAATACAGTTTTAATTTTTCAACCTGCCGATGCAGTTTGAATGGTATGCCCTGTGGTGCTTTTTTTGAAGTAAATAATTGCTGAAATACAGATAAAGAATTTTGTTCGATCAGGAACTGATTGAAAAGGAAGAGTTTTACTTAACCAACCAAAATTTACAACTATGAGTGATCACATTATCACAATCACAAAAGGCGATCCTGCAACAGGAATTTTAACCTTGTCAGACCAGGGAGTTACCAATGTAACACAGGGCGATCAGGTTACCTGGGTAATTGCACCAGGTTCAGGTGTTGGAAGCATTTCCGGAATAGTTGAAAAGCCCAACTCTGCCGATGTATTCAATCCTGACCCCGCCCCGGTAAGCGGTACTTCCAACTGGCAGGGAACCGTTAATCCTGCTGTTCCGGTAGGCACAGAAGAAAAATATTCAATCAACTGGATAACCGGTGGCACTGGCTGGCTTGGGAAAGATGGTGCAGGGCAACCAAAAAGTTTCGACCCGATCATAAAAATAAATGCCACATAAGTACATAAAATATTATTATGGCTATTAAAAAGAAAGCTTATTATTTATTGATAGGCTTTCTCTTTTATATTACTTCTCCTGTTTCCGGTCAGGACCAAAAAGTGGCAGATAGTCTCAAAAGAATCTATCAGCAGAATATTGTTGAGGATTCCGCCAAGTTTGATTTACTCAGAAATATAGCTTTTAATGAGGTGAATGATCTTAAACTGGCCTTACATTACGCTGAAGAACTCATAAAATTATCTGAACAGAAAGCCAGTTATTTAAATCTCTACAGAGGTTATTTTCAAAAAGGCAATATTAAACGGTTAATGGGTGACCTGGAAGAGGCCATTGATGCCTATTTTAAAAGCGGGCAGGCAGCCAGGAAAGCAAAGTCGTTTAAAGGCGAGGGAAATACCTATGGCGCTATTGCTGATATTTATGCCGTATCAAATAATCATACCAATGCAAGGCTTTATTATAAAAAAGCAATTTCAACTCTGCGCCAGTCCAATGATTCTATTGCACTGGCCTCTGTTATTTCAAATGCAGGCGATGAATTTCTTAATCATAAAATTTATGATTCGGCTATTCTACATTTCAGAGAAGCAGGGATTATTTTTGAAAAAATTAATTACTTAATTGGCAAAGCATACACATTGGGTAATAGTGGAATGGTATATGCCAATACCGGGCAAACTAATCTTGCTGAAAAAAACATCAATGAAGCCATCCGCATACTGGAAGAAGCAGAAGATTATTATCCCATCTGTGTTTACCTTATTTCTATGTGTGACATCTATCTGCAAAAAAGCAATGAACAAACTGCAATGAATTATGCGCAGCGAAGTTTACAACTCGCAGAAAAATATGGGTTGAAAGAGCAAATCAGCGATGCCAATCTCAAGTTGTCAGAGCTATATGAAAGATCAGGAAATACAGGCGAATCCTTCAAATACTATAAAAACTATATTGCCTACAGAGACAGTGTGAATAATATTAAATCGGTACAGAAAATGGCTGACCTGCGTACCGATTTCGAAGTGTCGAAAAAACAAACAGAAGTGGATTTGTTGAATCAGGAAAAAAGAAATCAACGCATTATGCTGATTTCCGTCTTTATCATTCTTGGTTTAGCCATTGTATTGTTAGGAACCTTATACTGGTACTTTAAAACAATTTCAAGAGAGAAGAAAAGATCAGAAAGTCTGCTGCTCAACATCCTGCCTGCTGAAACAGCAAAGGAATTAAAACAAAACGGTAAAGTGGATGCTGTAAAATTTGATGAGGTAACAGTATTGTTTACTGATTTTGTTTCCTTTTCAAAACTGGCTGAACATGTTGAACCGGTACAATTGGTGAAGAGTATTGATTTTTACTTCAAGGGCTTTGATGAGATCACTACAAAATATGGCCTGGAGAAAATTAAAACAATTGGTGACTCATATATGTGTGCATGCGGCCTGCCAACAGCAAACCCAACTCATGCACGTAATGTGATACTGGCAGCAAAGGAAATGATTGAGCTGGTGAAGAATGCTATGCATGCAGAAGATGGTCTCAGTCATTTTGATGTAAGAATCGGCATACACACAGGACCCGTTGTGGCAGGTATAGTCGGAATTAAAAAATGGCAGTACGATATATGGGGCGATACGGTTAACATCGCTTCAAGAATGGAATCTAAATCAGAACCTGGAAGAATTAATTTATCCGAAATCACTTACCAGCAAATTAAAGATGAATTTCCCTGTGAGTACCGTGGAGAAATTGAAGTAAAAAACCGGGGAATATTGAAAATGTATTTTTTGTCTTAATCCACTTCTATTATTTTAAGCAGTTTCACATTAACTCAATTCTTCTTATGCATTTTATTTACGAAAGTTGTTTACCTTTTTCAATTATAAACTACTATGTTTATGTAAAACAAACTGTAATAAATAAAAGAGGGCCGGATAAAAATCCAGCCCGTTTAAATCCAATATCCTATAAAAAACCTTTGCAAAGATATTCTCACATACTGCTTAAATGTTACACATTTTAGAAATAGAGTTGTAAAATTCACACATTATTCATACTTGTTTTTGTTAATACCAGTAACCTCTTATTCTGGTATTAGTTTAAACCCCTATGAATAAAAGATTCCTGATTCTTATACCTGCAAACTCGCTTGATTACTTTCTGCTGCTATTCATTACAGTTAGTACGCAGCATTCGTGTTACAATTATTTTGTATAAAAAAAAGCATCCTGATTTTCAGGATGCTTTTACTGTTTGTGTTCTCTTATTTAATTTATACTATGAAGGGATCAACAATTGTGAGCACCTGTGCAGATGTTAGTGGTTCATCAAATCCTTCAGACGCTGCGCCTGCTGTATTGAAGCTTCCACCTAAACCAACAATGTTCACTCCTGCCTGAGATGTTACTTCTTCACCATTATAACTTAACTGAATCGCTGCATTACCCGGCGCAAAATCAATACCTCTGTAATCTAACGTTATCCATGGTTTCAATGGTTTTTGTGATGCAGGTATTGCTGCATCCAAAGTTCTTCTCAATTGCCTGATGTAAGCAGCATGGCGTGCTTCAACTGAGTGAATATTTAATGCTGCCGTAAGCACTGTTCTGTTCGATTGAAGATTTGCTGCCTGGCCTTTATAAGCTCTTACACCAGTATCTTCAAAGGTCTGCGCCATTGCTAACTGTACAGTTAGGCTACCAAGATAACCTGCGAATGGGCCTGTGCCGGTTCCATTACCGGCAGTAAAATCAAAGGTTGGTTTTGGTACCGCTGCTGCACCTAAAACTGTTTTCAGAAAAGCAACATGCTTATTTTCATCATCTTTTATTTTCGTTAAAGCTGCCTGGGCTCCAGCAGAAGCTGTTAAGTAACCTGGAGAACCAACAATGTTGTTATAAAATTCTGCTTCCAGATATTCTAACGTTAAGGCAAAATTTAAAACGGCATTTACATTGGCTGGAGTTTGACCGTAAGCTTTGTTAAACATAGATGCCACAGCAAGAGGCACAGCTGCTAAAGCTAACTTTCCAGTTAAATTGGCAAAACCTTTCATTACCTGTCTTCTGCTGTCAAACCGGTCGTAAACTTCCGGATCAACTTTTTCAATTTCAGTTATGATATTTTGTAAGTTCATGATTATTTGTTTTAAGATGGTAAATTACTTGCGTTGATTTTTGTTTTAATATAAGTACCAGCAATGGCTAAAACTTGGGCTGGTGTACGTGCCATATCTAACCCATTTGCATCTGTAGTTGCAGAAAATGTTCCATTCGCTAAAAGTTCGGCAATGATTGCAGCGTGCCTTGCTTCAACAGAAACAATTTTACCTGCCAAAGTAAGATAGGTTGGTCCGTTACCGGTAGTAGAAATCAATTGGCCGGCCCCGTTATAGGCTGTTACACCCAAATCTTCAAACGCTTTTGCAGTACCTAGTACACTTGCTCTGCTAGAAAAATTAATAGATGAAAAATCAACTTCAAGAGAAGGGATAATCATTGTGGGTGCAGCAGCAGTAATTGCAGCTTTAAAAAATTCACGGTGTCCCACTTCATGATTACGTATATCGGTCATATATTCCAGTTCAAGAGCAGATATTCCTGAGTAGGGAGTTGCAACTACCTGTACATAAAAAGCAGCTTCCAGTTGTTCGAGTGCATACGCATAATTTAAAATGCCCACATCACCACTTCCAAGGTCCACTCCATTGTCGGAAGGATTTTTTGTTTTTTTACAGCTATCGCCAACGGCCATAATTGCGGCAGAGGCGCCAAATAATTTCAGCATATTTCTACGCTGCATACCAAAATCAGATATTGCCTTTTCTTTTTCTGAGGGTGGTGAGAAAACAGTTTGTTTCATAATTTAAATTTTGAAGGTGATAATTTTGTGTTGTTTCATGTGATGAAAAATTTGCTTACCAATGGTATGTACGAAAGCTTATTTCTTTTGGATTGCGGGGAATAAATAATTTGTAAAAAAACGCATTTTGATAAAAACGGCTTGCTTAGATGGATGCTGTGTTGTTTGTTACTTTAGCGGAAGCCTCTTCTTTCCCTTTCTCAAATTCATTGGTTGCATTTTCTTTGGCTTCCTTAAACTCCCTGATCCCTTTTCCTAAGCCCCGCATTAATTCGGGAATTTTTTTGCCGCCAAACATAATGAGTAGTATTACAGCAAGCAGAATCATTTCAGAGCCGCCCGGCATAAAAAGTAACCATGTTGAGAGATAAGTATTTATCATATTTTTTTTGTTTAGCCTTTTTTTTTGTACTTACAATTCAAAGGTGAAAAACATTTTTACTTATTTATTTACACGATTACTAATTAATATTACATGATTCACACATTTTCATTATTCATTTATTTTTTGTTTAATCATTTTTTATCCGCAGATTTAAATCAATAAACATTTTAGATTATTACCAGAACTATTCATTTCTGAAAATGATAAAAAACTGGCTTTTAAAATAATCATCACGATAAATTGGGGAGATGTGGTAAATGATTTTGCAGCACATAGGATGCATAAACTCCTGCATCCTTCTGCAAGTTTTGATAGCAGCCGGGTTTTCCTGAGTGAGTAAAAGATTGTTACTATATCAGTGACTAATGATCATGAACCTTCAATAAAAAAGCCGCTTCATTAATAACGAAGCGGCTTTTAGTATCATTGAATTCAATTTTAATCACCCCAAATATTATCTTTTCCTTCCAGCCACAATTTCACCAGTTCAGTTGTAACAGATTTCGGACGTTCCAATGGCAATCCAAGTGCCCTGTCCCAGATAAGGCTGGCCATTACACCCAAAGCACGGCTAACGGCAAAGAGTACTGTATAATATTCATACTCTACCATTCCGTAGTGTACCAGCAAAGCACCACTATGTGCATCCACATTCGGCCATGGGTTTTTAATCTTGCCCATTGATTGTAAAATAGGTGGCACCACTTCATATATATTCCAAACTGTATTCAGCAGTTTGTCATCAGGCATGTGTTTTTTACCAAATTCCATCTGTGCCGTATAACGTGGATCCGTTTTACGTAACACAGCATGCCCGTAACCGGGAACCACTTTCCCTTCACTTAATGTTTTCTTTACATACTCAGCAATCTGCTCCTTGGTTGGTGAATCTGTATTGAGACTTTCCTCCATTTCATAAATCCACTTAATCACTTCCTGGTTGGCCAAGCCATGTAAAGGACCTGCTAATCCATTCATGCCTGCGGCATATGCTAAGTAAGGATCGCTCAATGCCGAACCAACAAGATGTGTAGTATGGGCAGAAACGTTTCCACCTTCATGATCTGCATGAATGGTCATGTACAAACGCATCAGCTCCATAAATTCTTTGTCTTCATAACCCAGCATATGTGCAAGGTTGCCAGCCCAGTCGAGCAAACCATTGGGATGAATATGTTCACCATTCTTATACTTACGGCGGTAGATATATGCTGCAATACGTGGCAACCTGGCAATCAAAATCATCGCATCATCAAACACCGGTTCCCAGTAATCTTTTTTATTCAATCCTTTTGCATACTCTTTGGCAAAGTAGCTTTCTGTCTGCAGGGCCATTACACCAACAACAAACATCGTCATGGGATGGGTACTCAATGGCAATGCATCAATTGCAGCAAACACATGATTGGGTACATGACTCCGGCGTTGCCAAATATCCGTTACATGTTCGGCCATTTCATCATCGGGCATTTCACCCAACAGCATCAGGTAAAATAATCCTTCTGGCAATGGCTGTTCGCCCTTGGGTGCTTTGGGCAGTTTTACCTGCAGCTCAGGAATGGAATAACCACGAAAACGGATACCTTCCTGTGCATCGAGCAAAGAAGTTTCTGTTACCAAACCTGTAATTCCCCTCATACCCTGGTACACCTGTGCCAGTGTTACTTCCCCCACTACCTTCGTTCCGTGCTGTTTAATCAGTTCCTTAATTTCTGCATTTGCCGCTTCGGTTTTAGCCATAAAGCGATTCTTCATAATACCCATATTCGTAGAATTATTTTTATTGATTGGTAGAGAGCCAAAGTTAGTTAAACAACTGCTGCTTTAACATTCAGTTGTATGAAAAGTTGATAAACTTCGATTATTTAGGTGCTTTTTTATACAGCCAAAGGGCAACTAAAGCAAAAACGATGTCGGGAATCCATGCAGCAACGATGGGTGGCAAATTTCCTTTGGTTGAAAACACCATGGCAAACTTGTCGAACACAATAAAAGCAACACCAATTACAAAGGCCAGCGCCAGGTGAAAACCACTTCCTCCACGGATTTTGCGGCAGGCCAGCACTGCAGCAATTATGGTCATGATGATAACAGCAACTGCACTTGAATCCCTGCGGTAGCGTTCAAACTTTGATGCATTCACGGTTTCTGATCCCCTGATTTCTTCCTGCCTGATAAAACGGTTGAGGGCAGGAGTTTTGAGTTTATCTTTTTTATACTCGTCCTCAGAAATATCAGCAGGACGGTAACCCAGTTTCATGTAAGTTGTTTGAAGCATTTTTACTTCTTCATGCATCCCGTTAATTTTCCGTTCAATGGCACTTTCAAGTTTCCATTGTTTTTTTGTGGTATCCCATGTAATAGTTTCTGAACGGAGATTATAAACCACTTGGTTTCCTTTTACCCTTTCGAGAAAAAAACCATTGCCTATTTTGGAGGTAGTATCATAGCTGCGCATACCTGCATAGGTAAATGTATCAACCCTGAAATGGAGATTGTTGAGATATTGCTTCTGCTGCTTATTGATATTGCCCATATCAATATACCTGTTCTCGAAATTGGTACGGATGATATTTGCTTCGGGAATAACAAAATGATTTGCCAGTGCAAGGCACAATGCCAGAAAAATTCCTCCAACCCAATAGGGACGAAGTAACCGCCGCAAACTTGTACCAATACTGAGCATCGCTATCAGTTCACTTCTTTCGGCAAGTTTGGAGGTAAAAAACACAACAGCAATCAATACAAATACAGGAAACAGTAGGCTGATGATATGCGGTATAAATCCATAATAATATTTCGTTACCACATCGGTAAAACCAAGACCGCTCCTTACAAAATCCTCGCTTTTTTCACTGGCATCCACAGCCACAGTGATCATGGTAAAGATCAGCAGCAGGAAGGCAAATGTTTTGAGAAACGTCTTTAATATGTACCAGTCGAAGGTCTTCATGAGAAGCTGCAAAGTAAGGATAGAAAATGGAAAAGAAAGTGTTAAGGGGAGTTTAGTAGTATGGTGATAGTCAGTAGCCGATAGCCGGTAGTCGTTAATAGATAGTGTAAAGACCGTTAATCTGTATTTACTAATGACTACCGATTGTATTCACTATCGGCTTGAATTTACTCCTGAACTGTTAAATACCCTTCTAATGTTTTAATGACTGTTCGCTTTTTGGTACTTTTAAGTTTAAAGTCAGTCACTACAACAGGCTGCAACCCTTAAACACATTAAACGCAATTCATGATCACCTCAGCGGATGTAGAAAAAGTAGAACGCCTTATCAGGCTGAGCGAAACAAACGCCGTTCTCCCCGATGAGTTTATTCCATGGGAAATGAAGGAGAATAATGAACAGTTGATGCCCGAAGAAATCGTTTCTTTACATGGCCACCCTCTTTTTGATACACTTACAGCTGAACAAAAAAGAGAGCTGGGGCGGCATGAAGTGGTGCAGGTAATGTATTCCTATGCATGGGCTGAAGGGCTGGCCTGTTTTATTTTTAATAAGCGTTTGTTGAAAATTCCTCCCGACTCTGTTGAATACCGCTATCTCGTGAAAGAACTCATTGAAGAATTCCGCCACCAGGATATGTTTGCAAAAGCCATCCGTTTACTGAAAGGAAAAAAAATTAAGATCTCGAAAGCACATCAATTTGTCGGCAGGTTTCACAGCCGGTATATGCCTGCCTCGTATCAGTTCATTTCTGTACTGGCAGTTGAACTGGTAACGGATATTTATGGAAAACTCATCCGTAAATCGCCAGGTGTTTTTGAACCGATTCGAAAAGTATCAGAACTGCATCATATTGAAGAAGGCCGCCATATTCATTATACCAAACTCTGGATGAAACATTATACTGATAAAGCAGGCTTCTTTAAACGCACTGCATTCAGCATTGTTGTATTGCTGAATATCTGGTACATGCGTTCCTTATATGTTACAAAACAGAATTTTGAAGCAATCGGCGTAAACGATCCTGCATTGTATGCAAAAGCTGCAGAGAAAAACCTGAAAGAAAAATTCGGACAATTCTATCTCGATGAACTGATTGAATTTGTAAAGGAATTCAACGGATTTAATTTTATTACAAAACCATTGTGGAGAAGAATACTGTCTGCTAACATATGAAACGTGTATTCATAGAACATATCGAATCTTATCTGCCTGAACAGAAAATAACCAACAAATATGTTGAGCAGAAAATTAAACTGGGTGGATTTGATATGCCGGAAGGTTTGATTGAAAAAATGATTGGCAGTGAACTACGTTATTATGCAGAAAAAGATGAACAGGTTTCGGACCTTGCTGCCACTGCCGCCAGGAAAGTACTGGCAAAAATTCCTGACAGGAAAATTGATTTGCTGATTTTTGCTGCTGCCTCCGGCGATTTGATTGAACCTGCCACAGCTAATATTGTACAGCATAAATTAGGATTGAGCTGTGCGGCATTTGATTTAAAGAATGCCTGCAACAGTGTAACAAATGCCATTGAAATTGGTTGCTCCTTAATTATGGGCAATACGCATCAAAACATTTTGATTGTTTGTGGCGAAAAAACAAGCGATAGTATTAAGTACAGCAATATTGAAAAAGAAACCATTAAAGATCATTTTGCAGCATACTCATTTGGAGATGCAGGTGTGGCTTTGCTGTTAACTTCAACAACAGAAGATAAAGGTTTCTTTTATCACCGTCATCATACATTTGGAAATTACTGGGAACTCTGCCGCATACTTGGAGGTGGTTCCATGTTTCCTGCAGATGCATCCAAACTAAGTTTTACAGGAGATACCTTTGGTTTGAAAAATGTGATTTATGAAATAGCTCCCCCCTTCGTGAAAGAATGTATTAAAGAAGCAGGCATTACATTAAATGATATTGATCTCATCTGTACGCACCAGGTTTCAAAAGACACATACAAAATGGTGGCAGAAACATTAGACTATGACATCAACAAGATCATTCAAATATTTCATTTGTATGGAAACACTGCAGCTGCCTCTGTTCCTATTGCATTGCAATACGCCTATACAGAAAACAGAATCAAGCAGGGAGATATTGTGATGTTGCTTGGTATGGCTGCCGGTATTAATATTTCTGTACAGCTAATGAAAGTGTAATGCTGTACAATTCCCCTTTTCTTCAATTGCTGGAACAACTTCCTCCTTCTTATGAAATCTGTATTCATAATAACAAAGCACTTACCGCAAAGGAGTTGATTGAACAAAGCAAAAAGCTGGCTGCTTATCTTGAACAGAATGATGTAAAAAAAAGCGATCATGTTTTACTTGCCTGCGAAATGGGCATTGAATTTCTCATTCTCTTTATTGCATTGATTCATCTGCGAACAAAAATTGCATTAGTTGATCCCCACATGGGTAATCAGCTTTACGCAGCTAAACTGAAACAGTTTCAACCCAAATGGGCATTTATCGACAGCAGAATTTTGCTGCTGCAGGAACATCCCCTCATCCGTTTCATGTATAAAAAAA
>JANOIQ010000246.1:0-6501 GCA_031407835.1 Chitinophagaceae bacterium
AATGGATCAACAAACATTTCTTCCTGCTGCATATGTACACATAAGCGTTCGCAACGGCGGCAAACACAACGGGCTACATGAATGGTACTTACTGAAACATGCCCGCCCGGCAGTATAAAGGATTTCATGGCAGGAATGGCATCACTCATTTTGTCAATTTCTTTTTCCAGCAGTTTAATATCGCTCTCTTTCAGATCAGGAATTTTCATCTTTGGTTCTTTCTCCGGATCGCAGGCAAGTGATGAACCAACCGTAAATAAACGATCCTGTATTTCTTTCAGAATGGCTTTGGTATGTATATCAGCCACATGATCGCTCACCAAACCAACATACGAGTTGAGTTCATCAACGGTGCCATATGTTTCAATACGGATATGACTCTTGGGCACTTTTGTGCCGCCGATTAAACTCGTTTTCCCCAGGTCGCCTGTTTTGGTATAAATTTTTAAAGCCATCTGATTGTTTTAAGGTAGAGGTAACAAAAGTAGCCGTGAAAAAGTTTGAAATACTACTTCGCTTATTTTTTTATTCAACCATTCATTAACATCAATAAAGCTATGCAGTACAAAGTAAAAAAGGAGAGTCACAAACTCTCCACATTTTATTGAATAAGGTTAAAACAGTATTTATGAATGGAGAGCCATTTCTGCTCTCAACTGATCACTCTCAACCACACCGTCTCTCAGTCTTACAACCCGTTTTGCATAGCGTGCAATATCTTCTTCATGTGTTACCAGCACAACCGTATTGCCAAGTTGATGAATATCAGAAATCAGGTTCATGATTTCAACAGAAGTTTTAGAATCAAGATTACCTGTTGGTTCATCTGCTAAAATAATAGAAGGATTATTCACCAGTGCACGGGCAATGGCCACACGCTGAATCTGGCCACCGCTTAATTCATTTGATTTGTGATGTGAACGATCTGCAAGGCTCACTTTAGTAAGCATTTCCATTGCCCGTTCGTTGCGTTCTTTTTTAGGAACACCGGCATAAATCAATGGCAGTGCTACATTTTCCAATGCAGATAAACGTGGCAGCAGGTTGAACTGCTGAAACACAAATCCGATTTCTTTATTCCGGATCTCAGCCAGGTCATTATCATTCATCTTGCTCACATCATTTCCATTGAGCACATATTTCCCATCAGTGAGTGTATCAAGACAGCCAAGGATATTCATCAATGTACTTTTTCCTGAACCGGATGGTCCCATCAGTGCTACAAACTCACTTTTATGAATGTCCATGTTAATGCCTTTTAAAACAGGCAGTTCCTGTTTGCCGAGGTAATAACTTTTGCGCAAATCTTCGAGGTGGATAACAGAACTCATAAGTAAAATGTATTCAGGTTATTTTTTAATCACTTTGGGTACCATAAAAAAAGCTTCATTCTTCAATGCGGCGTTCTGCAAACCTTCTTTTCTTGAAACAGAACCCTTCACCTCATCCTGCCGCAGCATATTGATTTCTTCTGTTAAATGCAGGAGCGGTTCAATTCCTGTTGTATCAAGCTCCTGTAGTTTTTCAATAAAGCCAATCATTTGCTGCATATCATTCCGCAGGCTGTCTTTTTCCTCCGGTTTAATTTCAAGCCGGGCCAGGTTGCTCAGCTTATCAATCAGCTCAAGGTTCACTTCCATCGTTCAAAAGTAAGAAAAAGCATCTTGGCTTGGCTTATTTTGGATAAAAGGAAAAGCATGCCTGTTTCTGCTGTTTGTTCAGCAGATCATTCCGTTTTATAATAAGGTCCCTTTTAAGAAAAGCAGAGCTACTGAAAAGTAGATCACTAATCCTGTAACATCAACCAGTGTTGCAACAAAAGGAGCAGAAGAAACAGCAGGATCAGCCCCTGCCTTTTTCAGTATTAATGGTAACATGGAACCACTGAGGGTGCCCCAAAGCACGACACCAAGGAGTGAAAAACCAACAACAAGTCCTATTTCATCCCAATTACTGCCATAAATCTGCGGAGCTATGGAATGCCATATGGCAATACGGATAAAGCCAATAATTCCCAGTGCTGTTCCTAATAATAATCCCTGGATAATTTCACGCCGCATCACCCGCCACCAATCTGCCAACGTAACTTCTCCCATTGCCATTGCCTGAATAACAAGAGTTGAAGCCTGCGATCCGCTGTTGCCACCACTTGAAATAATAAGAGGGATGAATAAGGCCAGTACCACTGCTTTTGCAATTTCATCTTCAAAAAAAGCCATGGCCGAAGCCGTTAATAATTCACCAAGAAATAATACAATCAGCCACACAATTCTTTTTTTAAATAATTTTAATACCGTTGTTTCAAGGTAAGGTTCATCCAATGCTTCGGTACCACCCATCTTCTGCATGTCTTCACTAAATTCTTCATTGGCAACCCACAAAACGTCATCAATGGTTACAATGCCGAGCAGCTTGTTGGTTTTACTTACAACAGGCAGGGCCACACGGTTATTCATCTTAAATGATTCATTGGCTGTTTCCTGATCGTCGTATGCATTCAGTGCTATAAACCGTCCATCCATTAAGTCTTCCACTTTTTTATCAGGAGAGGCAAGGATGATATCACGGATGCGCATATCATCGAGCAGTTCACCTTTATCATTAATGATATATAGTACGTTGATGGTTTCACTGTCTTTTCCATATTTGCGGATGGTATCAAACACTTCAGCAATTGTATCATGCGGATAAATGTACACGTAGTCGGGTGTCATCAAACGGCCGATACTGTTTTCCGGATAGCCGAATAACGATAGGGTGATTTTGCGTTCCTCAGGGTTCAGCAGTTTAATGAGTTCCCTTACCACATTGCTGGGCAATTCTTCCAGAAAGGATGTACGGTCATCAGCCGGCAATTCATTCAGCAGCTCTGCAGTTTTAAACGGCGGTAGTTCTTTAATGATTTGTTTTTGTGTGTGCAGATCGAGGATTTTAAATACACTCACTGCACGGTGTACACTCATACTGGCCAGTATCTGGCTTTCATAATCAGGGAATTCATCCACGAGTTCGGCAACCTCACTGATGTTTTGGTTGTTGAGGAACTCCTGTATTTCCAGTTTCTCGCCACGTATCATTAAAGCTTCAAACTGATCCCTTAATGAACCTTCATCTTCCAGTTCATGATTCATATATTTCTGCAATTTGGATAAAGTTAGTTTCTTTGATTGAAAGCAAAAATCATCAAACAAAACTTCGTCATGTTATTAAACAGCTTATTTATTGCCGAAACAGACGAGAAAGGCAGGGGCATTTTTACGCATGAAAAAATTGAGGCAGATACGATTATTGAAATTGCACCTGTACTTGTAATGACGGCTGATGAACGGAAACTGCTCGATCAAACTTTGCTGCATGATTATATTTTTGAATGGGGTGCTGAAAAAAAGCAATGTGCAATGGCGCTGGGGTGGGTACCTGTGTATAATCATTCATACGAAAGCAACAGTGAATATTTTATGGACTTTGATGATGCAAGCATGCATGTAAAAACAGTTCGTACAATTGAGGCAGGGGAGGAGATTACAATTAATTATAACGGCAACTGGAATGATCAAAAAAAAGTTTGGTTTGAAGTGAAATAATATCCTTTGCATAAGGACAAACAATGATTTTACTTTTCCCCATTTTCTTCAGTGTACTTGTGCAATGCGGTTAACGGACTAATTTTGCCGCAGTAAAAAAATGGCCACTTTTTTTTCCATTTCAATGCATGGTAAATTCCGGCTTCCGGTTCCCGGTTGCATGAGCAATAAGTTGTTCGTATTGTTCTTCTCTTTTTTTATTTTCCTGAATTTTGCCGAAGCTCAGTCAACAACTGTGAATAGTAATATTGAAGAGGCAACAGCTGCTGATAACAATACATTTGTATTACTGCAATGGAAAGTAAATGATAATGTATCGGTTGATCATTATGAAATTGAACGGATGGATATCAACGGAAGTTACAGCACCATTGCGTTTATTCTTTCAGATAACAGCGAAGAAACAAAGGCGTATAAATACAAGGATAAAATCACCGTTCGTGACCTGCATTTGTTTTACCGGATCAAAGCAGTGAACATGAATGGAACAGAAATGTTCAGTGAAGTGATGCCGGTTGATCTCAAATCAACAGGAGATGGGCTGGTAGATATTGAATACAGAAAAGGTTCAGATTTTATAACGTTACAACTTCCACGCACCAAGGGTAACTATATTTTTCGTTTTTATAATATTGTTGGCCGGATGGTGAAAACAAAAACAGTCAATGCCTCGCAGAAAAAAATCATGATTAATGATTTGAAAAATGGTTCTTACTTTATTGAGGCATTTCATCCACAAACCGGAAAAAGGTTTTATACGAAGTTTATTAAATAACATTCTGTTATTGTATACGCTTTAACGCCTCTCTTGTACTCAATGGAGAAAGCTTATGTTGTTTTACAAACTGTTTCACCCAATCAGGATTTGTTTTTGAATATTCTCTCAATGCCCAGCCAATTGCTTTCTGAATAAAGAATTCTTTTGATGCAGCGACATGAAGAATGTAGTTTGATAGCAGTTCTTTGTCTGTTTCTTTTTTATAAGCTTTCTGAAACATGATACTGCTCCGTTGCAGCCAGATGTTTGATGATCTGTTCCACTTGCCTGTAATCTTATCTGTTTGTTCAGGAAATAATTTGAAAAAAGGGCCGGTAAGATCAGTAGCTGCATGATCTACACTGTCCCACCAGCTTTTATGCGTGATCATGTACTCCATGAGCTGAATCGTATTCTTCTTCCACTCTTTTTTATAATAGGCTAAGAATTCTGTGCCAATATATTGCATTTCACGGTTGGGGTGTTGCCAGCAATCTTTTACAATTTCTTCAGCATCTTTAAATGGTGGAAGCGATTGCTTAAAATATTCTTTACTCAGTTTACGCCGCAAAGGAGTTTTGAGCCCAAAGAAATGAAACTGATGCAACATATAAGCTTTCATTCCATCCGCATCAGCAACGTTTGCATGCTGCTCAAACGATTTTATGAGTGGGATGAGATAAGAATGCATATTCAGTTTTTACCATCCAATTCCATAATCTTCACCATGATTACTGCTACCTCCCCAAAAGCGGCCTCACCTCCGACGCTTTGGTCGGAGTCAGACATTTATCGTCTGACCTCTTTCCCTCTCCAAAAGAGAGGGACGGTGCTTCATTACAAATCCATACAACAGTAACTACCAAATCAAAAGTTGAATTTATTTGTAAGTAATTTTTACCAACCGATTCCATAATCCTCACCATGATTACTGCTGCCTCCCCAAAAGCTATTATGTTTCCAATCGAAATAAATTGCATTGATAGGGCCGCTTGTACGATCATCAAAAGTTAATGTATAACCCATCTGTCGTAATTCTTTCCGCACCCACTCAGATGTGTTTTCATGCAGTAATAAATTTCCCGGCCTTGGTTGTCTGTCGGCTGTTTTTGCACCACCCAATGACAACCACAACTGATTGGTATTGATATTTGCAGCTTCACAAGCTTCCTGCACAGTCATTCCAAATTCCACAATGTTTAAAAAGAATTGTAAGAGATTTTGTTCCTGTGTATCGCCACCCTGTACGGCAAATGATAAAAATGGTTTGCCATCTTTTAATGCAAGAGTTGGTGTTAATGTTACTCTTGGACGTTTGCCCGTTTCAATTACATTAAAAGGATTAAGTGTTGCGTCTAACACAAAACTTTGTCCACGCTGACTCATGCCCACGCCTGTATTACCTGCAATGGTAGCTGGTAACCATCCGCCAGAAGGTGTAATGGAAACAACCCATCCTTCTGCATCAGCTGCTTCAACAGAAGTGGTTCCTCTCCACAGCCGATCCATGTAATCTGCATCAACTGCAGCAACACTTTCATTTCTTACATCATGCGCCGGCATAAATCCCGGACGATTGTTATTTGTTGTATCGAAACTGAAACCTCTTTTTTTCAATACATCAACATAAGGATTTGTTTTTCCTTCAAATGGATAAGGATCACCCGGACCAATATTGGGCATATTCCGTTCCATAGAAATTTGCCTGGCTCTTTGCTTTGCATAATCTTTATTCAGTAATCCCTGCATGGGTTCGGAAGGTGGAAAAGCAGGGTCACCATAATAAAAATCACGGTCAGCAAAGGTCATATTCATTGTTTGATACAAAGTGTGGATATATCGTGTACTGTTATAGCCCATTGTTTTGAGATCAAAGTTTTCTAAGATATTCAGGCTTTGTAATAACATCGGCCCCTGTGTCCATTGTGAAAGTTTATAAACTTCAATTCCTTTATAATTTACATGCATAGGTTCTTCTTCAATCGGCTTCCAGTTGGCGAGATCATTCATGGTAATTAATCCACCCTGTTCCTGGCAACCACGTACAAACTCCTGTGCAATATCTCCTTTGTAAAAACGATCATAGGCCGCCATGATGGCATCTTTCCTGTTCTTTCCTTTTTTCAATGCCTGTTGTTCGGCTTCCACCATTTTGCTGAG
>JANOIQ010000256.1:0-5398 GCA_031407835.1 Chitinophagaceae bacterium
TGTTCCCGGTCGTTATGATGCATCAAATGGGTTGGTATTACAGGGTGATGGTAAAGGAAACTTCACTCCCCTTTCTATTTTGCAAAGCGGCATTTTTATTCCTGGTAATGCGAAAGCATTGGTGCAATTTCCGTTTAACAATAGCATCGCCATTGCCGCATCACAAAATAATGGCAGTTTGCAATTATTTGTACAGAAACAAACAGGCCGCTGAAAAATGATCAGGCAACCTGCAAATCTTTTTTATTCATTACTTGTTCAACTGCTTTCAAAGTAGTTTCAATCTGCACAAAATGCCTTTGTTCATGTGCAATAAAAAACCGGAATGTATCGCCCAGCTTTAACTGAATGAGTTTACTTAATGAAGTGGGAATACGGATCGCCTCAAGATTAACTGTTCCGGCAATATGCAAAAGGTTCAGTAAATGATGCTGATGCTGCAAAAACTCCTTTAACATGATCGCAGCATCTGGCTGAACAGAAGGCAATGCATTTTTGGGGGATTGCATACGCTTTACTATTCTTTTATCTGCTGTTGGCTTCATCAGGTTGGTGAAATAATTTCCCAGCCATCCGGGAGTGTACAGTGGATGCGGGGTGCTTTCATTGAAATGCAATTTTTTCTCAATGGCCTGTAAATAATACCGGCTGTAAATATTCTGATGTTCCAGTACCTGTGCAACACTCCACTTACCTGGAGCAGGAACAATATGCAGCGTTGCAGTATCCGTTTGCTGTAACTGTGAAGCCTGTAAAATCAATTCACGCACATTGGCCTGAAGTTGTGCGAGTAAAACCTTGCTGTGTATTTTTTTCATAACAATCAATTTTATACAAAGCTCAGCATCCATACACATTTTATTCTTGGTAAAAACCAAGATAATTTTTAAGAAGGGAAATTGTCAAATCCTTACAGTAGCCAGTAATTTGCTGAAGTTGGTGGCATCCATTCCAAGATAAGAAGCAAGATATTTATGCGGAACAAGATGAAGGATATGCGGGCTCCGTTGTAATAAAGTTTTGAATTTGTCTTCATTACTGAAACACTGTAACTCTACATGACGGAGCAATGCTCCTTTCAATGCAAACGCAGTTGCTTTAAAAATCAGTTGCTGAATATTTGGATATACTTTACTTAATTGCTGCAACTCTTCATACGAAATGCGTAACAGCCTGCTTGCAGTTAAGGTTTCAAGAAAATAAAGTGAGGGAGTTTGTGTAAGAAAACTATCAGCAACACCGCTGAAAGAAGGAGGATACGTAAATACAATCGTTGCTTCTTTATTTTCATCGGCCAGGTAAAAGGCACGCTGTACACCTTCCAGCACAAAATAAAGATACCGCTCCGTTTCTCCGGCAGCCGTAAGAATGGTTTTTCGTTTTACGGTAAGCGGTTGCCAGCCAGCTGTAAAGGCAAGCATCTCTTCGCTGTTGAGTGAATGAATAGAAGAAACAAACTGTTTCAGTACTTCGGTTTCCATCAACTTAAAGATAAGCAAACATCAGTTGAAAGAAAACCTCCAGCTACTGCTGTTCTTTAGCAGTAATTAGTTGTTATCGGGATTACCGTTGCAGTTAATGAGCAGGTAACGTATACCTGTACCACTGGCAAAAACGTAAATCTGGGCACATAATAAATCGTTCATAAAATAATAGTTACAATGTTAGAAACGTATTTACTGTGAATTTAGATTCGGGAGTATAAAAAATCAATACAGTTGAGCCTGAACTGCAGAAAGAGTTGAATGAAATGCAGGAGGATGAACAATCTTCTTTAACAGGCAACTAAACGATTATGTCTTTAAGGCTATTGCTTCCAAATTGGAATTGACAGGCAGCTTCCTGTATTTTTTTTGATATGGCTTTTTACTTTATCAATTACAATAAGCATTCCTGCCTCAATCAGTTTATAATGCAGCCATCAAACAGCAACGGAATTACCTGCAGCAGCCTCATTCTGCAATCCATGCAGTTAAATCAACAATTCACCCATTTTGGTGATTGTTTTCTACTTTTTCCGGGGCAATCTTTGCATCGTTAAACAATTCATCAAAAATGGCCGCAAGGCCGCAACCTTATCAATCATGAAACAAATTTTCACACTTGCAGTTGCTTTGTTAAGCTTCGCTGCAACAACAAAAGCTGCTCCTGCAAAAGAGCAAACCGCTTCCTTCAGTATTTCTATTCCTGCTGTTGTTACCAGCATCAGTGTAAGTAATGGCATCAATGTTATACTGGTTGAAGATGCAACAGGAGAAATTACCGTAACAGGTGAGCAAAAATTCGTAGCCCGTGTAGAATACAAAGTGGTGAACGGAACGCTGATCATTAAAAGCAAAAAGGGTTCACTCAAAAACAAAGTAACCGTTACTGTTCCCGTGAACAACCTGCGTACACTTATTGTAAACGACAATTCAACTGTTACCAACAAAGGATGGCTCGAATCAAACCTGCTCACCGTAATTATGAAAGGCATGGGCAACGTTAAATTATGTAACAGGGGAGAAATTGCATTTGAATCGGATGAAGACATTGATTTGATGGTACAGAAATGGAAGCCCGCTGATTCTTCTGTAATCAAGTAACCAAAAAAAATTGAATGAAATGAAAAAGGGAATCTTACTCATCATGGTATTTGCAGGATGGTTTTTGGTAAACAAACAAAGTACCCGTGAAGTACTGTTCAGCAAGCACCGCATCATTTCAGAAAAAAGCGGGCAGTTGGTTCACTCATGGAAAGAACAGGTATGGCAGCGTTCAGCAACCGAACACAGAAAAACACCTCCCGCCATACCGGTATCTTGCCTGCATAAAAAGAAATATTGTTTAAAAACGATCGTTCATTTGCCCGAACTGAAAGAAATAATGGAAAACACCGGGAACAGTAATTTATATCCCTTAGCACCTATGCTGATACACAGTCTTTAATTAAAATTGTAAGCCTTTTTCATATTCATCATCAATAGCAAGCGATGGCTGCCCCGTAAGGCAGCCTTTTTTGCTGAAGTAAATTTTTTCAGCCCTTCATTTCTTTTTATCTTTCAGCCCAACGCCTGCCTGCACTAAAACCAACCAGGAATACTATGTCATTTTCAAATACAGCGGGGCTGCAGCAATTTAAGAACTTAGTCGGTATTAAATTTCAGCTTTACAACAGCCTGTTTACTTCTCTCCCCTTTCACCGCATTGAGCGCACAGGAATTTTATTGTCGCTGCTTTTAGCCAATTGTGAAGATGGATACAAAAAGAAACAGAGCCCGGTAGAAATTATTGAAGACTTTTTCAAACGTCATACATCGTATACAACAGAAAAACAACAGATCGATCTGCTTTTCCGTTTTGTGCAATATGCCGAAAGGCAGATTGTTTTGTTTGATGCGCTGGAAGATGCTGCTTTTAAAGAAGTGCATGATCTGCAGGGTACAGGAAGCATCAAGCAACTGCTTAACGAAGTGCAGCTGCATAAAAAAGAAGAGGAGTTAACAAAAAAACTGTCTGACTATTCTGTGCGTTTTGTATTAACAGCACACCCAACTCAATTTTATCCCGGTGCAGTATTGGGAATCATTCACGACTTATCAAAAGCACTGGCAGAAAATAATGCCAGCCAGATCAACGTCTATCTGCAGCAGTTGGGCAAAACACCTTTCCTCAAAAAACAAAAGCCTACTCCATACGATGAAGCCGTGAGTTTGATCTGGTACCTAGAGAATGTATTTTATGCAGCGGTTGGAAAAATTTATACCTCACTCAAAAATCAACTGCAGTTAGGAGCCGATTTTAAAAAGCCCTTTATCCGCATGGGCTTCTGGCCCGGTGGCGACAGGGATGGCAATCCGTTTGTAACAACAGATATTACATTGAAAGTTGCCGAGCAGCTTCGTGGTTCTATCATCAAATGTTATTATCTCGATGTAAGAAGATTAAAACGCCGCTTAACATTTGAAGGCGTGGATGTATTACTCTCAACATTAGAAAAGAAACTCTACGATAATATTTTCATTCCCGGTCATACCACCAATCTCAGCAAAGATGAAGTATTGGTTACCCTGAATGAAATCAGGCAGATCCTGATTCATCAGCACAATGGTTTGTTTCAGCAAACGGTGGAGCTGCTCATTAACCGTGTACAGTTATTCGGTTTGCATTTTGCATCGCTTGATATTCGGCAGGATAATTCTGTACATGGAAAAGTATTATCAGCCATTGCAGCAAAACAGGGACATGCTAATTTTGAATTTCTGCCCAATTACAAACCTGATGCAGAAAACCAGGCACCAGATGAACTCGTAAAAGAAACCCTGGATGTTATGAAAAATATTCAGGGCATTCAGCAGTCGAATGGAAAAGATGGATGTCACCGTTACATCATCAGCCAATGTACCAGTGCACTTAATGTAATGGAAGTGTATCAGCTCTTAATCCTTAGTGGATGGAAGAGTGATGAACTCGATATTGATATTGTTCCCCTGTTTGAAACAGTGGATGATTTGCAGGAAGCATCAAAAGTAATGGAGGAATTATATCAGCATCCTGTTTACAAATATCATTTACAACGCAGGGGCAACCAGCAAACCATTATGCTTGGTTTCAGTGATGGTACCAAAGATGGTGGCTACCTCATGGCCAACTGGAGTATTTATAAAGCAAAAGAAGAATTAACAGCTATCTCCCGGCAATTTGGAAATGATGTGGTATTCTTTGATGGCCGTGGCGGACCTCCTGCACGTGGTGGTGGTAAAACACACCGCTTCTATGCATCCATGGGAAAAAATATTGCCAACAAAGAAATTCAACTTACTGTACAGGGACAAACCGTGAGTTCCAACTTTGGTACACAGGATGCCGCACAGTTTAATATTGAACAGTTGCTCAATGCCGGACTCAGCAACGATATTTTTGATTCGGCTGAAATTACCCTGCAGAAAGAAGAAGAAAACCTGATTGTTGAAATTGCACAAAAGAGTTATGATGCATACGTTGAGCTGAAGAATCATCCTTACTTTATGCAGTACCTCGTTGATGTGAGTCCACTGAAATTTTACAGCGATACCAATATTGCCAGCCGCCCAACCAAGCGTGGAGCCTCTTCCCGTCTTGAACTCAAGGACCTCCGTGCCATTCCTTATGTGGGTGCATGGAGCCAGCTGAAACAAAATGTAACCGGTTATTATGGTGTTGGCACTGCATTGAAAGCATTGGATGATCAGGGACGTTTTGCTGAAATTAAAAAGCTTTACAAAAATTCACTGTTCATTAAAACATTGTTTGATAACTGTGAAATGGCGATGAAGAAATGTTATTTCCCCCTCACCGAATATTTATCGCAGCATCCTTTGTATGGAGTTATCTGGCAGAAGATTTATGATGAATATGTACTCACCCGGAAATATGTACT
>JANOIQ010000312.1:0-3455 GCA_031407835.1 Chitinophagaceae bacterium
ATAAATACTGTTACCTGTTCCATTTTTGTTTCAACAGGAACACGTTTAACTGATTGGGCTAATAAAGTAAAAGGAAAGAAGAGAAGACAGAGTTGCATCCATTTCGTATTCATAAACAATTGTTTTATGAAGGATGGATGCAGGGAAGCAGAGGATTACATAAAAGAGCAATAATTTTTATTTTAGCTGACGGTTATTCGTCTAAATCAATCATGTACGCTTTTGTGGATGTACCTCCATGTAATATTACTCCCTTAAATATTGAAAAATCAAGGAGTATAATATTGCAATTTGCAAATTGCCAATTTTGCAAGTTAGCATCATCAAAATTGAAATTTGCCGATGATGTTGGACCCAAATGTGAACCTTCTGAAATTCTTGCTCGAAAGAATGCTAAATCATCTGTAAGTATTAGAATTGCTGAAATTCGATTTAGCTCATCAACGTTTACATATAAATCTCCATGAGTTTTTTCAGATTTTGAAATGAAACGTTTTGAAACGAATAAAGGATAAATATTTTTATTGATAACAGAGTCTTTTACGTCAATATAATTTGAATCAATTATTTTGATTCCAATATCTACATTTCTGACACCCAGGAATGCTGATACATCTATTTCAGGCTTAGCTTGGCATTGCGTATTTAAGTTGATGCTTAACCCAATTATTAAAATCAATAACTCTTTCATGATTAAAAAATAAACCCGGTAAATAAAACATTAAACCCAGTTAAATAAGGGAGGTTAATACTGTTTGAATTAGAAAAAGCACCTGCAGCATCAATTATTATGTCAGGAACTGGACTATTTAATACTTCATCGCTGACACTACTATACTTGCCTAATTTTTCCTGAAGGCGAACACTCAGATACTCTTTCAGTTGTTGACAAGGTTCTGAAACCTGTTGGTTAATTATGAATGGTATTAAATAGGGAGGTCTGCCCTTATTAAATGGAGATTCAATAATAACCATACATGGTACCAGTACACTTATATAAACCCCAACCGATATATACGCACCCTCCCTATAAAAAATAAAACAGCCTTTAACACATCTGTCATAAGTTGGTGTTGAAGAATAATCCATAAACGTCAATTCGCTTTGTTTATAGTCTTTTGCCAAGCTATTACAGGCTTCAAAAAACTGAATAGAAAGTTCCTTTTTCGGAAGCATTTTTTTTAAAAGTCGCCTATTTTCTAACGTATACTTATACTCATCCGAGGAATCATCCATCCCTTTCGGAAAATAATAGTATGCGATTTTTTTTAACTCTTCAATATTCATAGTTTAATTACAGCCGTTGCCAGACAATCCATTCCAAAGGATTTCCCATCCTGTATTGTAGATAGCGTTAGTGGTAATTGAATTATTACCAGATCTACTAAAGCTAACTGTTGCGCCAGCATTGATTTGATTGCTTAAGATTATTGAAGTTAAATTTTTAAATTGATTCTCAAATTGAGATTTAGTTAAAGCAGCGGCTTGCTCTATAGTATAAGATTGATATTGAAGCGCCATGGTTAAAGCAGCCCTATTCATAGCTTGAGCTGTCAGAGCAGCAGCCTCAGCAGATGTAAAAGTTCTGTTATCAGCTGTTCTGCTTGGAAATCCTATAAAAATGTCTCTAAAATAAAATGTGTAAGTAGGTCCATATTGTGCTACTACGGTAAATGATAAGCCCCTAACACCTGCCTCATACATATTAGTAGTCATTGAAGTAAAATTGAAAGAACGACAACTCAATCTTCCGTCATCAGCATTTGAATTGGACCCTTCTACATAAGTCCCTGAGCCTCCTGAATTTGCAGGGCCGCAAGTAGTACCAACATATTCCTCGCTAAGAAGGATGCCATCTATAAATGTAAGAAGATACCAATCAGTGCATATTGGTGCTTCACCAATTGGATCTTGGTCTAAAGTCGACAGGGCCATTTCATTTTCGTCCTTAGTAGTGTTCTTGTTAGGTGAAACCCCCGCTCTGATTGTAAGTTCAGTTTTCCCATCTTGCCGTTTTACATTTTTTTGAATAAGCTCTCCCTTAGAGTTAAAGACCTCTATAACGGTGTTGCTGATAACATTTTCATTTTTAAGAAATTGAGTAGCACTTTTTATTGCAGTAGAATATGAATCTGTTTTTATGTCAATAAAAGCCACATTAGATGACTTGCCTTCTTTACAAATTAGCGTTAAAAAAGAGTAAATCCCCGCATGTTCAGATTTCTTTTTAAATATGATAACTGAAAGGGAACTTGAAATAGAAATCCTTGAATTACTAAGTTCTTCAAGATTATAAGCAATAGAGTCAATATATGTCATTTTGAATCCATTAGAAACCAAATCACTGCTATACTTTGATAAAACATTATCCTTATTTTTTAAATTAATATCAACTTGCCTTTGACAGCTATTAAAAAAAAACAAGGAGACTGCTAACAAAGAGAATAACCATTTCATTTCGATTTTTTTCATTTTATTAAATTTAAGTTATCCCTTACTTCTTTTTAAAGTGGTTTTCAGGTTAGCCCACTGTTATAACCATATAAAACTCTTAAAGGCTATTGCCCATTCCTAATTAATTAGGTGTTTTTACTTACCCGTAAAGTGGTATTTTAGTCGAATAAAGATTCAACTATATTTACAAAAAATGAAAATGGAAGAATCTATGAATCAGAATATTGGAGAAAAAATTAGAATTAAAAGACAGATAAAGGGTATCAAACAGTTTGAGATTGCAGCAAAATTAGGATTATGTGAAAGTGCTTATGGAAAGATTGAAAGAGGAGAAACAAGCATGACAATTGAGAGGTTAAAAATAATAGCTGATTATCTTGAAACCTCCATTGCAGAACTAATTGATTCAACCTCCGATTATGATTTAAAAGATAGGAATCACTCGCATATAGCATCTGATAATAATAGTGTGCATGTAAATGATCAGGAATAAAACAAGAACATTCAAAAATTAGTTGAATTAGTTCCAGTATTGATTGAAAAACAAAATCAATTGATTGATCGGATGATTACTTTTTTGGACAAATAGAAAAGTCCCGCCACTTCTCACGGGATCATCTATGAGAATTTTGGTTTCGAATTAAACTGCTTCACTGCCTTCTACCAGTGCGGCCTCATCCTCTTATCCTTCTCCAAAGGAGAAGGACGGTATACCATCTCATCAATCACCTTTTTATTATTACATATCAACACCTCATTTCTAATCGTCAAAAAATCAGACTTTCAGTAATACATTTAGCTATTAGAAAAGCGAGGGCTGTGGGTTGATGGCCCCTCCTTTGGAGGGGTTTGGGGAGGCCAAAAAAATCCCGCCATTTCTGACGGGACTATCTATGAGAATTTTGGTTTCAAATTAAACTGCTTCACTGCCCTCTACCAGTACAGTTACTTTATTGTTCAGCACTTCTACAAAACCACCCTGAATTTTGTATAACTCATTA
>JANOIQ010000348.1:0-1640 GCA_031407835.1 Chitinophagaceae bacterium
TGCCTGGTATGTGATTGATCACAACCGCTGCATTATGTGTACACGTTGTGTAAGAGTTTGTAATGAAGTGGAAGGTGCACACAACTGGGATGTAATGAACCGTGGTTATAATGTGCGGATCATTTCTGATTTCAATACGCCATGGGGCGAATCCGAAACCTGTACTTCCTGTGGTAAATGTTTGCACGCCTGTCCAACCGGTGCTATCTGGCCAAAAGCAATTGTGCAGGGGCAGCTTGAAAAGAATCCGGAAATGATTAATGAACTGATGGAGAGAAGAGCGATGAAGCTTTGATCATTTCTTTTATTTATGTTGATACTAAAAACGAATTCATAAAATGGCTAAGAAAAAATTAGCAACGGTTTGGCTGGGCGGCTGTTCTGGCTGCCACATGTCGCTGCTGGATATTGATGAACGTATCCTCGATGTTGCAAAGCTGGCCGATATCGTTAAGTCGCCGATTGTAGATGGAAAAGAATTTCCGGATGTGGATATTGCGTTGATTGAAGGATCTGTTACCAGCGATGAACATCAGCACGAATTAATGCACATGCGTGCACACTCAAAAATTCTTATTGCGTTGGGTGATTGTGCAGTTACAACCAATGTTACCGGCATGCGGAATTATTTCAACCTGAAAGATGTATTTGATACGGCTTATGTCAATGCTGTCAGCAATGACCAGGAAGGCGAAATTCCCAACCATCCTGCACTGCTTAAGTTGAATGATAAAGTAGTTCCTCTGCAGGAACTGGTACATATTGATTTTGTAATTCCGGGATGTCCTCCCGATGCTGATACGATCTTTTATGTACTGTTTGAATTTTTAAACGACCGTGTTCCGGATTTAAGCAAAGCAAAAAAATTGCGTTATGGATAATCAAGATAAAAAAAGAATCCTCATCTCTCCTGTTACAAGAATTGAAGGACATGCAAAGATCACCATCGAACTGAACGATAGTGGAGAAGTGGAGAATGCTTTGTTTCATGTAAATGAATTCAGAGGTTTTGAAAAATTCTGTGAGGGAAGAATGTATACAGAAATGCCAACGATTACTCCACGCATTTGCGGTATCTGTCCAACCAGTCATACGCTGGCCAGTGTAAAAGCCTGCGAAATGATCCAGGGCATTCAACCAACCTATACTGCTAATCTGTTAAGAAGATTAATGCATATCGGTCAGAATCTTTCTTCACATGCATTATCATTTTTCCATCTTTCTTCTCCTGATTTTTTACTCGGCTATGATAGTGATCCTGCAAAAAGAAATATACTCGGCGTTGCTGAAAAATTTCCTGATATCGCAGTACGTGGAATCCGTTTACGCAAATTCGGACAGGAACTAAGTGAACGTATCACTGGTAAGAAAATTCATATTATGGGTATTGTTCCGGGTGGTATGGCTTACCCGTTAACAGAAGAAAACAGGAAAGCTTTGCTGGAATGGATTCCTGAAGCAATAGAAACGGTACAAAAAGGAATTGAAATCATCAAACGCTTTCATGAAGAACATGCGGAGATGGTGCAAAGCTTTGCCACTTCACCAACATTATATCTTGGTACAGTTGGTCCAAATGGTGAACATGAATTGTATGATGGTAAACTCCGCTTCATAGATGCCGATGGTACCATCTTACA
>JANOIQ010000358.1:0-10404 GCA_031407835.1 Chitinophagaceae bacterium
CAGTTTGAAAAAATAATCAGCATCTAAAATATTCAGATGCTCTAATGTATTCTGGTAAGTGAGTTCGCCATTGGTAAAGCTCACAATCTTATCCATGATGCTCAGTGCATCACGCATACAACCTTCGCTCTTCTGTGCAATTACCTGTAAAGCTGCTTTTTCTGCTTTGATCTCTTCCTTGTCAACAATTTCCTGCAGGTGATCAACCGTATCACTGCCTGTAATGCGTTTAAAATCGAAGATCTGGCAACGGCTTAAAATCGTTGGCAGAATTTTATGTTTCTCAGTAGTTGCTAAAATAAAAATGGCATAGGAAGGAGGTTCTTCCAGTGTTTTCAGAAAGGCATTGAAGGCACTGGAGCTGAGCATGTGTACCTCATCAATGATATACACTTTGTACTTGCCCATCTGCGGAGCAAAACGAACCTGCTCAATCAGCGAACGGATATCATCCACCGAGTTGTTACTGGCGGCATCAAGTTCATGAATATTGAGTGAGGTTCCTTCATTGAACGTACGGCAGCTTACACACACATCGCAGGCTTCACCATTGGGCTGTAAGTTTTCACAGTTGATAGTTTTGGCCAGGATACGGGCACAGGTGGTTTTGCCCACACCCCTCGGACCGCAGAACAAAAACGCATGCGCCAGCTGGTTGTGGCTGATGGCATTTTTGAGCGTGGTGGTAATATGACTCTGCCCCACAACTGTATTAAAAGTCTGGGGTCTGTACTTGCGTGCCGAAACGATGAATTTATCCATAACTACGGGTGCAATTTAAGGAAAGTAAGGGAAGGTCGTTTTAATGTGGATATTATAAAAGCAATGAGGCCCTCCTTGAAGTGTGTGTGACTGCGAATAGTGGGTTAAGTGTTGTTGGTAAGGCCTGCAATAGCAAACTTGAATTATTTAAGTATTGTCTTTACTATTATTTAATATAAACCACCCGTTTCGTGGTATTGATTTTTATTAGTAGTATTTATACATTTAGTTTATAAAGTTTTCTTGTTTTTTGTGGCAGTTATTTGTCGTGAAATCACCTTTGTAATTGGGTTATTTAAACGGGGAAACTGGTAAATGAAGTAATAATTTTACAAATCTGTCGTCTAGCCAGAGTAGATAAACTTAAAACTAAAAAAAAATGAGACTATCTAAAACTTCAAATGGATTAAAAGTAAATGCAATTGCAGGAACCTATGTAGTTGTTTTAGGTTTTCACCTTCCCAAGGCTAAATGCAAAGGCTTATTAGGCTTTTCTGTTCATAGAACTGACCATACTGAGAATGAATCTTATTATCTTGAAGGGATGAAAGCGTTTGCAGAAACCGACCCTGGTTTCCCACCAGGAACTATGTATTCAACAAAATATCATCCCGTGCAAAGTTTTCAGTGGGCAGATTATTCTGCAAAGCCCGGATATAAATATACGTACACGGTTACTGCATTAAAGGGAAGCCCACAAGACCTTATACCCATTGCTGTTACATCTGTAATAATAACAACCGAAAGTCCTGAAACAGGAGATCATGATATTTATTTCAATAGAGGATCGGCTGCATCACAGGAGTATATGCGTCGCTTTGGTGATAAGAGCCCCAAAGATGTGCCAAATGATAAAGCTTTCGAATGGTTGTCAAGGGGTTTATATGAGGCATTGGAAAATTTTATCAAATCCTGCAAACCAGGTAAGCATTCACTTAGAATAGCGGCTTATGAATTTAATTTTGTAAAGATATTAAACCTAATTAAGCAGATTAAAGATACAGGAGTTGATATTGAAGTTGTTTATGATGCGAGGAAACCAAGTCCGGGTAAAATAAATGTTGCAATGGTTGAGCATTTAGGATTAACTGATTTTTGCACTCCCAGAAAAGAAGGTAAATCTTATATTTCACACAACAAGTTTATTATAAAACTTGAAGGACATAACAAAAAACCTGTATCTGTATGGACGGGAGGAGCTAATTTTTCCGATGGAGGAATTTATGGACATTCAAATGTTGCACATGTCGTAGAAGATCCAGCTATTGCACAGCTTTATCTTGATTACTGGAATGAATTAAAAGCTGATCCTAAAAATGCGCCTTTGGAAACAGAGGTGGAAACACTAACTCCACTTCCGGCAATTCCGATTCCTAAAGGCACATCTGTTCTTTTCAGTCCACGTAAAAACCTTGATGCTTTAGAATTCTATGCAAAGCTCGCAACTAATGCAAAGGAAGGGTTGTTCATGACATTTGCTTTTGGCATGAATAAAATATTTCGTGATTTTTATGAAAATAGCAATGCTCACATGCGGTTAGCGTTGATGGAAAAGAAAACAAGACCAATGGAAGATGGGCCTGAAAAAGACGCAGAGGAAAAATTTATTGATGATTTACGGAGAAAGATCGAAAATGTTTTTGCAATCGGTGATTTTGTACGCACAAATGAATTTGATGGTTGGGTAAAAGAAAGGCTAACAGGACTGAATACAAATGTTAGATATGTACATAATAAGTTTATGCTTGTTGATCCTCTGAGTAACGACCCCATTGTTATTACCGGTTCTGCAAATTTCAGTGCGGCTTCTACAGAAGACAATGATGAGAATATGCTTATTATTCGAGGTAATAAAAGAGTAGCGGATATTTACCTGGGTGAATACATGCGTTTGTTCAGTCATTTTTCGTTTAGAGAATCGTTGAAATGGCGGAAGCCTGATGAAGCACCTAAACCATTAAGAACTGACGACTGGTGGCAAGATAATTTTGGAAATACCCCTCGTTCATCGAGAAGGAAATTTTTTGCACAAGTGACAAGTTAATTTTTTTGATCATAAAAGCTATCTTAAATAGAGCAAAAGGTTTCTTTAAATCTATTTCAATGAGTAAATAAAACAAAAGATATATTTTCGTAATACCAACAGTATTTCTTAAACTTATTATAATTCTCAAACAGATAATGATAAGTAATGATAATCTCAGGTTGAGATTAGATATTCATTAAAGCAACCATTGTAGAGATGTTTTAAAAAAAGTATCTAAAACTCTCCTCCAGCTCCGCCACCACCAAAACTGCCACCTCCAAACTTCGTTGTTTCAGTTGGCTTGGTTTGCTGACCGAATGTTTCAGCAATGATCAACGATTCAATCTGCAGCTTCCCCATTTTATTTTCTTTATTCAGCTCTGCATACGTAAAACCGTATTTCGGTTGTTTGAGATAACTGATCAATCCATACGAAAGAATGAGCAGGACAGAACCGGTAATGGTCATAAATACCTCATGAGGAATAATATGGTAATAATTACGGATGGTAAAAATCATGGCTGCAATCAAAAACAAGCCAACACGCAGAAAAAGGGCATCTTTCTTTTGAATCCCTCTTGCAATATAAAGGATAGGAACAAGCACAGTCAGGATCCAGAACAACCAGCCGAAGGGTAATGAGCCATCAGTTGATAAGTGAAACATGGCATTGTTCACTTCTCTTACCACATAATAATTCCCGGCTGCATAAAAACTGAGCAGACTTGCAATGCTGATCATAGTAAAGCAATGTTCATAGTTTTCCGGGCTTTTTCTCTTCTCAAGATTCTTAACCAGAAAATATACGGCAGCAGAAGCAGCCATCAGCACAAACGGAATGATTGCTTTTGAAATGCCCAAATGATCAGTAAAAAGAAAGAACAGAATTCCTAATAAAGAAAGGAAAGCAACCACACTCATAAACCTGTCTGCAAAACGAATAGAGCAATAAAATGAAATAAGAAAAACCAACACACAATTGGTCAGTGCACCTGCATCAAGAATCAGACTGATACTGCCAAACAGCATGCCGGCAAAATTCCACAGCAACGCATCGTCCACTCCTGATTTGTAATGATGTTTTGTTTGTACCATAAACTCTAGTGCAGCATAGGTAAGTAATGCAAAAAACAACATCAAACCCTTCCATGCGTTTTCAAGAGAACTCATAAACAGCAAAGAAAAAAGACTGAAAGAAAAAGAAAGAATGATGAGGGTTAAAATGAACAAACCAATGCGGATAAAAATATTCGGTGTATAAAACGGAACAGGGTATTTGTTTTTGATGGCCAGTAATTCTTCTTTGCTGATAAAATTATTTTCAAAAGCAGTGGTTGATTGCTCCTGTATCCGTTCATTGTGCAGGGATGTGTTGTTATAGGCAATCATAGTGCTTTTATTTTTCTGTTACTACTGATGAGAAATAATACAAGTCCAATTCCTGAAGCAATGAAGTAGAGTAAACCGAGATAAACAGGCCCCATATCATACCCGCCAATTGATATCAGGAACCGGATAGCCACATAGCTGATACCAACATAAGCGTACAAAGTGGTGATCAATAAAAAGTAAAATGACTTACTCTGCATTGATCTCGTGTAAGAAAAAAAAGCAAGTGCAGCCAGTAACAGAAACCAAACTAAATAGATGCTGTCGATATGAAACATAGCTGAGAGGCAGGAAATAAAAAGAATATGCATGCCGAAGTTGGCATAGGTAAATTCGAAATGCTGTTTCCACTTTTTCAGCTTTGAAACAAATGCCAACGCAATCAATAATGCTCCCAGAAATAAGCCTGAATAAATAATGGTACTGCTGTTGAAATCATTAACACGAAGTAATTGAGAGGGTGTAACGGTAATGCCGATCCATGCTGCTAAGTTGGTAATGGCTAAACTTAATATGCCTAAATGATCAAAGAAATAGGCAGAGAAAAATAATAGGAGCATCGGGAAAAAAGTAGCCAGTCCGTATCGTGTTCCAAACACATTGTATTGAAACTGCAGGTAAGCGATAAAGCTTAAAAAACTTAAGCAACCCAGCAGCAATACATAGTCAAAATATACATTGGGCGATTCAACTTTGGCAGTTGAAAAAGGCAGCTTCGTCTTTACACAATAATAGAAAGCACCTGCGCTAACTGCTGCAATAAAAACAAGAATGGCCTGGTGACCGATGGTGTCAATATTTTTATAAATCAGGATGCCAAGTCCGCCGCTTAATAATAATACACCGAGGTATAACAGTGTTTTAATTTCCCAATGAATGGAAAATAATTGTCTGGCGCTGTCTTCTTTTATTTTTTCAAAGGAACTGTCGGTAACCAGCCCTTCATTATGCAGTTGTTCAAATAGCTGTGTGTTCATGTTACAGTAATGATAAGAATTTTTACAACACCGGGTGCCGTTTAAATTCTTTCGTTCTGTCAAAGAGATAGCGGTAGGTAATTAATTTCCGGCTGATATGTGTGCCGAGGCTGGCAGCCACATTCATCATCTTTGGATTAAAATCACCTATCCATTGCATTTCATAATCATCATACAGCATGGGTTCCTGTATTACCTTTGCAGCTTCCATAATCATAAACGCATCTACCCCTTTCCGCTGAAACTCGGGTACAATGCCAAAAATAATTCCGGTGAATTTTTTATTTCGTTTGGTTGCTTTCACCCAAATGAATTTCAGTTTGCCCCACATATCGAGTTTGCCATTGAGATGTTTGAACCATTGATTGAGATCGGGCATATTTAACCAGATGGCAACCGGTTCATCTTTATAGTAAGTAAACCAACTGATGCGTTCATCCATCACCGGCTTCATAGCATTGAACATACGGATAGCTGTTTTTTCTTCCATCTGTTTCATGCCTGCGTGCCCTGCCCATGCTTTATTATAAACTGTTGCAAAGTCCCTGGCGTATTTTTCTAATTGATCCTCTTTAATATGAACAGCCTTATAGTTCGGGTCTTTTGACAATTCATCATGATGCCTGTAAAATCGTTCTTCAAGTTTGTCTTTTACTTTCAGCGAGTAACAATACTGGTTAAAGAAAACCTTGAATCCATAACTTTCAAACAACTGCTGATAGTAAGGCAGGTTGTAATTCATGCAGTACAGTGGTTGCTGAAATCCTTCTACCTGCAATCCCCACCAGCGGTCACGTTCTCCAAAATTGATGGGGCCATCCATTGCTTCCATATTCTTGCTGTGTAACCATTCTTTGGCTGCATTGAATAAAAGATTAGCTGCTGTTTGATCATTGATACATTCAAAAAATCCCAAACCGCCAACAGGATATTCATCGTCTTTAGTTTTGTACTTGCTGTTGATGAATGCAGCCACACGGCCAATCAGTTTTCCATCATCCGATTGTAAGATCCAGCGCATAGCTTCTCCATACTGAAAAGCTTTGTTCTTTTCCGGATCAAACACCTGTATAATATCCTTGTCCAACGGACGGATCCAGTTGGCATCATGTTTATATAGTTCAACAGCTACACGTAAAAATTTTGCAGCTGATTCTTTATCATTAACTTCAACCAATTGCATGCATGCTTCTTTAAGTTGTCAAATTTAACGGTTTCATGCTGTAAAGAATCAGCAGGACATTTTTAATGATTGTTAATTCAATTGCGGTATGAAGAAATATATTTTAGCACTCGACCAGGGCACCACCAGCAGTCGTGCCATTGTGTTTGATCACGACGGAACAATTGTTTCCGTTGCACAGAAAGAGTTTACACAAATTTTTCCGCAGCCGGGTTGGGTGGAACATGATCCCGAAGAAATCTGGAGTACACAATTGGGTGTGGCTGCAGAAGCAATTACCCATGCCGGTTTAACAACAGAAAATATTCATGCCATTGGGATTACCAATCAGCGGGAAACAACGATTGTGTGGGATCGCAACACAGGTAAGCCAGTTTACAATGCCATTGTTTGGCAGGACAGACGAACTGCCGATTTCTGCGATGAGTTAAAACGGAAGAACCTGCACATTCTTATTCAGCAACGCACAGGTTTGGTGGTGGATGCATATTTCAGTGCATCAAAAGTAAAATGGATTTTAGATAATGTGGAAGGTGCAAGAGCAAGAGCAGAAAAAGGTGAACTCTGTTTTGGTACAGTTGATACATGGCTGCTCTGGAACTTAACCAAGGGTCAGGTGCATGCAACAGATGTGAGCAATGCAAGCCGCACCATGCTTATGAATTTACAAACTTTGCAATGGGATGGTGAACTGGAAAAGATTTTTACGATTCCCGGTAATATGTTGCCGCAGATCCGCAGCAGCAGTGAAGTGTACGGCAAAACACAAAATATTCTCACCGCAGTTAATATTCCTATCGCCGGTATTGCTGGTGATCAGCAAAGTGCATTGTTCGGACAAATGTGTACGCAAGCCGGAATGGTAAAGAATACTTATGGAACCGGATGTTTTATGCTGATGAATACAGGAGAGAAAGCAGTGATATCCCGCAATAATTTATTAACAACTGTTGCCTGGAAGATCAATGGCAAAACAGAATATGCATTAGAAGGGTCTGTATTTATTGCCGGTGCAGTAGTGCAATGGTTGAGAGATGGATTGGGTATTATCCGCACTTCAGGTGAAGTAGAGGAACTCGCAGCAAAAGTAAAAGACAGTGATGGGGTTTATGTTGTTCCGGCATTCACAGGATTGGGAGCTCCTTACTGGAACCAGCATGCAAGAGGAACCATTGTTGGTATTACGAGAGGAACAACAGCAGCACATATTGCGAAAGCTGCGTTGGATAGTATTGCTTATCAAACCGCCGATGTATTAAAAGCCATGGAAGCCGATTCAGGAATTGAAATCAAAGAACTGCGGGTTGATGGTGGTGCAACAGTAAATAATCTCTTGATGCAGTTTCAGAGCGATCTGCTGAATACTGCGGTTGTGCGTCCACGTATTACAGAAACAACAGCATTGGGAGCGGCCTATCTTGCAGGGTTAGCCACCGGTTACTGGAGCAGTATTGATGAAATTCAGCAGCAGTGGCAGATCGAACGAAAATTTGTTTCAGGCATGGAAGAAGAAATAAGGGAAAACCTGAGTAGTGGCTGGGCAAAGGCGGTAAAAGCAGCGATGAGTTATTGAATTTCAGAAGTTTGTAGTTTGTGGTTTATAGTTCTTCAAACTTCAACTTCATTGAGTAATATTGCAAAGCTCGGAGGAGTAACTACAAACTATAAACTACAAACTGATTCTTGAACAGATCTCAACAAATACAGCAATTAAAAACAACCAACCACTGGGACATCATCATCATTGGCGGTGGTGCAACCGGCCTGGGTGCGGCAGTTGATTCTGCAGCCCGTGGTTATAAAACTTTATTAGTCGAGCAGCATGATTTTGGCAAGGGCACATCAAGTCGCTCAACAAAATTGGTACATGGTGGAGTACGATATCTGCAGCAGGGTAATTTCCGCTTAGTAAGAGATGCCCTGCGTGAAAGAGGTTTGCTGCTGAAGAATGCACCGCATATTGCACATCCCTTAAAGTTGGTTTTACCTGCTTACCGCTGGTGGGAGAAATTATATTATGGTCTGGGTTTGAAAATGTATAATTTTTTATCAGCCAAATTGAGTTTGGGCGGAACAGAAATTCTGTCCATCAAAAAAACACAGGAATACATTAAAGGATTGGATGGAAAAAAATTAAGTGGTGGTGTTGTTTATTATGATGGACAGTTTGATGATGCAAGATTATGTGTATCGCTTGCTTTAACGGCGGGTGATGTAAGTGCAACGGTGCTGAATCATTGCAAAGTGACCAATCTCATTCACGAACAGGAAAAAGTAAAAGGTGTAGTAATTGAAGATGTACTGGATGGAAAAGTGTACGAAGCAAGAGGCACCATCGTCATCAATGCAACAGGTGTGTTTGTAGATGAAATCTTAAAAATGGATGATGATGCCCTGCTAAAAACTGTCTCCCCTTCTCAGGGCATTCATATTGTTGTTGACAAAAAATTCTTTCCCGGAGAGCATGCCTTGTTTATTCCACGTACCGATGATGGTCGTGTGTTATTCGCTGTTCCTTTTCATGATAAAGTAATTATTGGTACAACCGATACAAGTGTTGAAAGTGCTGTTGCCGAACCGGTGGCTTTGGAAGAAGAAGTTGAATTTGTAATCAATCACTTTAACCGTTATGTACATACGGGGTTGCAGCGCAGCGATATTAAAAGTGTGTTTGCAGGATTGAGGCCATTGGTAAAAATTCCCGGTAAAAAGAAAACTGCTTTACTTCCCCGTGATCATACCATCTGGGTATCAAAAGGCGGCATGGTGAATATCAGCGGGGGTAAATGGACTACGTACAGAAAGATGGCGCAGGAAGTGATTTTGAAAGCTCACTACACTGGCGGATTGGCTTATACCCGTTGCCAGACAGAAACCATGAAGCTGCATGGCTGGATGAAGAAAGTTGATTTCACTGATCCATTATATTATTACGGAAGTGATGCAGCAGCGATCCGTTATCTGCAGGATCAGGGCTATTCACAATTAATTCATCCCGAACTTCCTTATACGGTTGCGGAAGTAGCCTGGGCCGTATTAAATGAAATGGCCATGACAGTAGAAGATGTATTGGCCAGAAGAACAAGAGCTTTGTTTCTTGATGCAAAGGCAGCGATTGAAGCAGCGCCATTGGTTGCCGATATCATGATGAAAGAAATGAATAAGGATGAAGCATGGAAGCTACAGCAGTTGAAAGAATTTAATGAAGTGGCGGAAGGATATTTATTGAAGTGAGGGATGTGTGATGTAAGATGTACGAAGTACGATGTTGGATGTACGCCCCGTCTGACGCCCTCGTCTGACGGGATATTAAACATAAACGCTTTGAAAATCTACGGCGGTTTAACTAATACAAGATATGGTTTCAACAGCAATATCTTCATCAAGTGAAATTTTCCGTTTAAATTTGAAATAAAGTTTTTTATGACTACAGTAGCGATACGAAAAAAGCTGGTTGACTATCTGAAGGTAGCTGACGATAAAAAGATCAAGGCGATGTATGCTCTGTTGGAAGATGATATTGAACAGGAACTGGAATACACACCAGGTTTGAGAACCCAATTAGATGCCGCTTCTGCCTATTACAAAAAAGGCGGCAAAATGATTAATGCAGCAGTAGCTGATAAAGAAATTAAAAAGTTACTGCAATCTGCGAAACAGAAATGAAGTGCCGGCATACATTTACACCTGTTGCCTTTCAGGAATACAGCGATGCTGTAAATTGGTATTTGGAACGTAGCTCAATTGCAGCAGAACATTTTGCAATGGAAATGAACGAGAGGATTTATGCAATTTGTGAAGATCCTTTTCGTTACAGGAATCAATATAAAAATTTCTATGAAACTCTTTAAAAAAATTCCCTTTTTATGTGATATACTTTGTAGATGCGAAAGAGAAACTAGTTGTGATTGCATCGGTTTATCATCACAAACGAAGTGTAAAACGAAAGTATAAGAGGAAAACCTAAAACCTGCCGTATTTGTATGTCGAATCAATAAGACAATCTAAAACCAAAACGACTGCCATATGTCTCCCTTCCTCGCTGAATTTATCGGCACCATGTTCAT
>JANOIQ010000362.1:0-30829 GCA_031407835.1 Chitinophagaceae bacterium
AAAACAATGTGCGAAGAAGCAGTTAAAAAAGTTGAAGGTGTAAAATCAATTGTCAACAATTGTACAATTGCTCCGCCTGAAGTTGTTGTTCCTCCGGTTTCGGATGCATTAAGCCAGGCAATTGCCGATGCCGTAAAAGATTATCCCGGTGTTAAAACAGAACTGAAAGATGGTGTGCTTACACTTACCGGTGAAATTCAAAGAGCAAGTCTTCAAAAAATGATGATGGGATTGAATGCACTGAAATCAGTAGGATTGAAAAAAATTGAATCAGCAGAATTAGTAAAAAAATAAACCAAAGGAGGAAACATATTATGGCATTACAAGACAAATACAAAGAACTGATTGATACTGCAACTGCAGCACCTGTTGTAAATTTAAAGGTTCGTGAACAGGATGGCGTATTGTACATTGATGGCGAAAGCACCGGTGCTGTAAAACAGCAACTGTGGGACATCTACGGTAAACTGGATCCTGATTATTCATCGGGCGACCTGATGCTGAACATTAACAGCGTAGCCGGTATAAGTGAAGGCGCTAAATTAAAAGTAACAACTAACCGCAGCAATCTTAACATCCGCAGTGGCCCAAGTACAGAAGATTCCATTGTGGGCAAAGCAGCAAGGCATGAAGTTGTTACACTTGTTCGCAAAGAAAATGATCAGTGGTGGTTTATTAAAACCGATGCAGGTGAAGAAGGGTACTCCTTTACACAATACCTAACACCAGTTGAATAATCTTTTATTATTATTTTCTGAAAAGGCTTTCGGAAGAAAGCCTTTTCTATTTTTGTTTTGTTATCAGTAAAAGAATTGCAAGTCAATTCCTGTAAATTCATCAACTAAATAATTTCCTGCATGCAAACAATTTTAGGTGCTAACGGAACAATCGGTTCTGTACTGGCAAAAGAATTAACTGCTTATACCAATGATATAAGATTGGTGAGCCGCAATCCAAAGAAAGTAAATGAAACAGATGAATTATTCCCAGCTGATCTCTCTGATCCCGGCCAGGTAGAAAAGGCAATTGCAGGTTCAGCGATTGTGTACCTGCTGGTGGGCTTTGATTACAAACTGAAAGTGTGGCAGGAAAACTGGCCTAAGCTGATGAAAGCAACGATTGATGCCTGCATTAAACACAATGCAAAGCTGGTTTTCTTTGATAATATTTATATGTACGATATTAATGCAATTCCTCACATGACAGAGGAATCACAAGTAAATCCTCCCAGCAAAAAAGGAATGGTACGAAAGGAAGTAGCAGAGATGATATGGCAGTCTGTAAAATCAGGGAAACTCACTGCACTCATTGCCCGTTCTGCTGATTTCTACGGACCCAACAATGAAAAAAGTTTTTTAATTGAAGTGGTTTATAAAAATTTAAAAAAAGGAAAGAAACCTAATTGGTTTATTGATGCAGATAAAAAACATTCCTTTACGTTTACTCCAGATGCAGCAAAAGCAACGGCTATTTTAGGAAATACTCCAGATGCTTATAATCAAACCTGGCATTTACCAACAGATAAGAATCCAATAACAGGAAGAGAAATAAGTGCACTGTTTTCAAAAGAAATGAACCTGGATAAAACTGTATCCATCCTGCCGATGTGGCTGTTAAAGATATTGGGGCTGTTTATTCCTTTAATGCGGGAGATGCCCGAAATGATGTATCAATACGACCGGGATTATTATTTTGATTCACAGAAATTCGAAAACCGTTTTGGAATGAAGCCTACTTCTTACGCTGAGGGTGTGAAACAAACAGTTGCTCAAACCACCATCTGAAAAAATATAAATAGTGCAACTGCAAACATCACTCATCGTCATTCAGCAACTGGCCACAGAAAAAGAAGAAGAGAACAGTCAGTTTGTTACCTTCCTGAAGCAACAGAATGGGGATACAACAGACAAACAGGTTCATGCACTTAACAAACTCATAGAACCGCAGATCGACTGCACTGCCTGCGGCAACTGCTGTAAAAGTTTAATGATCAATGTAACAGAAGATGAAGCTGATCGTGTTGCAGCAAGGTTACAGCTCAACAGAAAAGAGTTTGATGAACAGTATCTTGAAAAAGGCGGCTATGGCTTAATGGTCATCAATACAATTCCCTGTCATTTTTTAACAGATAATAAATGTACTGTGTATGAAGACCGTTTTGCAGGTTGCCGTGAATTCCCTGCCTTACATCTCCCCTTTTTTACCAAACGATTGTTTACAGTGATGATGCATTACAACCGGTGTCCGATTATTTTTAATGTGGTGGAAGAACTGAAACAACGAACAGGTTTTCATTAAAAAAAGGGTTGCTTTTTTTTAATGAAAATAAAAAATATCGTATTTTCTATTTTCTTAAATCATCAGTATGAAACTAAAACTGCTCTTCCTTGCATTTTCTGCATTTTTTTCTGCACTGCTGGCATTACAACTTACTGACCGGTATCAGAATATACAACAAGTAAAAGCAATCAACAGTTATAAACAACAAACAGTTATCCGTTGTGGCCCTGATTGGGAAGCATTAAAACCTTTTTTAGACGAAGCCGACATTCCTCCTGTGCCTGGTGCAGGTAACTATAAATGGAAGATCAGTACAAAAAACGACAGTGCTCAATTCTACTTTAACCAAGGGATAAATATGTATTATGGCTTTCATATTATTGAAGCAATGGCTTCGTTTAAGAAGGCAGAGAAATTTGACCCTGCTTGTGCGATGCTGCATTGGGCAAAGGCATTGGCTTTCGGCCCCAACATTAACGATCTTGGCTATGCCGCATCACCCGATGCATTGCTTGCCGTAAATAAAGCTGCTGAGTTAAGTGCAGCATGCACCCCAACAGAAAAAGCATTGATAAAGGCGCAGCAAGTTCGTTATTCAGCCGATTCAACTAAAACAAGAGAATACCTGAATCAATTATATGCAGACGGGATGAAAGTAATTTATGAACAGTATCCCGGCAATGCAGATGTGGCTGCTTTATATGCTGATGCTTTGATGCTGCAACATCCATGGGATCTTTGGTTCACTAACGGAAACCCAAAATCCTGGACACCGAAAATCAGAATGGTACTGGAGAAATTATTGAAGAATACCCCTGATCACCCTGGTGCCAATCATTATTACATTCATGTAATGGAGCCATCGCCGTATGCAAGCCTTGCTCTTCCAAGTGCTGACAGGTTAGGTAATTTAACACCTGCCCTTTCTCACATGGTACATATGCCCTCACATATTTATCTGCGTACCGGTAATTATAACAAAGGCGGCCTTGTAAATGAAAAAGCAGTAGGCAGTTATCAAAAAATGATTCCACTATTCAGCGCTGTTACAGGAAATGATTTTTTATACATTATTCATAACCTGCATATGCAAACAAATCATGCAATGCTTGCAGGCAAAATGAAATATGCAGTCAAATCAGCTGAGGCAACTGCAAACAGTATTCCAAAGGAATACCTGATGATGGAAGGCGCATTGGGAAGTTATGTTCAATACATCTATATGACTACTGTATTTGTTGATGTGCGTTTTGGAAGATGGGATGCTTTACTTGCACAAAAAAAGCCTGAAGAAAAACAGGTGTATGCAAGTATTCTTTATCATTTTGGAAAAGGTATGGCACTGGCAAATAAAAACAAAACATCAGCAGCAAATGATGAGTTGTGGCAGGTTAAACAATTGCTTAAAGACAGCAGCCTGTATCTTCCTTTTACACCTTTCTCCCCTTCTGTTGAAGGAGCTGAAATTGCTGCAAAATTGCTGGAAGGAACCATAGCATTGAAAGAAAAAAACTATATAATAGCAATTGACTTTTTTTCAAAAGCATCGACAGAAGAAGAACAAATGGTGTACAACGAACCAAGAGACTGGATACTCAACCCCAAACATTATCTTGGAAATGCGTACCTGGAAAACAAACAGTGGGCGGAAGCTGAAACAGCTTTCAGGAACGATCTGAAAAACAACAACGATAACATCTGGGCACTAACGGGATTGTACACTTCACTGCAAAAACAACAGAAGCAAACGGAAGCAGGAAAACTATTGATAAAAATAAAACAGACCGCTGCTCAAACAGATGTAAAGATAAGTGCCGCTGTTTTTTAGTTTGATGTATGCGCTTTAATAAAATCACTTACCAGATAACTGATGAGCTTGCCGGTGGTGTCGTTTTTACGGCCATCATTCAGGAAACTGGCGCCTTCGCAAATATGGAGATAGGCAACCTTGCAATCAGTAGCAGCAAAGCTGATATATTTTCTTGCATGTAATGCTGTGATACCGCTTGGTGTAATGGCACTGCTGAGTGTATGCTCAATACAATCAAGGTCTACTTCAATACCAGTATGCATATCTTCTGTAAAACCTGTTGCATGTGCTACCGATTGAATGAAATTTCGTTTTTCGTGAATGAAAATATCTTCATACGTTATCAGATCAATAAAGGGATTATTCACAATATCAATCCACACATTCTGCGGAATATAATTTTCATGTACACCCACTACACAATACTTCTGCAGGTACCCATCATCTTCTGCATAGCGGAATGCATTGCCGCTATGTCTGCCTTCAGCCGGGCGGTAATCAGTATGTGCATCGAGGTTAATACAATTGATTTGTGCAAGTTGCAAAACGCCGGCTTTATGTAACCCTTTGGCCGCACCTTTAATCAAAGGATAAGCATTGTTATGTCCACCACCAATTGCTATAGGAATTTTATTCCTTGCAGTAATGATTTTTGTCAATTGCTCTACATCTTCATCTACCAATGTTACAGCATGGCGGTAAGCTTCAATTTTTTCATCATGTCCGTGTGCATTTTTTTCAATCAAATCTTCCACATCAGAAAAATCAAAATGACCCAGCAACATAATTTCATCACCCTGCAAAAAATCACTGCTCTGAATATTTAAAAAGGCATTTAAGAATGGAACCCAGGCTGTATTGGTTCCTCCTACTCCCCCATTGGCTTTTACACCAATATCCTCAGGAATACCAAACAATACATATTTAGCATTTGATTTTTCCAATACCTGTTCAAACTGTTCACGGGTATTTACAAGTTGAACCCTTTCACCCAATTTGGTTTCAAAGCGACGGACCTTAGTAAGCGTAAGTACATCTTCTTTATTATAAAACCGGAAACGTTGCATACATTTTTTTTTGTGCCGGAATGAAGTTAGTTGTTTTACGTTAACGAAGCATCAGCTAAAAAACTCCCCTGCTATCATTACTTTATCAATGAGGTTCGAGCCAAATGAATATGGCAGGTATGCCAGTGAAGGAATAGGTTTTGTAAAGATTAGATTTGCCCTTTTTCCGACTGTTATACTTCCCAGTTCATGCTCCAGTTCCATGGCATAAGCTGCATTAATGGTTGCAGCGTTGATGGCTTCTTCAGGCAACATCTTCATGCCAATACAACTCATGGAAATCACAAGGTTCATATTACTGCTTGGTGAAGAACCGGGATTAAAATCGCTTGCAAGAGCAACAGCTGCACCTGCATCAATCAGTTGACGGGTTGGTTGAAAAGGCATGCGCAAAAAGAAAGCAGCAGTTGGTAATAATGTTCCAATGGTTGATGAAGCTGCTAAATCTCTGATATCTCTTTCTGTCATTGTTTCGAGGTGATCTACTGACAAAGCATTCAGCTCAATTGCTTTTTGTATCCCGCCAATACTGTTGAGCTGATTAACATGCAGCTTGGGAGTTAACCAATACTTTGTGGCAGCTTTGCAGATTGTTTCCATTTCATCCACAGAAAAGAAACCATCTTCACAAAACACATCTACATAATCAGCCAGTTCTTCTTCAGCTATTACCGGAAGCATTTCATTAATAATGAGATCAATATAACCCTGGTGATTTTCTTTATACTCCAACGGGTAAGTATGTGCTGCAAGAAAAGTTGCTTTTACAGGAATGGGAGAAGTTTCTTTGAGCTTTTTAATTACCCGAAGCATTTTTAATTCAGCCTCAACAGAAAGACCATAGCCGCTTTTTATTTCAACCGCACCTGTACCCGTTTGTATCAACTCCTGCAAACGGCTCCATGCAAGCCGTAATAATTCAAGCTCTGTTTTATCAGCTAATTTTTTTGCAGAGTTTAAAATACCTCCACCTTTAGCAGCTATTTCTGTATAACTGAGTCCTTTTAGTTTATCAACAAATTCATCTTCACGGCTGTCAGCAAACACAAGATGTGTATGACTGTCGCACCAGGTGGGCAAAACGAATTGCCCTGTTGCATCAATTTTATTATGGATAGCATCTTCTCTGTTACCAATTGCCGCCATATTTCCATACTCATCAATTAACCCATCTTTTACAACCAGGAATGCATTTTCTATACTGGGGAGATGAGCCAATTCCTTTCCACGAAGTAAATGCGTTTTTTCTCTTACGCCAACCAGTTGTTTAATGTTTGTAACAAGGATCGTCATATCATAAATGTAACAGAAATCCTTAAACAAATAAAAAAGCCGGCAGTATCCTGCCAGCTTTATATTTCCGAAGCAACAGCCTCAATCCCGCTTCGTTACCGTCGCTTTCACAGGCTGTACAACTCCGTCAACTATATGAATTATACCATTGCTTGCAGCAATATCTGCGTTTGAAACAAATGCACTGTTACCATTTTCATCAGTTATTTTAACCTTACCATCTTCCACGGTTGCAGTTAATTTACCTCCGCTAAGTACAGGTAACTGAACAGTACCGTTACCCTGTTTAATGGCATTCATCAATGTTGTTGAGTTCCAGTTTCCACCAACAACATGAGCCTTCAGTGTTCTTGCCAGCTCAGCTTTATTTTTCATTAATTTGGCAAGTTCACCGGCCGATATTTTTTCAAACGCTGCATTTGAAGGAGCAAAAACAGTAATGGTTGCTGCCATTTTAAATGTATTGACCAAATCAGCAGATTTGATCGCTTCTACCAGTTTACTGCAATCCTGATTGGCAGTGGCCACATCCATAATATCGCCCTGTGCCCGCACAGTTGCAATGGAAAACACCATAAATAAAGTTGTTGCGGAAAGTGAAAAAAGAATCTTTTTCATTTGTAAGTTTTTTAATGATTAAATAAATAATATCCTGTTCCTCATATAACAGAAGTGGCGGTTTTGTAACAGCGTTGTTGTACTAAACCCACTATAGATTTAGTTCATATACTCATGAATTAATAATGATTAAACATGAATAAGGCCTTACAGAAATGAATTGGGAAATTGATTATGCAATGTGAGTTGAAAGGTTAAAGACAATAACCATGCCAGCAGAATTTATATTAATTTAGATGATAAAAATATTACATTCAAAAAAGTATGATTTCTTTTTCTGCCAGGATCCTCAGGTATGAACAGCAGGGTGAAAAAACCGGCTGGACTTATATAGAAATTCCCGAAGGAATTCCGCAACAACTAAAACCGGGTAATAAAAAAGAATTTAAAGTAAAAGGGAAACTTGATCAATACCGTTTTCAGCGCATGCCGTTATACCCGGTGGGTGGAGGAAAATTCATTATGTCGCTGAATGCGGATGTAAGAAAAGCCATCGGTAAAAGACATGGTGCAACAATTAATGTGCAGTTATCAGCTGACGAAAGTGAATTTATTTTTAATGCCGATTTTGTGGAATGCCTGAAAGATGAGCCAAAAGCACTGGATCATTTCAAAACACTGCCCGGCTCCCATCAACGTTATTTCAGTAAATGGATCGACAGTGCTAAAACAGAGATAACCCGGGCAAAACGGATTGCAATGGCTGTAAATGCTTTGTCGAAAAAATGGGGTTACCCTGAAATGATCAGGGCCGGAAAGGAACGTAAAGACGCATTAGGCTGATTTTTTATCAACAAAAACAATTGTTAGTGTGTATAATCAATCATAAAAAAATGCTTTTTGCCGGGTTACTTTTTTTTGAAATATGTATAAACAGCGGAAAGAACTGCTTTCTGGCCAGGCTTGTTAATTGAACTGCTGAAAATTACTGCCTCGCTAAACATTTAAACTTACATTAAGAATTATGGTACAAAAAACTTATTTCAAGACAAAAGATTATTGCAAAGTGAAATTTGCATTTAAGCCTGAAAATGCCGAAACAGTTGAAATCCTTGGCTTGAACAGTGATTGGAAGAATTCCATTGTTATGAGCAAAAAGAAAGACGGAACCTTCAGTGCTGAAGTAAACCTGCCTAAAGAAACAAAACACGAATTCAAATACTTAGTGAATGCTACAGAATGGCTGAATGAGCCTGAAGCAGATGAGTTGCAGCCAAACGAATTTGGCGGCAGTAACAGCGTAATCGTGTTGTAATTTTTACTAGCCTTTTACCGAATATATAAACCGGTAGTTTTTCATAATTCAACATGATGAAAAGCTACTGGTTATTTCTATGCGTCTGAATAAATTCTGCTTCTGAAAGTAACGTTACACTCAGGGCCTGTTTTTTCTTCTTCGCATAATCATTTTTTTTATCAATTTCTCCATTTCAACTGCATGAAAAACAATTGCTGACGCACCAAAACAAATTGCCAGTTCATTTACCGTAAGTGGATTTGTTTTAAATATTTCATTTGCAAATGGCAGATAAATAACTCCCATCTGCAAAATAATTGTGAGTAACACTGCCCCAACCAATGGCATATTACTAAAGATGCCCTGCTTAAATAAAAACTCCCGTTCACTCCTGATCGACAAAACATGCCCCAACTGTGTTAATGCCAATACTGTAAACACCATTGTTTGCCAATGCTCATTTCCATTTTTAATTGCCCATCCCTGTACGCCAAGTGTTACTCCTGCCATTAATAAACCAACCCATGCAATATGGTAACCAATGCCACCGGCAAATAAATTCTCAGTTGTTTTACGTGGAGGACGATTCATGATGTCTTTTTCTTCTTTCTCACTAGCCAGCGCAAGACCGGGCAAACCGTCTGTAACAAGATTGATCCAGAGAATATGTATGGGCAGCAACGGAATAGGCAATCCAATTAACGGAGCAAGAAACAATGTCCATATTTCGGCACCATTACAGGTCATGATGTATTTTACAAACTTGCGGATATTATCATAGATACGTCTTCCTTCTCTTACTGCTTTTACAATGGTGGCAAAATTATCATCGAGCAGAATCATATGTGCTGCTTCCTTGCTTACATCCGTACCATTAATCCCCATGGCCACTCCTATATTAGATGCTTTCAGTGATGGTGCATCATTCACGCCATCACCTGTCATGGATACAAAATTTCCTTTGCGCTGCAATGCTTTTACAATATTCAGTTTCTGCTCAGGCGAAACTCTTGCATACACTCTTATCTGTTCCACCTGCGCTTCAAATTCTTCTGCAGACATGGCCTGTAATTCTTTACCTGTAACTACAAGATCATTTTTTGTGAGAATACCAATTTGCCTTGCAATAGCCGAAGCAGTTGCAGGATGATCGCCTGTAATCATTACAGTATGAATTCCTGCTGTTTTACATTCCTGTATTGCCAGTTTTGCTTCTTCCCTGGGAGGATCAATCATACCTGCTGAACCTGCGAATAAAAGATCCGTTTCAACACTTTCATATTGAAAAGGCTCAGGAAGTTTATCAATTAATTTATATCCAAAAGCAATCACACGAATACCCTCTGAAGCCCACTCCTCTGCTTCTTTTAAATAAGCTGTTATATTCGGATCGGTTTTTAAAGCAGCAGTAACAGATTCAACAGCTCCTTTTGAAATAACAAGAAACTGATCTTTGTATCGATGAACAGTAGTCATGCATTTTCTGTCTGAATCAAAAGGCAATTCTGCAACCCTTGGAAACTGATCCTGCAACTCTTTCAGTTCAACAGCTGAATGCTGCTTTATAAAATATTCCACCAATGCCATCTCAGTTGGATCGCCCAGTAAAGAGCCCTGCTCTGTTTCTTTAACATCATTATTTAAAGCCATTGCACATTCCAGTACAGCCACCTGCTTAAATATAAAATGCTCATTCTGATAATCATGTACCTGCACTATTTTCATTTTGTTCTGTGTAAGAGTACCTGTTTTATCAGAACAGATAAATGTTACAGAGCCCAGTGTTTCAACTGCAGGAAGTTTTCTGATCAATGCATTTATTTTTACCAGTCTTTTTGCTCCTTGTGCCAGGGCAATTGTAATCAATGCAGGCAATGCTTCGGGAATGGCAGCTACTGCCAGTGATATTGAAATGAGCAGCATTGTCAATGGTGGTTCGCCCCGTAACAATCCAATCACAAATAACAACAGGCAAATAAATAAAATGAGATAAGATAATTTTCGACCAAAGTCGGCCATACGTTTTTGCAAAGGTGTTGCTGCCTCATCTTCCTGCAGCAATTTTGCAATTAGGCCTATTTCTGTTTGCATGCCGGTTGCAATAACAATCCCTTTCCCTCTTCCATATGTAACCAGTGTACTTTTAAAAGCAATATTGAGCCGGTCACCAATGGGCAGATCAGCCTGCTCAAGTTTTTTTTCTGTTTTTTCTGATGGAACAGATTCTCCGGTTAAGGTAGACTCGTCAATACGAAGTCCGTTAATTTCTATTAATCTGATATCGGCCGGCACAACATTCCCTGCTTCGAGCAAAACAAGATCGCCGGGTACTATTTCTGCAGAAGGAATCATGAGCGGTTTTTCATTCCTCACTACCTGCGCCTGCAATGCCGCAATTTTCTTTAACGCTTCAATGGCCTTTTCAGCTCTGTATTCCTGCACAAAACCAACAATTGCGTTGAGTATAACAATGACGAGGATAATAATTGTATCAGTTAAATCGCCGGCGATACCTGCAATAACAGCTGCCGCTATTAAAACAAGAATCATAAAATCTTTAAACTGATTGAGAAATAAAATCCAGGGTGGCCGTTTCTTTTTTTCCTGCAAATCGTTGGGACCAAATTCTGCCAATTTCAATACAGCTGCTTCTGCCGTCAATCCATTTGCAGAAGATCCTGTTTTACTAATGACTTCTGTACTTTCTATGTTGTGCCAGTTCATAATGTAGATGTGTCCCTTTAAAGATACCTATAATAATACCTTCCTTAACAAAGAAAATACGCAATGACTGAAGTATGACTCAAGCTTATATTTATTTTAATCTCGAAAAAATAACTGTGTCGTAAAATTTGTCCCTGTAGCAGAACTCTTCCTTCAGGTATCCTTCTTTTACAAACCCTGTTGCTTCAAGAACTGCTGCTGATGCAAGATTTCCAGAAGATGTTCTGGCTTCAATGCTGTGCAGTTTCATTTGTTCAAATCCGTATTCCAGCACTTTCAGAATGGCTTCTTTCATCATTCCCTTCCGCCAGTAACCGGGATGCAACGTATAACCTATTTCTGCACGGTGATGCTGCGCCTGCAATCGCCAATAGCAGATATTGCCAATAAGTATTGCCGGGTTTTCATTTAAAGCAATACCCCACATAATTGCCTGATTGGCATCAATATCAAGATTGATATTTTCAATAAATTCTTTTGCCACCTCTTCATTTGCGGCCGGTTCTTTACCAATGAACTGCAGCACCTCTTTGTTCGACCGGAGAAAAAAAATCTCAGGTGCATCAGTCGCTTTTATTCTGCGTAACAGAAGCCGATCTGTCTTTAATTCAGGAAATGGGTGAAAGTGCAGATGAAGCATAGATGAAAGAATTACGATCGGGTGAATTTAAAAGGAATGCCTCCGATGAAGTTAATATCATTTGACAATTTTATGAGATAAAAAAGATGTTTTGTGATCGAAATCATAATGGCCGTTACTGAAGCAGAATAATTTTGATGAAAATTAATACAAATGCAAATAAGTACCCAAAGCACACTCGGTAGTATTGTTAAACAATATCATGCAACAGCGCTTGTTTTTGAAAAATACAACCTCGATTACTGCTGCAATGGCAAACGGAGTCTTGAAGAAGCATGTAAAGAAAAAGACCTGCCCCTTGATACCCTTGTATATGAACTGGAAAAAGCAATTGGCAATCCTGCAGATAACAACCAGGATTTCGATTCATATGATTTGGAGCAGCTCATCAGCCATATTATCCTGATACATCATGCTTATGTAAAAAAATCAATTACTCCAATTGCAGAACATTTACAGCGTGTTGCCGGCAAACATGGTGACCGCCACCCTGAAATGAAGAAAGTGTATACCATCTTCCTGGAAGTTGCGAATGAGTTGAAGCTGCACATGGACAAAGAAGAGATGATTCTCTTTCCACGAATCCGTGAAGTTTTTTATGCAGGAAGGAATCCTGAACATATTGATTTCAGCCCCAATTTCATCAGTAGTCAGGTAAGTATAATGGAAACAGAACATACACAAGCTGGCAATGGTCTTGATGAAATCAGGCAGCTCACTAATAATTACACCCCTCCTGTTGGAGCCTGCAATACATTTGCATTGGTGATAAATGAACTCAAAGCATTTGAAGAAGATCTGCATCAGCATGTACACCTTGAAAACAATATTCTGTTTCCAAAAGCTGAAGAACTTCTGCTGGCAGCGCTATAATTATATTTATTCCTTATGCAAAACTATTGTTCCTGGCAGCTAAGCTGTCAGGAATTTTTAAATCCAGCGTGAGCTATAATAATATTTTATGCAGGCAAAAGAACTGCTGATGGTTTCACCTAATCCGTGAAAACTGCAGTTACTTTTTCCGCTCAATCAAATCCCACAGGTTGCCGTACAAATCTTTAAACACGGCAACTGTTCCGTATGGTTCAGCAACAGGTTCCCTTACAAACTCCACACCGTTTTCCAGCATGTTTTGATGATCACGCCAGAAATCATCGGTAAAAAGAAATAGAAATACACGGCCTCCTGTTTGGTTACCGACCCTGCTTTGCTGTTCATCATTAGCAGCCTTCGCCAATAAAAGCTGAGTACCTCCCGAGCCAGAGGGAGCTATCAGAACCCACCGTTTTGTTTCACTCAAAACCGTATCTTCTTCTAACGTAAACCTGAGTTTACCTGTATAAAAATCAATTGCTTCATCATAATCCCGAACCACTAAAGCGATATGGGCAATTTGCTGTATCATATTGATTGATTGTTTTTCAAATGTAAATCATAAGGGAAAATGAGGAGTTAAACTGCTGTGAATTAGCTATATAGAAGCATAGATAAAAGTTAAAGCAGCACAAAATTAAAATAGACCGCCTCGCAAAAAAAACCTACCTTTACAGCGTCATTTGAGTTAATCTCTTGTAAGCGAACAATCATTCTTCTGTTCTAGTATTTTTCTTTTACACCAGCATTCCGCTCAAGTTTTATTAAATTATAATTTTTATCAGACATGAACATTTATGTTTCAAATTTAGGTTTCAACGTACAAGACGCTGACCTGAAAAATTTATTTGCCACTTACGGCAACGTTTCTTCAGCTAAAGTAATTTTTGACAAAATGACCAATCAGAGCCGTGGCTTTGGATTTGTTGAAATGCCCGACGATGCATCTGCACAAAAGGCAATCGATGAACTCAATGGTACTACCACTGATGGCCGTGCAATTAAAGTAGTGGAAGCAAGACCACGTGAAGAAAAACCACGCAGCAATACAAGGTGGTAATCTGATTGCAGCAACACAGTCATCATTTTCTTTAATCAAACAATTTCACGTATGACGAATGACATGATTGAAAAATTCATCGATAACAAAGGACAGAAAAATGCGAAGGTGAATATTCATTTTAAACAAAGAGATACGGTTAAAGGTGTGTTTATCCGCACCAATGATTATGATGAACTGAAATCTAAAAACTTTTGGCGCATTGTATCTGCTTCAAAAGTGGATGAATGGGAAAAAACGAAAGACAGCAATCTGGCACGTATTTACAATGGCGCCGAGTTTACACGTTTAAGTGAAAACAATTAATCAGCAGTTGTACTTAATAAGTTGATTACTGAACTTTCTACTCAAGCATTCGTAAAGAAGAACAGAAAAACAATTGAAGTATGTTTACACAAACCTGGAAAAAATATTTGCCCGTTATTGTCATTCTTTTAAAACGGTCGGCCAGCGGCGCTCAAACGCTGAACATGAACAACACCGATTTTGAAAGAGCAGCAGGCGGACGTAAAATAAAATATAGTTTTTCTCAGCTCCAGTTAAACAACGGCCGTATCAATACGGCTGTAAAGCAACTTCCCCTGGCTAAAGAGTTTGCCGTTTTGTTACAGGAAGATGAACTGACAAGGAAATTACTTGCCGGTCAGAATTTTGAATTTTCGATGAGCAATGATTTTCTGCTTACGATTAAAAACAATACACCAGTACCTGAAGCAACCGACGAAGCTGAAACGGAGGAAACCGATGAAGTAACTGCAGACGAAGCAACAGCCGAAACTGTTGAGTCGGCCTGATTTATTTTATGAATGCTGTTAATTACTAACTTTATAGTTGAACATTAGTTTATCTGCTGACCGAACACAAACCGGCAGCAGATTTTTTTTTAACCCAATTTGTATCAATATGTATCGTTCAGTTATTACAGGTACGGGTTCTTACATTCCTCCTGTTGTACAATCAAACAGCGATTTTGTAAGGCATATTTTTTATGCTGACAATCAGCAACCGCTTCCAACCCCCTCACAGGTAATTGTAGAAAAATTTAAACAGATCACAGGAATTGAAGAAAGGCGATATACAACTGATGATCTCACCACTTCTGATATTGGTGCAATTGCCGCTGAGAAAGCAATTGCTGACAGTAAAATAAATCCTGAAGAACTTGATTATATTATCGTTGCACATAATTTCGGAAATGTAATCAAGCATACTATCCAGACAGATGCTGTTCCATCCTTAGCCGCTCTTATTAAGCATAAGCTTGGCATTCACAACCCCAATTGTGTTGCATATGATATTTTATTTGGATGCCCAGGCTGGATACAGGGTGTAATACAGGCAGATGCATTTTTCAAAGCAGGCATTGCAAAGAATGCACTGGTCATTGGTGCTGAAACATTATCGAGAGTAATTGATATGTACGATCGTGACAGTATGATCTTCAGCGATGGTGCAGGTGCTGCTGTGCTCGAATATAAGGATACAGCTGAAGCCGGTTCAGGTATATTAAGCTCATCCGTACAAACACATTCAATTGAAGAAGTCGATTATATTCATATGGGACAATCTTTTTTCCCGGACAGTGATCCAAAAGTCCGCTATATCAAAATGAAAGGACGTAAGGTATATGAATACGCCATGAAGCATGTGCCTGCTGCTATGAAAGCTTGTCTTGATAAAAGCGGTGTTGATATCAGTCAGCTGAAGAAAGTATTTATTCACCAGGCCAACGAAAAAATGGATGATGGCATCATTAAACGCCTGTACCAGTTATATGGCTTTACAGAAGCCCCGGAACATATTATGCCCATGAGCATTCAGTGGCTCGGTAACAGTTCTGTTGCAACTGTACCAACCTTATATGACCTGGTGCTGAAAGAAAAAGTAGAACATCACCAGGTGAACCCTGGCGATGTAATTATGTTTGCATCTGTTGGTGCCGGTATGAACATCAATGCTGTTTGTTACCGGTATTAGAATGCTGTATTACCGTTGCATGAATGCTTTTCCGTAGCGTTTGCCTCTTGCAGCATTATGGAACCCGGCAACAGGTGCCCCGGCTGATTTAGCAGCAACCGGCATGCTGTGCATGGAACCGATATCATACATATGATCTTTTACTACAGGAATTGTTTTCTTGATGAGCTTTTGAATATCACTTAAAAACGTTTTTTCACTCCAATCGCAGAAAGAAATCGCAATACCACTGGCTCCTGCTCTTCCGGTTCTACCAATACGATGTACATAGGTTTCTGCAATATTCGGCAACTCAAAGTTGAGTACATGCGTTAATTCATCAATATCTATTCCACGTGCTGCAATATCTGTTGCAACCAATACACGGGTCTTTCTGTTTTTAAAATTCTCCAATGCACGTTGTCTTGCATTCTGGGCTTTGTTACCATGAATGGCTTCTGCACGGATACCTGCACGGTTGAGCTGAACAGTTAACTTATCAGCTGCATGTTTCATCTGTGTAAATACCAATACTGTTTCAATGGTTTCATCTTTCAGTAACTGAATGAGTAAAGATTGTTTGTTATGTTTTTCAACATAGTAAACATATTGCTGAATCATATCAACGGTAGAAGCCGGAGGAGTTACCTCAACTTTAACCGGGTTGGATAATAAGATATCTGCCAGTTGTTTGATTTCATTGGGCATGGTTGCTGAGAAAAACAAAGTTTGTCTCTTGGCAGGAAGTTTGGCAATGATGCGTTTTACATCATGCACAAAACCCATATCCAGCATTCGGTCGGCTTCATCCAGTACAAAGTATTTGATATCGTCTAATGAAATAACACGTTGCTGCATCAAATCGAGTAATCGACCGGGTGTTGCAACAATAATATCAACTCCATTACGGATTGCCTGTACCTGGCTGAACTGCGGCACACCACCAAAAACCACTTTATGATTGAATGGAAGAAAATGTCCGTACGCCTGAATACTTTCCCCGATCTGGATGGCCAGCTCACGGGTTGGAGTAAGGATCAGGGTTTGGATACGGCGATACTTCGGCTTTTCAATTTCGTACTGCTGAAACATCAGTTGCAATATCGGAATGGTAAAGGCGGCGGTTTTACCGGTACCTGTTTGGGCACAACCGAGTAAATCACGTTTTTGTAAAATAGCTGGAATAGCTTGTTCCTGAATAGGTGTTGGGATTGTATACCCTTCTTTGCTCAAGGCCTTTAATACAGGCTCAACGAGCTGCAAATTGTTAAATGACACTATAAAATTCTTTTTGATTAATAAATGTGATAAGGCTACCAAAAAAAGATCGGGTACATTATCTGCCTTAGGTTAGAACATCACAGTATTTGGGGAGAAATACCACAAAAACAGAGAGAGCAATAACATTAAGAACTGTAAAACTACATTTTTTTACTAAAACCGGAAGCTTTTTCTTTCCGGGCTTAATCTGCACTTACACTTCTATTTAACACGAATGATCTTAACCGGACAAAGTTTAGCCGCTCTTTCATTGGCCTCCCGCTCATGATCATTCACTTTAACTGTCCAGAACCCTCTGCTATGCTTTGCATCAATTAAAGTACTTCTGCCATCACGCTTCGACATACGCCAGCGGTCAGGAGCGGCCTCCACACAGTAGTTACAGCCTATACACTTTTCTCTTTGCTGGGTAATAGTGATCATAATTTATTCTGTATCCGCTGCAACGATCTTATACAATTTATCTGAATGATGAACAGGTGTATCAAGTGGGAATGCACAAAGATCGCCTTTCTCAGCAACAGTTGCTGCACCAGTATTATTTACATGCAATGATTCAATGATTGTTTCCACAACTCCGATGCTTTTTCCAATAATCATAACCCGGTCACCAACATGCAACGGATAACTTTCAATTTTAAATTCTGCAATTTTATTGCGTGGGTAATAATGATTGCCTTTACCAAGATATATCTTTTTAACCATTGCTTTTGAACCTGGCATATCTGTCCATTCGCCAATCTGCTGACCGGAGAAATAACCACCCCAAAAACCTCTGTTATACACTTCGTCCATGCGCTTCATCCATACTACTGCTTTTTCAGCTGAATAAGTTTTGTTGTTATAACTGTCAATAGCCTCCCGGTAACATTGTGTAACTGTCTTTACGTAATCAGGACTTTTGCCTCTTCCTTCTATCTTCAATACTTTAACTCCTGTTTCAAGTAACTGGTCAATAAAATCAATAGTGCAGAGATCTTTAGGCGACATGATATATTCATTATCGATCTCCAGTTCATGCCCATCTTCCATATCAATCACTTTATACTTCCGCCTGCAATTCTGTAAGCATGCACCTCTGTTGGCAGATGCGTTTTGTGTGTGCAGACTGAGATAGCATTTTCCTGAAACAGCCATGCACAAAGCACCATGAGCAAATACTTCAATCTCAATTAAGTTACCTGATGGACCTTTGATCTGTTCTTTTTTAATTCCATCGCAGATTGATTTTATCTGGCGCAAACTTAATTCCCTCGACAACACCATTACATCAGCAAACAGCGAATAGAATCGAACAGTTTCAAGATTAGTAATGTTTAACTGTGTGGAGATATGCACTTCCATGTGCTGGGTGCGTGCATAAGCAATCACTGCCTGATCGGATGCAATAACAGCGGTAATACCTGCATCTTTTGCAGAGCTGATGACCGTTTTCATCAACGAAAGATCATGATCGTAAACAATTGTATTGAGAGTAAGATAGCTGCGCAGATTATTTTTTTTGCAGAGAGAAGCGATCACTGGCAAATCATCTATTGTGAAATTCATGGTGGCCCTTGCCCGCATATTTAGCTGTTCTACACCAAAATAAACAGCATCTGCACCACCCTGTATGGCTGCCTGCATCGATTCAAAACTACCGGCGGGTGACATTAACTCCACTTTATTCAACTCCATGAATTTTCGATTAAGCTGCGAAATTACCAACACAGTTCAACGTATTAAGTGAGTTTGGTCAGTAAGAATAACCGGTTTACATGATTGATATTCATGTAAAATGATGGTATTGTATGAATGAACCCGTGTGTTGTTAATTATAAAACTGCTGCGATAAAGAGTTGGAAACAACCTTAAATCCATTTTCTTTATTTACGAGCTGGTAGCAGTTATTGATGGCCTGCATATTGGGGTTCGACAGATGTTTTTCATTGTAAGGCAATAACATATCCGTTTCATTCACAACATTACCCGCCTCATCATACTCACGGGCAAATACTCTGTAGTGAAAATGCCAGGGATTCAGATCCGGTTCAGCATCCTTGGAAGTATAAGTATCATTATATCCTTCAAAGATCAACTCACTTGTATGATTTGCATGCTCCAGTAATGATTCAGAGATATTGATGAAATGATTCAACTCTGGATCTTCGTGCACAATTCCACTATCCCAGATTGTTTCACCATTCAGGAAAATGACCAGCCTGTTATCTACATGCTTCACATTAATCCAGTATTCTTTTTTCATTTTGTTTCAATTTGTTTATGAAAGGTCTTTTGTTTCAGGATATAAAGCTGCAACATATCAGGGAGGCAGGAAATGATTAAAATTATCTGCCGGACTGATGATCGTTAATTCCTGCTACCTGTAAATTTTGTTGTTTAACTTTTCATACTGAAACAAATCAGTCATTGATTGACCATATATCCTCAGGCTTACAGGAAAGAAAGACCTTGCTGCCAACTATTAGTTGACCGTTATTTGTTTTTACTCTTACAAGTTGCTCATCAATCAGTACATCAATGGTATAATAACTGCCCCAATAGAGTATTTGTTCTGCAATACCGGCAACAGAATAGTTTTCTGAATTGCTGATGGTTAGCTGCTCAGGGCGGATGAGCATTTTTTTATTCGTTAAAGCATTTCCACTCAAAGATGTAAATGAAGGAGATTTCTTACTGTCGATTAAATTATAATCACCCAAAAGACCGGCACAATATTCATTCATGGGCTGTTGATAAACTTCTTTTGGAGTTCCCACCTGAATAACCCTTCCGTTTTTCATCAAAAGAATGGTATTGGCCCATGAAAGAATATCCAGTGCATCATGCGAAACCATGATAAAGGAGATGTTCATTTTTTCTCCCAGATCATGAATTACTTTTTTGATGGTTTGTTTATGTACAGCATCGAGGTTAGAGAAAGGTTCATCGAGCAATAATAAACGGGGTGAACCGGTCAGTAATCTGGCTAAAGCAATCCGCTGCTTCTCACCTCCTGAAAGTTGGTCGGTTCTACGGCCTGTTAAATGATCAATTTGGCAAATTTGATACAGGTTAGCAGCATCTTCTTCTGTGAGTCTATTCGACATTTCCAGCAGATCATTTACCCAGTAATTATTGCGGAGTTCAAAATACTGGCTCAGGTAGCCAATACCGGGGTGACCGGGAATCAATTGATCATTTGGGCCAATGATCTTATTATTTTGAAACCTTATTTCACCGGCAGATGGTTCAACCAAACCGGCAATCATTTTCAGTAAGGTGGTTTTGCCCGATCCTGTTTCGCCGGCAATGGCAATATTCTGAGCGTATTCCTGCGTAAAGCTTATATCCTTTACTGAAAAATTACCTTTTCCCTCTTTACTGATACCCGATACTGATAACAAAGCCATGGCCCGAAAATAAACCATAACCTGTAAATGACAAGTAAAGGCCTCGTACAACAAATACTTTTGTCCTTCGACAGAAAAATTCAGACCCCATTGATTCAAAACTGTTGAAGTATTATAGCAACTGACTTTTTATTCACAAGTCTTGAGCGTGGGTGAGTTGCGCCTGTAAAAAGCTTATCTTTGACGTAATCTGCTGAAAATATTCCCCCTTTTTCCCCAGATCAAGTTCGGCATTATCTTTCTCCATTTGGGGAAATATTCATCACTCGATAAAAACAATTATGGCAGAAACCTGGAATAAAAAAGAAAGAGAAAAGAAAAAGCAGCAAAGCAGGAAAGAAAAAGAAGAAAGAAAGCAGGAACGCAAGGAAAGCGCTAAAAGCAAAAATCCTGATGATATGCTTGCGTATATTGATGAGAACGGGAATATCTCATCAACACCCCCAGACCCCAAAAAGATGAGAAAAGTGCGACTGGAAGACATTGAAATCGGTGTCCCCAAACACGAACCGGTTGATCCTGCAGATCTCATCAGAACAGGTATTGTTACCTTCTTCAACGAATCAAAAGGATATGGGTTTATAAAGGACATGGAAACACAGGAAAGTGTGTTTGTACATATCAATGGTTTAAAAGAAGCCATTAAAGAGAACAACAAAGTAACCTTTGAAGTGGAAATGACGCAGAAAGGTGCAAGTGCAATTAATGTAAAACAGGCAGGTTAAAAAAACCTTATGTATAAATAAAAAAGAGGGCTTTGCCCTCTTTTTTATTTATAGTGTGTTTATCCTGATACTGTTTACAGCAAATTAACTCCCTAAAAACTTCATATCACCTGCAGGGAAAAGCTTGTTTCGTACATTTAATTTCAATATTCAAAGTCTGCAGAAATTTACCATGCAAAAGAAAGTACATCTTGTTTTAGGAAGTGGCGGTGCAAGAGGTATTGCCCATATTGGTGTAATTGAATTGCTGGAAGAACAAGGTTATGAAATTATCAGTGTAACCGGTTGCTCCATGGGTGCTGTGGTTGGTGGCATGTATTGTGCCGGGTATTTAACTGCATACAAAGACTGGTTGCTGACAATGAATAAAACAAAAGTGTTCAACCTGTTTGATTTTACATTCACCAAACAGGGCTTTGTAAAAGGCGAACGTGTTCTTTCCCAATTGCAGGGATTTACCGGTGAGCAGAAGATTGAAGAGTTAAAAGTTCGGTTTACTGCTGTGGCAACAGATATCATGCACAAAAAAGAAATCCACTTTCAAGCGGGCAACCTGTATAAAGCCCTGCGTGCATCTATTGGTATTCCGGGTGTGTTTACTCCTGTGCAGGAAGCAGACTCTTATATGGTGGATGGTGGTGTATTAAATCCTTTACCATTGAACCTCGTTAGCAGGAAAAAAGGTGAATTGATTATTGCTGTGAATCTTAATGGGCATGCAAAACCGAAACAACCTGCACCGGCAAAACAGGAAGTAATGGAGAATGCGTCTGACACATGGGCCTGGTTAAAAAACATTTCACTGCCGGCAATAAAGAAAGACAAGAACAGCAATACCTTAAATTATTCTCTGTTTGAATTATTGAGAACTTCCTACGATTTTACACAGGACCGTTTAACGGAAATGATGATCCAATTTTATCCGCCGGATGTTTTAATTGAGATTCCACGTAATACCTGTTCTTCGTTTGAATTTTACCGGACAGCTGAATTGATTGCATTGGGGAAGGAAGCTTACCGTGTTGCTTTCAGTAAGTATGAAGCAGATAGACTTTCAGAAAATTCTTCACAGGAATAATTGCTGTATAATTAACCTTACGCTAATACCAGTTGCTGATGTAAATGTGTAACTGTTTCAGAAGCATCTTTACATAATCCCGAATGTACTGCTGAAGTTTGCACCACAGTACTTCGTTTGGCAGTTAACCAGCGAAAACGGGAAGCCAGATCTAATGCAGCAATCGGGCCTGCATCACTGTTGCCCTTACTGATCTGTTCAAATGCCTCGAGATGCAATCTCACATCGGCAATATCAATTTCCGGGAATAAGGTCAGCAATTTTTTTTCATCCAATGTATACATCACTTGTAAAAATGCAGGTTTCTTACTGTACACAATAACACCCACGTTCAGGAATTCTTCCCGTTCAACTCTTGGCACAACCCTGATGACGGCATATTCAAATAAGTGATTCTCTTGCATGCAGTGCTTCATTTACAAAAATAGCAGAGTGTTGAATCCTGCTGATTAAAAAATTACTGTACACTTCTCTCATTGCTTCCGGGCTTTCCTGCATGTCTTCATTCTGTAACCAAAAATCAGGAATTAAAGAAACAATTGCTTTTATTTTTTCTGGTGTAAGGATCAGCCTAAATGCTTCATCTGCTTTTTCAATTTCACCTGCCTGGTTAAGCAACACATGATCTTTAATCTGAACAAATGGTTTCAACGATTGCTCTTCCCAGTTCTGCCAGGAATGATGAAAGTACAAAGCTGCTCCATGATCAATGAGCCAAAGTTCATTACGCCAGCTGAGCATATTGGTATTACGGGCGGTACGGTCAACATTAGTTAAGAAGGCATCAAGCCAAACAATTTTAGAAGCCAACGCCGCATCAAGAGGTTTTACTGCAGGATCGTAAGTAATGGCTCCGGATAAATAATGCAACGCCAGGTTCAACCCAACACTGGCCTTCAGCAAATCCTGAATTTCTTCATCGGGCTCTGTACGTCCAAATGCTTCATCGAGGTTTGCAAATACAATTTCAGGAATTTTTAATTCAAGAGCTCTTGCAATTTCACCACCAATTAAATCGGCGATCAACGCCTTACTGCCCTGGCCTGCGCCACGGAATTTTAAGACATATAAAAATCCATCATCAGCTTCTGCAATAGCCGGCAGTGAACCTCCTTCACGCAAAGGAGTTACATAGCGCATTACCTGTACTGATCTTATTTCCGTTTGTTGAACATTCATATTCCGCAACAAAGATTACAGTTTTCGGCTGAATTATTACAAAGATTGTTTTAGTCCTTACCCACTTACTCTTCTGCGTTTAATAAATTTCCACAGCTCAATCCATAAGGTATTGAGCATGGCAACAGCTATACAAATGCCGATTGCAGAAAATGAAAGTTGATTTAAGTTGAACAGGTTCCTGACAAACGGAACATAAATCAATGCTGCAATAAACAAAAGAGTAATTCCAATAATCAACGGAACAAGGTTGTTTTTATACGTCCATGTTTTAATGACTGAATAATAAAACGAACGGTTAACAAGCGTTAAAAAAATATTGCTGAATAACAGTGTAATGAAAATAACTGTACGGATTGTGGTTTCATCACTACCCTGCTGCATATAATAATAACCTATGCCCAAACATCCTCCTGTAATCATCAATCCCTGGATAATGCTGACAGTTAATTGTCGCAATGATAAAAAAGTAGCGCCTGCTTTTCGTGGAGGACGTTGCATCGTCCCTGGTTCCATTGGTTCATTTTCATAAATGATTGAGCAGGTTGGGCCCATGATGAGCTCAAGGAAGATAACATGCACCGGCGAAAAAATGCCAGTGAACTTCCATGCAAGTAACAAAGGAAGTGTTACGATGAGAATGATTGGAATATGAATGGAAACAATATACTGAATGGCTTTTTTCAGGTTATCATAAATCTTACGCCCTAATGCAACAGCATCTGTCATATGTGCCAGGTCATCATCGGTTAATATTAATGATGCTGCGCTTTTTGCAACTTCGCTGCCACGCAATCCCATCGCTATTCCTATATGTGCAGCTTTTAATGCCGGACCATCATTCACTCCATCACCTGTCATGGCAACAACATCACCATTTTCTTTCAATGCATCAATCACCTTCAGTTTCGCTTCAGGAAACATACGGGCATAAATATCAACGTCTTTTACTTTTTTCTGCAAATCCTCTTTACTGAGATGTAAAATTTCTTCGCCTGTCAATACATTGCTGTTATGTTCTAATTGAATTTGCCCGGCAATTGCCAAAGCAGTTTCAGCATAATCACCTGTAATCATCTTCACCGGTATTCCTGCTTCACGAAATGTTTTAATTGTTTCGGTAATTTTTTCTTTTGGTGGATCCTGAAAGGCAATTAATCCGAAAAATTCATACTCAAATTCTTCCTGTGTTGCAGGCCATTTTTTATCATTCCAGATTCCTTTGCCTACAGCTAATACACGATAACCAAGTTTCGCACAAGCCAGTGATTGATCTTCAACCTGTTTTACTTCTTCACTGGATAATTTTGATTGCCGTAAAATACCTTCGGGTGCACCTTTCACTGCAATGATGGTTTCTCCTTGCTCATTACTGAAAATATGGGTCATCTTGGGAGGCTTACCCCCTATTGGATATTCATGTATTTGAGAAAAGAGCTTCCGCTTATCTGTTGACGAAGTTTTTTCATACAGTTCATGAATAGCTTTTTCCATAGGATCAAATGGATTTGTTTCGCTGCTCCACATGGCATATTCAATCAGTTCAGCCGGCAATCCGTTGTTATCTTTTATTTGTACAGATGAGTTTGTTTTAAAATCATAAACACTTTCAATACTCATTTTATTCTGTGTGAGTGTACCTGTTTTATCAACACAGATTACTGTTGCAGAACCTAATGTTTCCACATACTGCGGTTGTTTTACAATAATGTTATTCTTCAGTAAACGAAAAGCCCCCAATGCCTGGAATGTACTGAAGGCTACCGGAATTTCTTCGGGAAGAACACTCATTGCTAACGTTAATCCTTGTAAAAAAGATTGCAGTAAGTCTCCTGAATGGAAAAAATTAAATCCAACCACAATTAAAAAAGCAACTGCACCAATCCAAACCATGTTACGGACAAATGAACGGATCTGATTCTGCAAGGGTGTTTTTACAACAGTGATTTCTTTCAGCGACAATCCAATTTTTCCAAACATGGTCTTTAATCCAACCTCCGTAACTTTTACTGTTGCACTTCCGCTGGTAACCAATGTGCCCCGATAAACAGTATTCTTATTATCAGGTGTTTTGATAACTGCAAAGGATTCGCCTGTCAGGATTGATTCATTCAACGAAAAATCATTGGCTGCAATGATCAATCCATCTGCTGCAACTACTTCACCTTCTTCGAGCATGAGCAAGTCATCTACAACTATTTCTTCCGTAATTATTTGAACAATCTCTCCATTGCGCATCACTTTTGCATGTGCAGCAGATAGTTTCTTTAAAGCCTTTACCGCATTTTTACTTCTGTATTCCTGGAACAGGGAAATGCCGGCCACAATGAAAATGGACACCAGCATGATGATTCCTTCTTTGTACTGACCAACCACAAAATAAATAATACAGGCAGCCAAGAGCAATATAAACATCGGTTCCAGTATCACTTCTTTTAATACCTGCAACAGCACACGGTCTTCCTGCATTTCAAGTGTATTACCTCCATACCTTGTGCGGCTGATATTTACCTGTTCTGCAGTTAAGCCTGTTTTGATTTCCGGAATTCCCATGTTAAGCAATTTACGTTTTAATCAAAGATTTTAAACCTGCGTAATGCAAGCGGTATATCAAATAAAAGGTGACAGTTTGAATCTGCCACCTTTTTATTTTAATTAATCATCATCTTTATCCCCTTTCTTTTCATCTTCTCCTTTACCTGCTTCATTTCCCTTTTCATTATCATTCTGCTCGCCGTTTACAGCAGCAGTTCCCAATTCAGTATGACGGATTTGTCCCCCATAATAACCTGTACGGGCCATGGCTCCAAAGCAAAGAGCTGACAAAACAAAAGAAATAATGAATACGGCATTTGTTGTTTTATTTTTTTGCCATGCAAAAAACAGTGCAGCTAAAGAGGCAATACCTGTTATACCCATTAACCAAATGGCAATAGTGGCTGCGTCTTCATGCAGGCCAATCATTGATTCGGAAACACCTGCCAGTTTTTCCACAGATTCCTCAGCAGGTTCACCGGTTAAATAAACAGGGATTGCTATAATTGCCATCAGTGCTAAAACAACAGCAGCAATTGATTTGATATTGTCTTGTTTTCTTATAATGCCCCATAATAAGAGGCCACTGCCAATCAATGTTCCGATGATAGGAAAATGATTGAGCAGCATATGAAGATGTGTTGTGTTCATTGCTGAATATTTAAACTTGAAATAAAATGATTACCGTTCATGAATCAGCAATAACGGGGAGGTTGCCAGATAGCAGCTGTATACTGTGAAGGAAGGAATAATTCAGAATGTATTCTGAATGACTGGTTGTTTTCATTCTCAGGCTTTGTCAAAGTGCCTGTAATGGAGGGTGGTGTTACCGAAGTAAACGAAAAATTTACGGCGTGTTCTGCCGATTTAAAAGGAAGTTGATTGTCTTCGGCAGCATCTGAATCTGTGCCATCCTCACTATAATAGTGCATTACCAGGAATGAAACTAAACCGGTACTCCTATTTTCTTCAAGATGACCATAATAATGCTCGGCCAGCAATGGCAACTTCAGAATTTCTCTGGTTGCTGTTGCTGAAACCATGTAAATACACAGCAATAAAAAAGCGGCTGTTTTTTTCAAATACTGCACCTTGCAAAGTACCGGTAAAACAACACAGGAAGGCTGACAATGATCAGCTTTTTATCTTTTCAGCAAAGTTTTAGTTTTCTTTAATACAGCTATTTTTAAGAAAGTCTGCGATTTCTGAAATAACAATCATTACAGGATCACTGGAATTAAGGTTACCTTACATGCAATGCGGATAATTCTATCTGCAAATAAAAAAAGTAAGATGTTAAATATTGAAGAAGTTGTTGTAGCCGATAAAAATCTCGCAACAATGTTAAGAGGAATAAAAGCAGCAGGATTGGAAAATGAATTGTGCAAAGCAGGGCCATTTACTTTATTTGCTCCTTCAGAGATGGCATTTGGAAAATTAGTTAACGGCAAATTACCAGAGCTGCTGAAGCCCGAAAATAAAATAAAGCTGATTGAGATAATCAACAATCATATTGTACCGGGAAAAACAAATTTTAAAGACTTCAAAGATGGTCAGAAATTGATAACAGTTACCGGGAAAGAACTGAACGTTAAAATAAAAAACGGAACTGTTACCATTAACGGTGCAAAAGTACAGGGGCGGGATAATGATGCATCCAATGGTGTTGTTCACTCTCTTGATACTGTGATTTCAGCAAACTAAGCAGGAGTTACTGATTGTTTCCTGTATTCAGAGAGTAAAAATTAATAAAAAATTTCGGCACGTTTATCCTTGCATCAACCTGTGATGTTAAGCTTGCCGAAATGTTGTTGCAGGGTGATTATTATGCTGGCAGATTATTCTGTAACAAATTACATGAGATTGATCTCAATTTTTATCAAAAGAAAATCATCCATTCCTTATTGAATCTGAAAACTAATTCTGCTTCTTATACTTCACCATACCATTTGAAGACATAAAAAGAAGTATTTCACGGAATCTCACTTCAAACACCTCCCCTTTTGTAATCCAGTTGAAATTCATGGCTGTGTAAAAGCCAAGGCCTGAGTCAGAATAATCAATATAAGAAAGTTTGCCGTTTTGAAATTTATATTCCGTTTCTGCAGTGGATGGCCAATTGGGGCCGGGTGAACCGGAACAGTCAAATTGAAGAATATATTTACCATTCTTTCTTGAAAAATAGAGTGTTCCTCCGGGGCCGCTTCCGTCAGTACCTTCTTTAACCCATGTTCCCAATATTTGATCCTCTTCACTTACAGGTGCTTTATTGCAACCGTTAAGCAACAGCGCAGAAAAGAAAACTACAATTATTAATAAATGTTTCATTATTACCGATTGACAATCTAAAGTTAGTAAACGTTGCAGAAGGCTGCAATTTTTTTACACAACTATTTTTATTGCGCAAATAAATGTGCGTTTGACCCGCTTGTTCAGCAAATCAACTGCCAATTTATACGCTTCGTCTTTCTGATGTAAGCATTCAACAACTCCATATCTTTTTGATACCGCCTGATCGTTCCGGTAATCATTTACCAAAAGCAGAATTTCCGTACATTGATAAATCTTATCTTCAATTTCATTCAGAAACTGTTTGTCGAACAAAGTGATCTATATCATGGGAGTTGCCGGTTCGGGGAAAACAACCATCGGGCAACAACTGTCTGCCAAAACAGGGTATCCCTTTTTTGATGCAGATCAGTTTCATCCCCAGCAGAATATTGACAAAATGAAAAGCGGCACTCCACTTACCGATGAAGACCGCTGGCCCTGGCTTGATAATATACATGCTTTTGTTGCGGAGAAATTAAGTTCAACCAGTCTTATCATTGCCTGTTCAGCTCTAAAGCAGGTGTACAGGAAAAGGTTAAGCAAAGAGATAGACCGGGATTGTAAATGGGTATTTTTAAAAGGCGATTACAAAACCATCCTGGAACGGATGAATAACAGACCCGGACATTATATGCCGACGGCTTTGCTTCACTCGCAGTTCGATATACTGGAAATTCCATTCAATGCGATTGAAATAAATATCGAACACTTACCGGAAACAATCATTGATCAAATCATATCAAACATACAACCAATGCAGGAGTTTGGCTTAATCGGGTTAGGTGTAATGGGTAAAAGTCTCAGCCGCAATCTTGCCGGCAAAGGATTTCATTTATCATTATTCAACCGTTACGTAACAAAAAAGGAAGAAAACGTAGCGAAAGAATTTATTTCGGCACATCTTGAATTGGCAGATGCAGAAGGATACGAAGACATTGTTCTTTTTACTGCTTCGTTACAAACACCAAGAAAAATTTTCCTGATGGTTCCTGCCGGTGAAGCTGTGGATGAAATGATTGAATTACTGTTACCATATTTATCAGCCAATGATATATTGATTGATGGTGGAAATTCTTTTTATAAAGACACTGAACGCCGTTGCAGACAATTACAGGAAGCAGGAATACGCTTTGTGGGCACAGGTGTTTCGGGGGGAGAAGAAGGCGCATTAAAAGGCCCTTCGATAATGGCAGGTGGATCAGCTGAAGGATATGCTGCAGTAAAAACTTACTTAGAAATTATTTCAGCAAGGGACAAGGCAAATGGTAATTGCTGTGCTTATATTGGTAAAGGCGGTGCAGGTCATTTTGTGAAGATGGTACATAACGGTATTGAGTATGCTGAAATGCAGTTACTCGCTGAAGTGTATTCCATATTAAGATGTACTGGAAAATATAACCCCGATGAAATAGCAGCATTGTTCAAAGAACAGGTATCAACCAATCTCAACAGTTATTTATTGGAAATTACTGCCCGGCTTTTACAAAAGAAAGAAGGAGAAAAGTGGCTGATTGATTTAATTCTTGATAAAGCTGGCAATAAAGGAACCGGTGGCTGGGCAACTGTTGCCGCCTGCGAACTGGGTGTTCCTATTCCAACATTAACAGCAGCGCTGTTTGCCCGGTATCAATCAGAATTTTTAAACGAACGTAAAACAGCTTCCACCTTATACTCTCTTCATCAACCACAGGCAGCCATTGATACAACTGAATTGTTCAATGCTTACCGGCTTGCAAGAATCATCAATCATCAGCAGGGATTTCATTTAATTGATGCAGCATCTCAAACCTATCAATGGAATATCAACATGCCGGAGCTGGCAAGAATATGGACCAATGGATGCATTATCCGTTCAGAATTGATGAATACGCTTAGTACATTACTAAAAGAACAAAAATGCATTTTGCAACATCCTCTATTTGTAAAAGAAGTTACTGCACATGCATCTTCACTAAACAGGATTGTTGCTGATGCAACAGTAAACAGTATTGCAGTTCCGTGCCTCGCCAGCGCCGCACATTACCTGCTTGCATATACACAGGAACAATCGAGCGCAAACATCATACAGGCACAAAGGGATTTCTTTGGTGCACATACCTACGAACGGAAAGATGATACAAGTGGTAAAAAATATCATACAAACTGGTCAGCTGAATAACTTTACATATGCATTGTCAAATCACGAATTACATGAAACAACTAATCTTCTTTACAATCAGCTTCATTGTATTCTCCTCCTGCAAAAATCAACAACAGAACAAACTTGCCGCCACCTTGTATGATACATTGTATCAACCAGCCGTCTTCGCTGATCAGGAACGGCTGGAAAAAATCAAACAGACATTTGCAATCGTTGATAAAATTTATAAAGACTATGCAGATTCAAATCATTTCCCAGGTCTTTCTTTTGGAATAGTGGTTGATGGGAAATTAGTTTACACCGGCAACCATGGCTATACAGATATTGATAAAAAAATTCCGGTTACATCCTCTTCCATGTTTCGTATTGCATCCATGAGTAAAAGTTTTACTGCTATGGCTATTTTAAAATTGCGTGATGAAGGAAAACTCAGTCTCGATGACCCTGCTTATTTCTATATCCCTGAATTAAAAAATATTAAATATCCAACAGCTGATGCTCCGCATATTACCATCCGTCATTTACTATCGCACAGTGCAGGATTTCCTGAAGATAATCCATGGGGCGATCGACAGCTGGCTGATACAGATAAAGACCTGATGGAATTTAT
>JANOIQ010000451.1:0-8568 GCA_031407835.1 Chitinophagaceae bacterium
GCTGATAATATTAAAAAGTACAGAGCCGAAACAAGGTTCCTGCGTGCATATCAATACTGGGTGTTGATGGATTTGTTTGCAAAGCCTCCTTTTGTTGATGAGAATGCACCGATTGCAACAGGGTTACCTAAGCAGATTACCCGTGCTGAATTGTTTGCTTATATCGAATCAGAATTAAAAGCAATTGAACCAGAATTGGCTGCTGCAAAAACAAATGAATATGGCCGTGCTGATAAAGCAGCAGCCTGGGCATTGCTTGCACGTTTGTACTTAAATGCAAAAGTGTATACCGGTACAGAAAAAAATACAGAAGCTATTTCCTATTGCCAGAAGATTATACAGGCTGGTTATACATTGAATCCCAACTATCGCAACTTAACCATTGCCGATAATCATCTTAATACAGATGAAAATATTTTTACCATTGCTTACGATGCACGTTACACACAAAACTGGGGTGGCACAACTTATCTGGCACATGGCCCTGCTGCAGTGCCTGGTAGTATTTCAGGAACAAGTGGCAACTGGGGCGGTTTACGTCATACACAACAGTTTGTTGATCTGTTTGCTGATCCTTCCGGTAATACCGACACAAGAGCACAGTTTTATACAACAGGTCAGAATAAAATTATGACTGATTTGTATGTAGGTACTGATGGATATTCTTCATTTAAATTCAGAAACAAAACAAGAACCGGTGCACCTGCACCTAATGCAGATCCGAATGGTAACTGGACAGATATTGATTTTCCGCTTTTCCGTTTAGGAGAAGTTTATCTCATGTATGCAGAAGCGGTTTTAAGAGGTGGAACAGGTGGCAGCAGTGCACAGGCATTAACGTATATGAATCAACTTCGTACACGTGCTTACAACGGAAGTACTTCCGGTAACATTACTGCAGGCGATCTTACACTTGATTTTATTCTGAATGAGCGTGGTCGTGAATTGTATTACGAAGCTCATAGAAGAACTGATCTTATACGCTTTGATAAGTTTACAACAGGTACTTATCTCTGGGCATGGAAAGGTGGAGTAGCTGCAGGCAGGGCATCTGATCCCAAGTACAATATTTTCCCTTTACCAGCTACTGATTTATCATCTAATCCCAACCTTAAACAGAACACTGGGTATTAATGCACTTGATTTTTAAATGATGAATCAAACAACAAAATAAAAATTAACACATGAAACAAATTATAAATAAGCTTGCTGCAGTATTCATCTTCAGCTTTATGCTGCTTGCTTGTAAAAAAGATATCAACCAAACGGTAAAAACCAATGGTGTTGCACCGGTTATTACTTTATCTCCATCAACACTTGTGTTGTCATCAGCAACTGCCAATGATACTGTTTCTGTCATTACTTGGTCACGTGCTGATTTTGGTTATAAAGCAGCAATTAGTTACACCGTTGAAATAGTGAAAACAGGAACTGCATTCAGTGCAGCAAAAACTGTAAACGTTGGTAACGCTGCACAACTGAAATATATTGGTGCAGTGTTAAATGAAGCTGCTATTGGTTTGGGTATTGCTGCCGGTACAACAGGTGTATTGGACATCAGAGTAAAATCAGCTTTAAGCGATTCAGTATTTATTTATTCTGCAATTTCCAAGCTCACAGTTACAAGTTACCAGGTTGATTTTCCCGCATTACTTGTAAGAGGAGGAAACAGTTGGGTTACACCTGCAACCCGTACAAAAGGATTTGTACTTACTTCACCAAGCTACAATAGTAAATATGAAGGGTATATAAATCTTCCAAATGCAGATGGTTATGGCGGCGATGCGTTGAAACTCCAGGTACAAAGCACAGGTTTACAGTATGGCTGGGGTGGCAGCGGTACAACAATAGCTGCTGGAGCAGCCGGAAATCTTTGGTTTACACCTGCGCCCAATTACATGAAAGTAAATGCAGATATAAATGCCGGAACCGTTAATTTTACGCCAGTTAAATTTTATCTCTCCGGCGATCATAATGGATGGAGCACATCTGCAACACCAATGACATTTAATACAGCAACCAACCAATGGGTAGCAACCAACGTAGCATTTACAGCAGGAAATAAATTTGTATTTACCTGTAATGGTAATTACGATATCAGTTATAAAGTAAATGTTGATGGCAAACTGGTATTTGCAGGTCCGCCAAACTGGGTGGGTAATAATATCAGTGCACCTGGCACAGGCTCATACACGGTTATACTTGATTTAAGTGCAGGTGATGGAAGTTATACGTATAAAATTCAATAAGTGAATGCGAAAAATAATTTATATATCCGGGCTTTTGTTTGCAGCAGTTGTGTTCTCAACTGCCTGTAAGAAAAAGAAAACGGTTCCAGATCCGGTACCCCCAATTGTTGTAACAGGATTTGTGAAAGGTGCTGATGTGGGCTGGATAACGGAGATGGAAGCATCCGGTAAAAAATTTTACAATACATCAGGTACAGAAACGGAATGTTTTGCACTGATGAAATCACTTGGTATGAATACCATTCGCCTGCGTGTATGGGTAAACCCAAGTCCGGCATGGAACAATGCTGCTGATGTAGTGGCAAAAGCATTGCGTGCAAAAAATCTCGGACTGCGTATCATGATTGATTTTCATTACAGCGATTCATGGGCCGATCCCGGTCAGCAAACAAAACCGGCGGCATGGGCAGCGATGAGTTTTGCAGATATGAAAAATGCACTGTCTGTTCACACAACCAATGTGTTAACCCAATTAAAAACAGCAGGTGTTACTCCCGAATGGGTGCAGGTAGGTAATGAAACCAACAACGGCATGTTATGGCCCGAAGGAAGAGCCTCTACCAATATGAACAATTATGCACAACTGATAAATGCCGGTTACGATGCAGTAAAAGGAGTGTTCGCTTCAGCAAAAGTGATTGTGCATGTTTCAAATGGCTGGGACAATTCTTTATTCCGCTGGAATATTGGTGGGCTCATCAGTAACGGTGCCAAGTTTGATGTTATCGGCATGTCCTTGTATCCTTCATATGTTGCAGCAGGATGGGCAAATGCCAACCAGCAATGCCTTGCCAATATGAACGACATGGTTACGCTTTATAATAAAGAAGTGATGGTGGTAGAAGTAGGTATGCCCTGGGATAATGCAGCAGAGTGTAAATTATTTATAACAGACCTTATTGCTAAAGTAAAATCGGTAACAGGCAGTAAGGGTTTAGGTGTGTTATATTGGGAGCCGCAAAGTTATGGTGGATGGAAAGGTTATACACTTGGTGCGTTTGATAATAGCGGAAAACCAACTGTTGCGATGGATGCATTTAAAAATTAGTTTTCTTTCAACTGAATACTATTTGCCGTATAACGGTATTAAAAAGCTGATTTTATAAAGTCAGTAGTTTTTAAATTTCTTCCTCTGTTTCTACAGGGGAATTTTTTAGATTGTATGCTGTTAAATATAAACTGTGATGATTTTTTACCTCAGGAAAGCAGTCGTTTATTTTGTTTTACTTTTTTCAGTAGTGATGGTTGCCGCACAAAAAACCAAACAGGCCAATCTTGTTTATGTTGATAAACAGGGCGTGTTACGATATACTTCAACGAAAGCAGAAGCAAGTTTCTTTGGCGTAAACTATACCACTCCGTTTGCACATGCTTACCGTGCACACAAAGCATTGAATGTTGATCTGGAAACGGCGATCAGTAATGATGTGTATCATTTTTCCCGTCTTGGATTCAATGCATTCCGTGTGCATGTATGGGATACAGAAATCAGTGATACAGGCGGTAACCTTATTGAAAATGAACATTTGCGTTTATTCGATTTTTTACTGGCAGAGTTAAAAAAGCGTAATATCAAAACCATTATTACGCCCATTGCTTTTTGGGGTAATGGCTATCCAGAGCGTGATGAAGCTACTTCCGGTTTCTCCAGGTATTTCGGCAGGGGGAAACTTACTTCAAATGATACGGCGATCCGTGCACAGGAAAATTACCTGAAGCAGTTTTTTAAACATGTAAATCCTTACACAAAACTCAGTTACGAAGACGATAAAGATATTATTGCTGTTGAACTGAACAATGAACCTTCGCACAGTAATCCCAAAAAAGGAGTGACGGATTATATCAACCGTTTGGCAGCAGCGGTAAAAAGCACAGGCTGGACAAAGCCTTTGTTTTACAATATTGCACAAGGTCCCTATTTCAGTGATGCGGTTGCTGCATCTGTTGTTGATGGGTTCAGTTTTCAGTGGTATCCATCCGGATTGGTGGGTAATCAAACAGTGAAAGGAAACACATTGCCGAATGTGGATCTGTATCATATTCCGTTCAGAGATACAGTTGCTGCATTTAAAAACAAAGCATTGATGGTGTATGAATTTGATGCGGCCGATGTAATGGATAGTTATATGTATCCTGCTATGGCAAGGAGTTTCAAGGGGGCCGGCTTTCAATGGGCCACACAGTTTGCGTATGATCCAATGGCGATTGCCCATGTAAATACAGAATATCAAACACACTACCTCAATCTTGCTTATACACCATCGAAAGCCATCAGCATGATGATAGCAGGAGAAGTATTTCGTCGTGTACCACGTATGAAAAACTTTGGTGCTTATCCTGCCGATAGCCTGTTTGATGTATTTCGTGTAAGCTATACAAACAGATTGAGTGAGATGAATGCAGTGGATAAATTTTATTATTCCAACAATACAACTACTGTACCTCTTAATAAAAAAGAATTAAAACATATTGCTGGTGTTGGTAGCTCACCGGTAGTTGAGTATGAAGGAACAGGTGCTTATTTTATCGACAAAATTTCGAATAATGTGTGGGAGCTGGAAGTAATGCCAGATGTAATTTATATACGGGATCCGTTCGAACGTGCATCCCCCAACAAAGAAGTAACACAGATTAAATGGAAGAAAAACCGGATGAAATTGTTTCTTGACGGACTTGGTAAAAATTATATTGTAAGGGCAATTAATAAGGACAATAAATATGTAACAAAAGAGGGAATAAATTTTGAAGATGGGTTTGATGTAACACCCGGTAAATATGTCATTCATAATTTTAATACGGATGTTGACAGGACAGGTTACAGTGAATTTGTTGCTCCACCAGCTTCCAAAAAAGAAATTGTTGTGAGGCATGAACCATTTACCGAAGTAAGTACGGGTAAATCGTTTTTGATCAAGGCAATTGTTGGAGGAGTAGATTCTGCCCGTGTTTCAGTACAATTGTCAAAACTGGGTGGTGGATTATTCCGGAATATTCCCATGAAGAAAAGTGGTTATGAATATACAGCTGAAGTTCCTGCTGATGTTGTAACCACAGGTCAGCTTCAATACCGCATATTGGTGCAGGAAGGGAATGAATTTGTTACTTATCCGGGTTCGGTGAAGGGTAATCCGTTTGCCTGGGATAACTATAGTTTTGATACATACAAAATAAATATTGCAGCAGCAGGTTCTTCGTTGGAATTATACAACCCCTCAATAGACAGAACAGTACATGTGTTACCTAATTTCAGAAGAGGGTTTCAGGCAGGGTATGCATCAGCCAGCAGTACAGGAACCCTGGTTCATTCATTCAGTATTACTGATATGAAAGATGATGAAGTAATGGGCTTGCAGCATTTCATTGGCAATAAGTTGGAGCAACGAAGTACAGAACTCAACTCATTTACAAAAATGATCCTTCGTGCACGAACAGAAAATAAAGAACCGGTAAATGTAAAAATTACACTGGTTAGTAGAAATGGTTTTGCATTTGCTGCTAAAGTTGCAGTAAGCGATCAGGCGAAGAATATTGAAATACTTATGACGCAGTTTAAACATGACAAAGCGCTGCTAATGCCAAGGCCATATCCTGGTTTTCAACCCTTGTATTTCCAGTCGTCTGTAATGGACGAAGTGCTGAATTTAAAAAACATTGAAAAAATTGAAATAACGGTCAGCCCTTTACTTCAGCAGTCAACCGGTAAAACGTATAGTCTCGAAATAGAAAAAATAGTACTTCAATAAATAAATCCGTAACACAGGTGTACCTTGCTGTACTTCTGGTTACCATGCAAAAACTAAATATGAAACATAAGATTATCGCATTTATCGTCTGCATTACAGGATTAGCCTCTGCAGTATCCGCACAACGAACTCATCTCAACTTCGATAATAACTGGAAATTTGCATTTGGCCATGCTGCCAACCCGGATAAAGATTTTAACTACAGCATTAAAACGATCTTTTCAAAATCGGGAGGTGCCGGAGGAACGGCCATTGATCCAAAATTTAACGACAGCAGCTGGCGATTACTCAACTTACCACACGATTGGGCTGTAGAATTGCCGTTTTCGTTCGTCAATAATTTTGATGTGGAGAGTCATGGTTATAAACCGGTAGGTGGTTTGTTTCCTGCAACTAGCATTGGCTGGTACCGAAAACAATTTACTATAGCGAAAGCAGATTCGGGACGCCGGTTTCAATTGCAGTTCGATGGAATTTTTCGTGATGCAAATGTATGGATCAACGGATTTTATCTGGGCAATAATAAAAGCGGTTATGTGGGTGTGAATTATGATGTAACTGATTTCATCAACTACGATCGCAGCAATGTAATTACTGTTCGGGTTGATGCCACGCAATACGAAGGTTGGTTTTATGAAGGAGCAGGCATTTACCGTCATGTATGGCTAAACAGTTATACCAATACTCATATTGCAACTGATGCTGTGTTTGCTTATGCAACCATCAGTGGTAATAAAGCTACATTAAATGTTGAGACAACTATTGCCAATGAATACAGCAAGGGTAGTAGCTATTCAATCAATACCTATTTAACAGACAGAAGCGGTGTGAAAGTTGGTGCTGCAAAAGAAACTGCATTAACCATAAACAGCAACGAAGAAAAAACAAGCAGGCAAATAATTAATGTTGCCAATCCCACACTTTGGTCGTTAGAGAATCCTTATCTCTATAGGGTAGTAGTGGAATTGAAACAGAATGGTGTTATCGTGGATAGTAAAAAGCTCCGCTTCGGTTTTCGTACCATCGAAATTAAAACCAATGGTGTTTTCTTAAACGGAAAACATGTGAAAATATTTGGTACAAATAATCACCAGGATCATGCAGGTGTGGGAAGTGCATTGCCTGATTACCTGCAATACTACCGCATCGGCCTGCTGAAAAAATTTGGAAGTAATGCATACCGTACAAGTCATAATGCACCAACACCAGAGTTGTTGGATGCTTGTGATAGTTTAGGTATGCTGGTGATGGATGAACAACGGTTACTCAACAGTGGTGCAGAATACATGAATCAGTTTGAACGCCTGGTGAAGCGTGATCGCAGTCGCACTTCTGTATTTATGTGGAGCATCGGTAACGAAGAAGGTTGGATTCATACCACATCACATGGTAAGCGTATTGCAGAAACGTTCATCAGTAAATTGAAACAGCTTGATCCCACACGCACCTGCACCTACGCAGCCGATTTAGCAAACGTATATAAAGGGGTGAATGAAGTAATTCCTGTACGCAGTTTCAACTACCGGCATTTTGCAGTTGCCGATTATCACAAAGATCATCCCAATCAACCGATCATCGGTACGGAGATGGGCAGCACCGTTAGTACACGTGGTATATTGGAGAAAGATTCCATTCGTGCATACTTGCCTGATCAGGATATTACTGCACCATGGTGGGCAAGCAGAGCAGAAGAGTGGTGGAAGCTTGCTGCTGCCAACGATTTCTGGCTTGGTGGTTTTATCTGGACGGGTTTTGATTACCGTGGTGAACCTACACCGTTCAAATGGCCTAACATCAATTCACATTTTGGTGTGATGGATGTATGCGGCTTTCCCAAAAATATATATTACTATTATCAAAGCTGGTGGACGGATAAAGATGTGCTGCATATCTCTCCGCACTGGAATCACCGTAACGAATGGGGTAAACCAAAAAAACAAATTGATGTGTGGGTGAACAGTAATGCTGATGATGTGGAATTATTTTTGAACGGAAAGAGTTTAGGAAAGAAAGATATGCCACGTAACGGTCACTTGCAATGGAAAGTTGAATTTGAACCCGGAAAACTCGAAGCTGTTGCAAATAAGAAGGGTAAAAAATTAACATCAAAAGTAGAAACAACAGGAGCTGCAACAGAAGTGGTGTTAACTCCTTATAAAACAACTATGCAGGCTGATGGTAAAGATGTAACAGTAATGAATGTAACTGTTGTAGATCGTGAAGGGCGTGAAGTTCCGGATGCAGATAACATGATCAAATTTAAAATTGAAGGCGATGCAAAAATTATCGGCGTTGGGAATGGTGACCCCAGCAGTCATGAACCGGATAAATGTGTGGATGGTGCATGGCAACGAAGTTTGTTCAATGGTAAATGCCAGGTAATTGTACAGGCAGGTATGAAGCCCGGTATTATTAAATTTGAAGCAGTTGCCAGTGGATTGTTCAATGGAGCAACTGATATTATTACAGTTTCTCCTGAGAATGTAAATACTGTTACAATCGATGCGAAATATAAATTGAAAGGAGAGGCAGCTAAGCCGAGATTGGTTGATCAGATGCTTGGTGCTGATATTTCT
>JANOIQ010000471.1:0-5832 GCA_031407835.1 Chitinophagaceae bacterium
CTGGATAACTTATACAGGAAATGTATCTGCTGCAACAGGTCAAAATCAAATCTTTTTAAACCCATCAGGAGGTCCTGTTTTCAGTCAGCACGAAATGTTTTCACGGGCTAATCATACAGGTGTTACAGATTTTTATGGTGGGTTCCCGGTATTATGTCCCAATGGCAGCGGGCAGTCAGTTAAGTTAGGTAATAACCAGGGTGGTGCCCAGGCTGAAGGATTATCTTATGAGTTTACAATTCCTGCAAACAGGAATACTTATTCATTAACCTATCACTATGCAGTTGTATTTCAGGATCCCAGGCATCAGTTGTACGAACAACCAAGACTGGAAATTGAAGTAATGAATACAACCGACAACCAGTTAATTGATTGTTCTTCCTTTACATTTATTCCATTCGGCTCACCATTACCCGGTTTTTTCTTATCGCCACAGGGACAGGATACAACTGCAGTTTGGTGTAAAGACTGGACGGCTGTTACTATTAACTTAAACGGCAAAGCCGGTAAAACTATCCGTCTTTTTTTTAAAACAGCTGATTGCACTTTCAGACGCCATTTTGGCTACGCATATATTGATGTAAACTCTGAATGCAGTGGTGAATTTACAGGGGCAACTTTTTGTCCCAGGGATACAGCTGTAAGTGTTGTTGCTCCTTTTGGTTTTCAATCTTATACCTGGTTCAACAATACATTTACACAGGTATTGGGTAATCAACAAACACTCAGGTTACAACCGGCCCCGGCGGCAGGGTCATTGCTGGCAGTTGAAGTAACTCCATATAATGGGTATGGGTGTAAAGACACGTTATATGCACGACTTGTTGATACATTAACAGTAAGAGCACAGGCCGGGGCTGATATTGTTTACTGTGCACCTACTCCTGTATTAATTGGAGAGAATGCGAAGCCCGGCATCCGGTATCAATGGACGCCTGTTGCGGGTTTATCCGATCCAAACATTGCCAATCCATTTGCCAGCCCATCTGTTACTACAAAGTATTTTTTAACAGCTACAAGCGGAGGAGGAGGGTGCAGTCATACTGATTCCATTATAGTAACAACTTCCATTCCTGATACTACCATGCGGTTTTTCGGGAGGACTGATTTTTGCAGTCAGTCATCTGATAGTGCAGTATTGGTATTATCCAATACAAATAAAATTCAGTGGTATCGAAATGGAACCGCATTATCCGGTTCGCAACCATTCAGGTTCAGGATAACAGAATCAGGTACTTATTATGCTGTTGTAACAAACCAGAATGGATGTAATTTACCAACACGTTCTGTAGTAATTAATATTGAAAAGCCTATACCGGGTATAACTTATCCCATTCAATATACTTTCTTAGATACGCAGCTTCCCCTGCAGGCCAGATCAATAGGAGTGTCGGTGTTATGGCGACCAGCTGTTTACCTGGATAAGCCGTTAACGTATAATCCAAATTTTATTACAAGTAGTGAAACAACACAAAGATATCTCATTGACTTTATTACAATTGGCGGGTGTTTTACAACAGATACACAGTTTGTTAGATCAATTAAGGAAATAAAAGTATTTGTGCCAACAGCCTTTACACCAAATAACGACCGGATTAATGATCGTTTTTTCCCTGTAACAATTGGTATTAAAGAACTGTATTCATTCAGTGTTGTAAACCGTTGGGGGCGTGAAGTTTATTCAATGGATAAAAGTGATACAGGATGGGATGGCACTTATAAAAATATACTGCAGGAGCCGGGCGTATACGTTTGGTACATGAAAGGTGTGGGCATTGATAATAAAATTTATTTCAGAAAAGGTACAGTCACACTTATACGATAACTCATCAGTTCATCGTAAATACATTGTAATTTTTTATACTGCTTCGAAAAAACTCCACTTTCAGTTGAAGGAATTTATTGCATAACTGCAAACAGACTTGCCCCAATATTAATGAAGCCTTTTAGTTAATAGTGATACGCCGTCAAACGAGGGTGCCAGAGATGGCTTTGTTTTCCTGTCTCTCCAACAGGACAATCAAAAAGCCAGGATTTAAATGTGTGAATGATATAATGTATTTCGTGAATTGTATAACAATTCAGCACTCCAATATAATCATCTTTACGCCTTACAATTCCTTACCAGGAAAACGAAATTCATCAACGAAAAGCGGTTCGTCCGTTTTGTTGATTTAATCCCTTACAAAATTACATTATGAAGAAAATTGTACTCTCTATGACGATGGTTACTTTTGGAATTATTGCAAACGCACAATCACCCACAACCGTAACAGCGGTTGCTAACTGTTCTGTTTCCCATACGTTTAACTTTTCAAGTGAAGGCTTCAGTTCCTCCAGTATTTATTCTGATGCAAACGATGTGGCCTTTAACTGGAATGCTACTGCAGGTGCTGAAGTTGAAAGCAGCGGATTAACAGTAAGATCAGCAAGTCTTATTTCGCCTGTTTATATTCTGAGCGGTTCAGGAGCTACTACCGTTGGGTTCAGTTATATTGCTCCTGCAGGAACAGAATACAGAATAAGAATTATTTCATCTGTTCAAAGTAATCCTCTTGAAGTGCTAGCTTCAACAGCAAACGGACCGGTTTATACTCCGTTTTCATCTACTTCTGGTACAGTTTGTTTACTGTTAACTGATGCAGATCTTACTTCAGGCAAAATGATCAGGTTTGAATTTACATTCAGAGCTATTCTGCCAGGCAACATTACGTTCGATAATATGGCTGTTGGTGTTGCAGGCGGTCCTTTACCAGTTACGTTTGAAGGGTTTGTTGCCCGTCAGAATGTGGATGGTACTGTGAAATTATTATGGAATGTTGGTGAAGAAGTAAATGTGGCCGGTTACAGTGTGGAAAGCAGCAGCAATGGTGTAAGCTTTAAAAATGCAGGTTATGTAACTGCAACCGGAAAAAATATCTATGGATTAGACTTTCCTGAAAAGCAGGTACAGACCATGTACTACAGGGTAAGAAATGTTGACTTTGATGGCAAGAGTAAATATTCAACCATCATCAGGGTATATACAAAAGAGCAAACTAACGGAAAGATTCAGCTGTATCCATTGCCTGCAGTGGATGTAGTTACTGTACAACACAACCGTTCTGCAGAAAATGCTGTGATTAGAGTCTTCAGCCAGGAAGGAAAATTATTACAACAGGTACGCCCTGCTTTTAATACACTGCAAACGCAAATCAGCATTAGTAAACTTAACAAAGGAGTTTACATTGTAAGATTTGATGACGGACAGGGAAATGTTCAAAGCAGTAAGATGTTGAAAAACTAAGAGAACTCAATTGAAATCTAAAAAAGACCCGCTTTAAGGCGGGTCTTTTTATTTACGATTTTGCCTTATTCGTAAATGAGGTAAGCTGAGTTAGCACGAAATGCAGAATGACGTATTTTGAAATTCTTTGTTCCCAATACATCACGCAATGCCTTTGTTTCACCCGGCCATTCACGCACATTGATTTCATCAAAACCAATAACTGCCCCTTTGGTTAAATAAGGAACAATTTGTTCAAGAGCAGTATAGGTTGGTTTGTAAATATCGAAATCAATATAAACCATTGCAATAATGGTTTCCTGCCTGCTTTCCAGGTAGGGCCCGAGTGTGAGGTTTACATCGCCTTTCACCAATTCAAACTTGCGGATGTTGGGTAAGGGAGCCAGTTGCTCATGTGTGATTAATACATCTTCCAGGAAATTTTCATACTGATCAGGAACACTGTAATCGCCGGTTGACCATTTCTGCACACTGTTTTCATCATTTTCTCCAACTTCAGGGAACCCGCTGAATGTATCAAATGCAATGATTTTACGGTTATGATTAAAGGGCTCATATATGCCACGTAAAGAACTTAAGAGGGATAAGTTGGTGCCGTATCGGGTTCCGAATTCTATAATAGAGCCGTGTAACCCAACGATCTGCGTATACATTTCATTGATAAATAACATGCGGGAGAGCAGGCGGCGGTCTATAAAAAGTCCAATATTATTCATTAATTCCTCTTTGGGAATTGGGGCTTTAAACATCAGTTCTGATAAACGGTTCCTGGAGTTGAATTCACTCTCATTCAGGGACTTAATTTGGTCGGCTTCACTCGTGAAATTTTGCATTGAAAGGGTGTTAGTTGTATTTTGATTAATTGTTTAAGAAAAGAATATCTATGGTAAGCAACAATGTGATCACAATATAAGAATTTCATGAATTTATTTCTGAAAATTTCATTCGGGGGAAAAGTCTTTCCGAAAGTGATAGTTGAGCCAAAGGCATTACGAAAAAACACAAATGCTCAACAATACCCGGGCTTCAGTTGAAATGAAATTTGGAAAGTATAAAGGTTCTGCCGGTCAAAATCAAGTACTTTCACCTTTAATATCCAATCAGTTTCATGAAAAGCAGTCTGCTCATTTATTTTATCTTCTTTGTCAGTTGCAATTACTTTTCGAAAGAAATACCAGTTGTAAAGAGTGATGATACAGCAGTATCTGTTCAAAATACCGAAATAACGGAAGCAGGTAAGACCACAACAAAGGATACATTTATTCCTCCCATAACTACGGTTAACAAAAGCCCTGATGTAGTAATTAATCCCTTTAATGAGAAACTCATTGCTTATGCAAAAACCTTAATTGGCACACCTTATAAATATGCTTCCGTTAACCCGGCAGAAGGATTTGATTGTTCTGGTTTTATTACCTATGTATATAGTCACTTTAGTGTGGAGGTTCCCCGTTCTTCTGTTGACTTTACAGATTTTGGAGTAACCATAAACCACAGGGATGCGCAATCAGGCGATTTGATTTTGTTTACAGGCACTGATACTGCTGATGCTGATGCTCCAGTTGGTCATATGGGTATTATAACCGAAAATTTAAACGGAGAAATTTTGTTTATTCATTCTACATCGGGTAAAGCATATGGTGTAACAATAACTCCATTGAATAGTTATTATAAAAAACGGTTTGTGAAAATAATCCGGATTCCGTTGAATACAAATACGAAGCTTTAACTATTTTAGCTGTTCCTATAAGCGGCAAAGAATTATACATGAAAGCAGCAACCATCAATGAACTAAAACAGGAGTTAAGCAGCAGTTCACCTACACAATTAACTGAACTCTGCCTGCGGCTCGCCCGGTTTAAAAAGGAGAATAAGGAATTATTAACCTATCTGCTTTTTGAAGCGCATGATACAGCTGCTTATATTCAAAGTGTAAAAGAGGAGATGGATGCTCAGTTTGAAGGAATGAATAAAAGCAATGTGTATTTTGTAAAGAAGACACTGCGGAAGATCATCCGTACGGCAGCAAAATATACCCGGTACAGCGGACTCCCCACCGTAGAAATTGAACTGCTGATTTATTTTCTGGTAACTATGAAGGGTTTGAATATTCCCATTGATAAAAATCCTGTGCTTACAAATATCTATCAAAACCAACTGAAGAAAGTAAATAAGGCTGTTGCTTCCATACATGAGGATTTACAATATGATTATCTCAAAGAAATCAGGAAATTGTAAATAAAGTGGCTGAGAAATTACATCCGCTTCAGCCAGCCGGTTATACTCATTCTGCTGCGGTTTGCTTTTGATACTTCATGTTCCATTTCATCGCTTTTAAAAAAAACGGCTGTTTGAGCATGAGGTTCTATTGTTTGTGTTTCTTCATTTTGATATACCAGTAACTGACCTCCATCTTCTTCCAGCCAGTTATCATTTAAATAATTGATCAGTGAAAATTTCCGGTTGCTGTCGTTTTGAAACTGATCCCTGTGCCGTTTGTAAAAACTGCCTTCTTCATATACAGCGTAATGAAACTCATAGCCATT
>JANOIQ010000548.1:0-2205 GCA_031407835.1 Chitinophagaceae bacterium
AGGCCCGACTGGCAAACATTTTTTTCTTCGCTGCAACAATTAGGATATAACGAATTACATAACCGCAATATTGAAATCCTTCGCCTGTTGAAAGAAAATGGTGTGGCGTATAATATTTACAATGATCCATCTGGTCAAAGCCGTCCCTGGGAACTGGATCCTATTCCACAATTAATTACTGCCAAAGAATGGGAAACAATCAATGCAGGTTTACTACAACGGGCAGAATTATTTAACCTGCTGCTGAAAGATATTTACGGCCCTCAAACATTAATTAAAAATGGCATCATACCGCAGGAATTAATATACCTGCATCCCGGTTTTATCCGATCCTGTGTGAATGTAAAATTGCCGGGGCTTCAACATCTTGTTTTATATGCAGCCGATATGGCACGTGGTAATGATGGACGTTTCTGGATCATCAGCGATCGTACACAGGCACCCTCCGGTTCTGGCTATGCGCTGGAAAACAGGTTTGCTATGTCGAGTGTTTTACCTGAATTATTTTCTAATCTGCATGTAAACAGATTGTCGCCTTATTTTGATTCGTTACAACAGGCGTTAACAAACATCGCTCCGCACAATACAAATAATCCAAGAATAATTATTCTTACTCCCGGCCCTGATAACGAAACTTATTTTGAACACTCCTATCTCGCAGCATACCTCGGTCTTACATTGGTGCAGGGAAATGACCTGATGGTAAAAGATAATTATGTATGGCTGAAAACAATTGATGGTTTAGAAAAAGTGGATGTTATCCTGCGCAGACTTGATGATGCGTATTGTGATCCGCTGGAATTAAAAAGTGATTCTGTTTTAGGCATTCCGGGTTTAATGCAGGCGGTACGAAAAGGGAATGTGGCCATCGCCAATCCACTTGGCAGCAGCATTGTTGAAAATGCAGGTTTGGTTCCTTTTTTACCTGCTGTTGCTAAACATTTTTTTGGAAAAGAACTGATCATGCCAACGATTGCTACATGGTGGTGCGGACAGCCAAAAGAAATGAGTTATGTGATTACCAATTTAAAAAAATTAGTGATACGGAAAATATTCAGAAATATAGCAGGCACACGTTCTGCTATTGACGGAGCTTCACTGTCTGCAAAGCAGGCAGAAGAATTGATTCAACAGATGAAAGCAAGCCCTTTTCTGTATGTTGGTCAGGAAAAAATTAATTTTTCTTCCACACCTTCCTGGGTTGATGGAAAGATTGCAGCTGGTCATTCACTCTTCAGAACTTTTTTAGTAAGTCATAATAACAGTTATGTTGCTATGCCCGGTGGTTTAACCCGCAACAGTACATTAGAAAATAGTTTTATTATTTCAAATCAGTTGGACGGTATCAGTAAAGACACCTGGGTACTGTCTGCCGAAGACGAAAAGGATCAGCCGGTGTTCCTTCAACTGAATACAGATGTACATGAAACCAAACTATTGAAAAGATCATTACCAAGTCATACTGCAGAAAATCTTTTTTGGGTTGGCCGCTACACCGAACGGGTAATATACAATGCAAGGCTTCAGCGAACAGTGATGCAACAGATGCTGAAAAGCAATAAACCCCTGATTAGTGCCGATGGCAATAGCACGGAAGCTATCCTCTTGCAAACATTAACACAGTGTACATATACATTTCCCGGTTTCTTTGATGATGAAAATTCTGCAAACAGAAATGATGTCTATGCCAATCCGTGGAAGGAGTTAACAGATGTTTTATACAACGGAAAAAGAAACGGCAGTCTCAGTCATAATATTTCTCTCTTAAAAAATTCGGTATACAGTGTACGCAATTTCTGGGCATTGGATACATGGAGGGTACTGCGGCAAATGGAAGAAGAATGGAACAAAGCCAAAACAGATGCTCATGCCGACCATTTAAGGATGATCAGCACCATTGATGCATTAAACACTTCTATGTTTGCTTTTTTAGGAATGAACAGGGAAAGCGTACGAAGAGAACAGGGATGGAATATTCTTGATCTTGGAAGAAAAATTGAACAATCGCTTTATATCATCAACTTACTCAAAGCGGTCTTCAATCAAAAACAGGAAGAGCTGGTAGAATATGATCTGCTTGAGTCGGTCATGATCGCAAGTCAAAGCCTGATTACATACCGTTATACTTACAGGGATCATTTGCAACTTCCGTTGGTACTTGAATTATTACTGCTGGATAATAACTATCCAAAATCATTGGCCTAC
>JANOIQ010000511.1:0-3854 GCA_031407835.1 Chitinophagaceae bacterium
CTTCGCTTTCAGGCCGGCCCAGTAAATTTTCCCATGGTTTTCGGATTCCGAATTCTTCTTCATCCATTTTCAGAAACTGGCTGTACACATCTGCCAGTACTCCATCCATATCTACAATGAGCCGTTGTTTTGTTTGCATGCGTATCCTGCTGTTTTGCTAAAATTATCTGTTTGCTTTCAATTGAACAAGCAAAGCTTTACAAACGGGAAAACGAATTGTGATTACATACTGTGTTTTTTAAAACTGCAGAAGAGGAAGTTTTGTTTAGTGTGGAATGGAGTAATGTGATCTTCTGTAATACAACGGATTTTATCGAATCCAGTTTCCAGTTGATCTGCCAGTTGATCTTCCGTATATTGTTTTACCGGAAGCCCGCTGCATTTCTCCGGGCCTTTGTCTGAGAATGTACCAATGGTAAGAAAACCTTTTACAGCTTTGCCTGCTGTACTGATGTATTGATTGATTTGCTCAGGAGTGGTAAGAAAATGAAAGGTTGCACGGTCGTGCCAGAGATCATAGGTTTGCAGCGGATGAAATTCTGTAACATCACTTACAACCCAGTTTACTTTTTTCGACTTTTCACCTAACCGCTTTTTCACTTTATCAAGTGCTTTTGCAGAAATATCAAGAACAGTAATATTTTCATAACCTTCATTCAGTAAATGATCAACGAGTTTACTGTCGCCACCACCAACATCAATAATGCTTGCATTTTTAGGTAGCTGAAAACTATGAATAAACTCAAGTGATGTTGCAGGGTTTTCCTGTGTCCAGCTTACCTCGTTGGGTTGTTTTGTTGTATATACCTGTTCCCAGTGCTTCTGCTTTTCTACGTTCATAAATTTAAAAGTACGCTCTTTGATACAGTTGCCCTGTGATATAAATCACAGTGAGGAAAACATAACAGAAAGGTGAATATATCTTAAGGCCAATCCTGGTAACCCCATTCCTGATCTTCTTTCAGGTCGGCGCCATTATATTTTCCATGCCTGATGACGGTATAAGCAAGCCAAATAAGAACAACCGGAGAGAAGAAAAAAAGTAAAGCAGTTACATTGGGCAGAAAATCCATTTGCAGGAAGATGACATAAACCAGTGTAAGCTCCCCCATTTTAGTACAGTTTAAAAGTAGAATATTTTATCATTGGTTTACTTCAATGTGTTGGGCGAGTGAAGCGCAGGCGTAGCCGGAGCGTAACGGAGCCCAACACATTGAGCGTTTTGTTTTCTGTATATCGTTGGCGGCAAACCACCCAGTGCATCATGCGGCCTTGCATTGTTATAATCATCCACCCACAACTGCGTCGCTTCTCTTACTTCGTCAATGCAATCGAACAGGTAAGCATCTAAAATACATTCCCGATACGTTTTATTAAACCGTTCGATGTAGGCATTCTGCATGGGTTTGCCTGGCTGGATGTATTTAAATTCAATTTCGTTTGCAGCACTCCATGACTGTGCAAGTTTAGCCACAAATTCAGGGCCGTTATCCATTCGTATTTTTTGCGGCTTGCCATAGCGGTTAATTAAATGCTTCAGTACCCATATTACACGGCTGCTTTTAAGTGAATAATCTGTTTCAATAAACAATACTTCACGGTTATAATCATCAATCACATTAAACGATCTGAATTTAGTTCCATTACTCAACGCATCACTCATAAAATCAATACTCCAGGTTTGTGTAAACTCTTGTGGTACAGCTAATGGTTCTTTTACTCTTGTTGCCAATCGCTTTTTTACTTTACGCCGCAACGGCAACCCCATCTGTTTATACAACCGGTGTAATTTTTTGTGATTAACGATTGTACCACTGTTTCTAATGCGGCCATAACACTTCCAAAAACCTTCAACAGGATTTTGTTTTGCATATCCTTCCAGTTGCTCTATAATAGAACCGTCATTTTTGATGGACTGATAGTACAGGCTGCTCCTGCTCAAATGTAATAAACGACACGCCTTGCCGATGTCTTTAGGACGCTCTGTACGAACCTCCCCAATAACCCTTCTTTTATCGCAAGGCTTTAAAGCTTTTTTTCTATCAGGTATTTAGCTACATCTAATTCCATCGCCAGGTTGGCATACATCTTTTTTAACCGGGCATTTTCTTCCTCCAGATCCTTGATCCGTTTTAACTCGGTGGCTTCCATGCCTCCGTATCGCTGCCGCCATTTGTAAAGTGATGCTTTACTAACGCCATGCTCCCGGTTGATTTCTTCGGCACTCTTACCATGATCAAACTCCTTGAGAATACCTGCAATTTGTGTGGGACTGAATTGACTCTTTTTCATGTTTTACGTGTTTAAAATTAAGACTTTTGTCTACTTTTAAAACGTACTGCTTTTGGGGGAGCCTACAGTCTCCCTGAACTAGTTACTGGCATTTGAGTAAATCTTGGAGAACTTGCCCTTTCTTCACTTAAGTCTAAATTAGTTAGGTCTGGGATGTATTTCATTAAATCTGAAACAGGGATTTGAACATCGTCTCTTGGAAAAAAAATGATTACCTCAGTTTCCCCAACTTTTAAATCATTAAGGCTTATTTCAAACTTGTTTTCTATCTCAAGATTTTCGAATATCTTGACTATTTCGTCAACTAATTCTTTCGTGAGTTTCATGTTTATTATAATTTTGTCCAATGTTATGGTTTTGCAGAAGGATACAATCCGCAAAATCATAACACTGTCAGCAGATTTATTTATGGTGAAGTTTAACTAATTCAATTTCAACTATTTTAATCCCTTCATTTTTGTCAAGCTTTAATATAGTAGGGTTTAAAACGGTTTTGTCTTTTAAACACGGTTTAATGAAAGGATCTAAACTATATAAAATTAGGTCATCTGGCGCAAAAATGAAGCATTGCTTTGTGTGCAGGTTCTTGTGCCTTGCACTTAGAGATATTAAAACGCAGGCACAAGAAGCTAACGCTATTTTCCTCTGCCTCATTCTTGCGCCAGGATTCTGATTATTTGATTCCGTAAATACTTACGCCATATGGTGATTTATTCCTCAGCCAGCATAGTAGCAAACTGCTGTTAGCGGTAGTCATTCGTCTATTCGCCATGCCACATTGCATTCAATTTCCTGTCGCCTGTTTTGTAAATCGTAGAACCAAACGGTTTTCAAAATAAGATACCCCCCTTTGTCTAATAATGATATTTCTTTAAAGGCATGAGTCCCTTCTCTAACTCTTGCCTTTTGTAAATCTATCGTATATGAAGACTTTCCAGTTGATAGTATTGTCTCAAATTGAGCTTCATCAAATTTAAGCTTGTTTATTCCGCTATATATCTGAATCTCTGAGTTGATTATTTTATCTAACTGTGGCCTACCTATTGTGTCCACTATTTTATTAACAACAATATGATCAACCGTATCTATCTGGATTCGCCCTTTTGTTGGAAAGTATATGTCAGGTACATAGGCCGTATCAATTCGTTTTGGTATTTTGATAATTTGTCTTCCGTTCTTAAATAGGTAAGAGTATTCTCGAAGGTATTTGTTGTTAAATGGGTCCGACTTAGTAAAAGTTGTCGTTTTAAAAGTGTCGATACCAAAAACAAGTTGATAGCTTTTTGTTTTAGTCTGTCCAGTAGTCATCAATGATGATAATAGGAAGAAGAAAAGTATTGATTGAAAGTGTGGCATAAGATTACTGATAGCACTCCAATTTATGCTATTAGAAGTTCCTCTCAAAAATAAATCATTTTGAAAAATGAATTATTAGGTAAAATATCTATAATTAGGCCAATGTAATAAGCCGTGCATATTGTTTTATACACGGCTTTTCCAATACTTGTTGAAGTCTTCTCTATGCCGAATTCCTCGCCGCATTAATAATTCCAAAGGAACTG
>JANOIQ010000525.1:0-6728 GCA_031407835.1 Chitinophagaceae bacterium
CAGATTGGTGATGTGAGTGATGAAGATAAACCACGCTTTGCAGCCTTACGGAAGAATCAAAGCATTGAAACAATTTCTTATGAAGAGGCAATGGATCTGTTTAAACTTCCATTAAGTCTTGGTGAATATGAAGGACAGGAAGTGAGTGTAAATGTTGGCCGCTTTGGACCTTATGTAAAATTGGGTGAGCAATTTATTTCCATTCCAAAAGGTGAAGAGCCATTGGATGTAACCATGGAACGTGCACTGGAGCTGATAAAAGAAAAACAGACTGCTGATGCTCCTGTAGCACACTTCGAAACCAAACCGGTTACAAAAGGTAAAGGACGGTTCGGGCCATTTATTAAATGGGATGGTTTGTATATCAATGTTCCGAAGCGTTATGATTTTGATAACTTAACTCAGTTCGATATCAACGAACTCATTGAAGCAAAGGTTGCCAAAGAAGCCAACCGTTTTATCGTTCGCTGGCCCGATGAAAACATTGCCGTTGAAAATGGACGATGGGGACCTTTCATCCGCTTTGGCAAAAAAATGCTGAAGATTGATAAGAAAGCAGATGGAACAAAATTCACAACCGAAGAAGTAGCCATGATGCCGGTGGAAGAAATAAAAAAGATGATTGAAGTACAGGTGCCGAATGCATTTGCCAAAAAAGGAGCTGCAAAAAAATCAGCAGCAAAGAAAACAGCAACAAAAAAGAAAGCTGCTCCCAAGAAAGCAGCGAAGAAGAAATAGAATAGATTTTAAAGTTTAATTTATGTGGTTAGGGATTTATTTTTCAACTACCTATACAACTAACCTTTCTCACAATGAAATTATTGAGAAGTTAGATGAGCTAATCTTGCTTAGAAAAAAATCGGAACATTCCGAATGTTTATACCGATGTTAAAAGAAAATACACTGGCAAATTAAGTATATCTAAATTTTCATTTTTGCCAAATTACTGGATGCAGAATTCCTTTAGACCAGTCGTAAATGGAAGAATAATTCAGGAACAGAGTAAAAATATCCTGAAAGTCCGTATGAATATTCATTGGGCTGTTGTTCTGGTTTATTGTGGCCTTTCTTTAATTGACTTTATTGAGTGGTATTTTATTTTATTATGGTGGGCAATAGCAATTATTGCATTTAATTTTGATGTGTATAGAATTGATAAAAAAATGAAAGATACTTTTATCAAAAAATAAAACAAAGTTTTCTTTCACATTATTACCTGCAACACCGTATCCTTTTCAGCAATAAAGAGTTTCTTTTTAAAAATGCTGTCGTTATTGTTTATCTGCAATGTATAATTTCCCGGCAAACGAATGTTCGATAAATAGAACTCCCCTTTTTCATTCGAAACAGAAGCAATATCAGGAAACTCATAATCACCCTCTGTGATCATCACGATTGCATTTTCTACAGGCTGATGATTAGCTGTTTGTAAAATTCCTTTTACAGAATAAGTTGTATTCATAACCCTGGATTTATATTTACACTGAACATTCACAAATAACCCAGCTGCAAGAAGCAACGGGAAAAAAATTCCCGTTGCCGTTTGTAATGAAAGAACCCGCTTTACATACCAAGTGCTTTCCATGCCATGATATTGTTGAATACTGGAGTAACAATACGTGTAGCAGAATTGCCACTTGAAGCTCCGTTGGTATGGATGCCAACACAGTAACGGGTTGTTCCGATCTTAATCCAGACAGGAGCACCGCTTTGTCCACCCATTGTGTCAATATCATAATAAATAACTCTTGATGATACTAACCTTGGTCTTCTTGCCATATACCATTGCTGGTTACCTCCTTTATCGCCGGGATATCCGCTAAGGTTTAAGGTTGATGATAATAAAAATGCATCATTACGTACTGAATAACCAAAGTAGCCTGTTCTGTCGCCCAACCTGCTATTAGGAGGTAAGATGATTGCGCCATAATCAAAGTCCCTGTTTTTACTTTGTGTCCAACCCTGTACGCTTCTTAAATTATTACTGCTGCCGGAACCATAAGGTCTTGCTGCATCATTCATGCCTGGAATTACTTCAATGTTTCTTGCCCATCCACCATGATCATGCATGTATACACAATGCCCTGCAGTTATAACGGTGCGTGGTGAGACAAGCCAGCCTGTTCCAATCCATCGTGTGCCATCTTTTGCTGTAATACGCAAGGCGCAAATTGCACGCCAGGGAAATACGGTTGTTGTATTAATTCTTACTCTGTCATCTGTTCCAATAATTACTTCACTGATATTTTCATTCCTTGGCATCAGCTCTGAATAACTGGCAAAAAATGCTTCTTTGGGTTGTGCATCTAATGCCGGAGCTTCAATACCTGCTTCTTCCAATGTGTCGGATGCAGTAAAGGCTTCAACCGCAGCGGCATTGGTTACTTCTTTATCAGCTTCCTGTTGAGTAAGTAATGTAAAGCCTTCCACTTCTTCCAGTTCTGTAGTTGCACCTTCTTGTGTAAATGCAGATTTAATTAAATTTTCAGCTCCTGTTGGCGGATTTTCTGTTAATGTTCCCATTTCAGAATGGTGTCCGTTACCATTTCTTTCAGATAAGGTCTTAGGTTTCATAAAATCAATGTTTAAAAATGAAAAAATGAGCTGTCACTAAAACAGGAAGTAAAAAAACAAATACACAGTACCATAACGAACGTGTATAAAAACACCATTTTGCCTGCATTGCCGGGTAAACAGAATAAGTAAATTGTTTACCACGCAAAATATCAGGCGCAGTTTGTTTTTTTTATCAATTATGAAATACTTGTTACAAACAAGTCCGGCACTGGAGATTTTACTCAGTCAAAATATGTTACCGGGAAATTCTGGCAGGCAGCAGGGAAGATGGGTTTAATGATATCCTCGGCAACCAATGGTGTGAAATGTGTTCTTAACTGAGCGGAAGGTTGATATACCATTCAAAAAACCAGATGCTTGTTCAATGTTCTCTTACTAACCAGTCTTAATAACCATCAGCTACAAGTTAGAAAACTTTTTTACAGAATGCAATCGTAAATTTTCGAAATCCCCTTTAATTCCTGATTTTTTTTCAAAGATGTTTTTTTTGAACCTGTTAAACAGGTTCCTGAAAAACCAGCCGGGATATATTTAAACTTTTAAGAGCAGACGTAAGAATGAAAACTATCAGGGTGTTCTCTTAAGCAGATTTCAAACAGTAGTGAAATCAAAAAACCCGATATGTTTAAATACCGGGTTTGCAATTATTCAACAACTCATTACTTCAAATTAGCTAACGCTATTTTAATACGCTTATACGCTTCTTCAATTTTTTCCATGCTGTTTGCAAATGATAAGCGGATACATTCAGGTGAACCGAATGCACGGCCGGTAACAGTTGATACATTTGCAGTATTTAATAAATACATACAGAGATCATCTGCGTTTTCAATTTTTTCATAGCCGTTTGCTTTTCCGAAATAGTAATCAACTCTTGGAAAAACATAAAAAGCTCCATCAGGTTCAGCTAATTTCCAGCCGGGCACTTCACTTACCAGTTGCATCACTCTTTTCTTTCGGCGTTCAAATTCTTTTGTCATGGCGAGTGTTGGTGCCTGGTCTCCTGTGAGTGCATCAATGGCTGCTCTCTGTGTAACAGCATTGGTGCCACTGGTAAACTGCCCCTGCAGTTTTTCACAAGCTTTTGCAACATTTACATTGGCAGCAATATATCCCAAACGGTAACCTGTCATGGCATAACCTTTACTTAAACCATTCACAATAATTACCTGTTCTTTTATTTCATCAAATTGGGCAATACTTTCATGTTTGCCAACAAAATTGATATATTCATAAATTTCATCGGAGATGATAAAAATGTTAGCGTGCTTTGCAAAAACAGCAGCGAGATCTTTTAATTCTTCTTTGCTGTAAACCGATCCTGAAGGATTACATGGTGAAGAAAACAGAAACACTTTGCTTTTTGCAGTGATTGATTTTTCCAGTTCAGCACCGGTAATTTTATACTTATTCTCCATCGTAGTTGGAAGAATAACAGGGATACCTCCGGCAATTCTTACCAATTCAGAATAAGTTACCCAGAATGGTGCAGGAATAATTACTTCATCGCCCTGATCAACGGTTGCAAGAATAATATTTGCCAAGCTTTGCTTGGCACCTGTTGATACAACAATGTTCTCAGGTTTATAATCAAGATTGTTATCACGTTTCAATTTTATACAAACAGCTTCTCTCAAATCAACATATCCTGAAACAGGTGTGTAGTGACTATAGTTATCATCCACCGCTTTTTTTGCTGACTGTTTAATATGATCAGGTGTATCAAAATCGGGCTCACCTAAACTGAGATCAATCACATCTACACCTTTTGCTCTTAATTCACGGCCGAGCTTTGCCATTTTTAATGTTTCGGGTTCACTAAACCTGTCGAGTAAAGAAGATAGTTTCATTTGTTGTTGTATGTTATTTTATTTCTGGTCAAGCGGGCGCAATTTACTTAAACTGTAACTATTATTTGTTAGTTGTGTTGAATAATTGATAAGGACAGCGAATCATTCCCTGCTCTTGCTGCATATCCTTTTAAAAGCAGTGAATAAATAATACCCTTTTTAAAATTGAACTGGTATTGTTTCAGAATACTGCTGTTTGATTTCTTCCTGATTTTGATGGTAACAACTGAGTCAGCATAAAAATTCTGAAATGCGCTGGCTGTAAGTATTTCCGACTGGCTATGTTTCCCAGAATAATCCTTATTGCTGATAACCGCTGAATCCTGAGTTAAATTTGAAGGACGGTTGGTAACCAAATCAACAGTATCTATATCCGGGCTTGTATGTACAAAACGGATTTTTGAGTTTTTCCCAAGACCGGTTGTATCAAGATTATCCATAAGAAAAAAGTATTTCACTTTTGATGGAATCATGGAATCGCACACAAAAAAAGAAAGGTTTAATCCTTCATTAGCAAACAGCCAGTTTGCTATTTCATCGGTTCCTTTTTTTAACCGGTAGTTATTGAAACCGCTGTCGATTGTGAGATTAGTTACAGTTGGATTTATTCCCGTTAAATAGGTGATCTGCCCAACTGGCTTGAGATTCTGCAGCAAGTCAATACTGCCGGAATTAGGCGATCCATTGATCAGCTTCACTTGAGAACTTGTTCCCTTTACAATATCTTTTTTGTTACAGCTGTAAAAAACAACAGAAAGGATTAAAACCAATTTCCACATAAACGTATTTACTCTCATTTGTCGTACTGCACTTTAAATTTTGAAAGATCGGGCTGATGGTTACGTTCCCGTTTCAGTTCGTAATTATAAATTGTTTGTCCTAACTGTTCAAGAAAAGGCAAACCAACAGAATCATAATCATACTTGTCGTCATTCAGAATTCCATCTGCATTGCAGTAAATGGTGGCACTCAGCATAAACTCAAGATTCTTTTCAAAATCCACGATATAAGCAACATCGGTTAAGAAACCATACGACCAGCCAACTTTATTAAAGATGCGGATCTGTTTTGGTAAAGGCTTGTGCTTTTGCGTTCCGAACAGCAGGAATTTACAATACGCATCATAAAACTCAGTTGTATCATATTCCGGGAACTTCGTTTCTGAAGGCAGCTGACTCATATACTGGTAAAGAAATCTGTAATCATCTGCTGTAAAATTGAAGCGTTGTTTTTTGGGAACTGATTCAGGAAAGAGTACACTGCGTAACTGTTGATGAAGATCGTTCAGATAAATCCTGTTTTTCCTGCTGAAATCAAACGATTCATTTACCAATGCGTTTTGGTCATTGATATAACCTTTCCCAAGTTTTTGATCACGAACAAGGTAATTGTAAGTGCTGATGAACTGAGGCTGTTCGTAAATGATCTTTCCGCTGCTGTCACGAAAGCTGAGTGGATTGGTAGTACGGTGCTGATCCTCGCTCATTGTAATTGCAAGGCGGCGGATGATCTGGGCATCTTTGTACCCTTTCTTAATCAAACGATCCTGCAGGTACTGCTGTCCCAAAAACTCATACAGCCGGTTATTGGCATCATTATCACTTACCAGGAATATTTTTTTGATATAATGTTCAAGGGTTGGGCGGCCGTCGGGAGTAGTTGGATCATTGTAAACAGCTGTCTGTCCGGCATATCCTTTTTCAGTAATCATGGTTGAGTTTCGGAGAATGCCCAGTTGATTCAGTTTTTCAAGTGCAAGAAAAGCAATGGGCATTTTTACCGTTGAAGCCGGGTAGAAATAGAGATCATTCTTTACATTGAAGTAGTAGTCAGTGAAATGAGGACGGTTGTTTTGATCCCTGTCAATACGGGTATAAACGATCTGTACCCGCATTGAATCCCTGTTTTTCAGCACTTCTCCGAAAGCAGCCTTGTTTGCAGCCATCAGTTCTTCGAGTAAATTTTCCTTTGAAACCACTGGTTTTGTTGTTTTACAGGCTTGAAGAAGAACAATCAGGATCAGGCCAAAACAAAAAAGTTGTACCGTTTTGAACATGCTCAAAAATAAGACTTAAAGCCCAACCACAGAAAGCATTAAGTGATGGAAAACAGGATGTTGACAGCTGTTCGCTTTCAAAACAATCCCCTATCTTTGCCGTCCTTAAAAAAGAACCCCAATTAATATTCTATTATGGCACTGAAAGGTTTGATTAGGTTTTTTGCAATCATGCTGATCTTCATTTCTGTATGGCAATTAAGCTTTACGTGGATTGTCAACAATTTTGAAAGCAAGCAAAAAGC
>JANOIQ010000527.1:0-5362 GCA_031407835.1 Chitinophagaceae bacterium
GCATACCTACATTGCAGAAAAAGAACCGGGGCAATTACCTGCACTCACACTCTTTCCAAGAATGGTGATCAATTCCGGTGCAAAAGAATACAAATACACCAGCCAGCACGATGTGGAAGAAAAGTATAATGAAATTGGACATTTTCATGCAAAGAATTATGGCTGGTATCAATGCCGCTGGCATAAATCAGCAGGCGATATTTATGATGCAGGCGGAAAAGAGTTGGTGCTGAAACTCTGGAATGCCTTCAAACAACAAAAAGAAAAATTAACCGATGAACAGTTGATTGTTTTCATGGAAACATCGGTGCATAAAAGTATTGCAGATATGATTCGGAATTGGGATAAGGATTTGATCAGGTAGGCACAATTGCCAAACAGATATGCCATACTTTGAAAGTATGGCATACCTATGATCATCCGCTTCATTTCCCGCCACTTCACCATTCAATCTTTATGTTATACATTTAACTGCTGCAAATAAACCAGCATCTTATTTCAAACTTTATATATGGACGACCTCTTAACGGAAGAAGAAATAAAGCCGGCCTTTGCTCCGAAACATGCCAGGATATTTGCTGTTTGCCTTGACTATATCATCTTTTATTTTATTCTCTGGTTATTTTACGGAAACCTGTTTACATCATCCGTACAAAGCACCGGCTTCAATTTAGTTCTTACAGATCCGAGTCTGATTATATCGCTTTTATTATGGTTAGTTCTGTTTCCTTTACTGGAAGGTTTCAAAGGGCAAACAATAGGTAAAAAACTTTTGCATGTAAAAGTCCTGTCTAAAAATTATTCTAAGGCTGCTTATGGACAGTGTATTGTCCGGCACTTGTTTGATGTCATCGATTCTCTTCCACTCTTTGGCATTGTGGGTCTGATTGTTTCATCTTATACAAAACAGAAACAACGAATCGGCGACTTGGCCGGTGGAACAATTGTTATTGATAGTATCCGAACAAAAACTTTCTCGAGCAAAGGGCTCCTTACCTGATGCAAATGTTAACTTCATTCAACATACAAAATCCCGATCTTCATTCTACTTTAAAAGAGCAAAAAAATGAGAGCAGCCATCAACACAAAATACGGCCCGCCTGAAGTAGTTACTGTGCAGGAAGTGGATAAACCTGTACCGAAAGACAAGGAGGTTTTAATAAAAGTTCATGCTGCAACGGTTAACCGAACGGATTGTGGATTCAGAAGTGCAGAGTATTTCATCAGTCGTTTTTTCAGTGGCTTATTCAATCCAAAGAATAAAACTCTGGGAAATGAATTTGCCGGAGAAATTGAAGCAATTGGAAAAGAGGTTACTTCCTTCCAAATTGGAGAAAAAGTGTTTGGTTATAACGACTCAACGTTTGGTACACATGCAGAATATATGACGATGGGTGAGCATGATACTATTGCAACTATGCCTGCAAATTTCACATACGAAGAAGCTGCGCCGCTCTGTGAAGGCGGGCATTATGCCTTGTGCGATATCAGGGCAGCCAACGTAACTGCCACACAAAATGTATTGATCTATGGTGCAACAGGAGCCATTGGTTCAGCAGCGGTACAACTCGTAAAAAATATTGGAGCAAGAGTTACGGCTGTGTGCACTACCAAACATGTTGAACTGATAAAATCACTGGGTGCAGATGAAGTAATTGATTATACCCAACAGGATTTTACAAAAACAAATCAGCGGTTTGATTTTATTTTTGATTCGGTAGGTAAAACTTCTTTTGCAGTTTGTAAAAAAATACTCAGCAAAAAAGGAATTTATATTTCTACTGAACTGGGGAAAAATGGCGCCAACGTTTTCTTAGCATTGTTAACTCCACTATTTGGCGCAAAGAAAGTATTATTCCCTTTGCCAAGCATCAGTAAACAAGATGTTCTTTTCCTGAAAGAACTGGCTGAACTGGGGAAATACAAACCACTCATTGACCGAACGTATTCACTGAAGCAAATTGTGGAGGCGTACAAATATGTTGAAACACGACAGAAGACAGGAAATGTAATTATCAGCATTGCTGAATGAAAAGTATATAAACAGTTACGCATCGGCATCAGGTCTCCCGATCTGGCGCCGATGCGTAATTAAATAATCTGTTACTATATTTCTGTTTAAAACCTGTACCCAACAGAAAGACCATAACCTGTATTGCGGTAGGCAGCATTATTATTCGACACTCCTTCAATTTCAGGGTTAATCTTTACCAATCCCAATTGTGCATTTAACTGTACACTGAAATTATTGCTGAGCTCGTATCCAAACAACAGATTTGCACCAGCATCTAAACGACGCATATACGGATCAGAAAGTGCTTCGGCAACGGTAACTGTGTTTTTGAATTTGATTGTTTGTTTTGAATCATCCGGTTCTGTAACCTTTCCATTTATGGCAAACCCAACATAAGGCCCTACGCCCAAGAGTAAATGACCTGTACCAAGTAATGGCTTAAACAAAAAAGTGATCGGTACTTCCAGGTAGGATACAGAGATCGTATTATCAGTTGATTTTTCTTTTGTACCCTTTCCTGCAAATAATAATCCTGGCTGAATATAAAATTGATCAGCTAATGGAATGTCGGCTGTAACTCCACCCTGGAAACGGGGAACAAGTTTATTTTCAAGTTTATTATCATTAAAATCACGTCCATTTATATTCTGCAGATTTACACCGGCACGTATTCCGATACCGATTCCTGAACCAGTGGTTGTTTTCGTTGATTGTGCAGTTACTGTAAAAAATGCACCTGATAATACCAGGGCCGTTGAAAAAAGAATTCGTTTCATATTTACTAAATTTTGTTTTTAAAATTATAAAGATGCAGTATCAGTTATTGTCCGCTATTTGCTTCCTTCTTTGCATCTGATTTCATTTTTTCATTGGCAGTAACCAAAAATTCAACACGTCTGTTTTGTGAACGGCCTTCCTCTGTGTTGTTAGTGTACTTAGGATGCTCCTCACCCATTGCTTTTGGATTCAGTCTTGCATTTGAAATTCCTTTGTCAAGAAGATAGATCATTACTGCATTTGCCCTGCGTTGCGACAATGTGCTGTTGTATGCATCTGTACCTTTATTATCAGTATGTCCCTGGATTTCGATATTGGTATCAGGATATTTTTTAAGGATTGTAACAAGTTCATTCAAACTCGTTTTTGCTCCCTGCATTAACCCTGACTTGTCAAAATCAAACAGTACTTTACTTTCAAATTCAATTTCAATTCCTTCGCCTACACGTTCAACTTTAGCATTGGGTATTTGCTTTTTAATTTCTTCGGCCTGCTTATCCATTTTCTTTCCAATTAATACTCCGGCTGTACCTCCAACTGCTGCGCCTATAATGGTTCCCAATGCTGTGTTTCCGGAAGCACGTCCGATAACGGCACCTATTGCTGCACCGCCTGTTGTTCCGATGATGCCACCCTTTTGTGTTTTTGTCATTCCCTTGCAAGCTGCAAATACAATACTTATTGCAAGAATGTAATAAATGGCCTTTGTTGTCTTTCTCATAAAAAAAATTGTTTTAACCTGCATTGCCAAAGATTATGCCAACCGCAGGAATAAAAATTAAAGTTTACTACGTTACGCTGCGTTTTATAAGCAACTGTTATCTTAATAATTTTCACTGTCAAGCATACTATCATATGATGAGTTAGTAATCTGCTATATTCAATGATTATTTTCTGCCAACCGGGAGCTAGCCAGCTTTTACCGGCATCTCTGTTTTGCCGGATTTTTTGTGGTTTCAGTCTCTAGTGGCAGGAACGCATGCAAGGTACTTCAATACACTTTCGTACTTCTTACACAATACTTCTTAAAGCTTGCATAATTCACACATATGCAGTTTGAGTTAAATCTCTACAAAAGCTGCTATAGTTACGTATATTTAAATTTCAGCTTAAATAGTATGGTACGCTTCTTATTCTTATCAAGTCTTCTCTTATTCATTTCCTGCAACTCTGCTCATCAAAAAGAAGTGTACATCAGTGAACCAAAACCAGAACCGATAGAGCATTATTCAACAGAAACATTTACTGAACCATTTTTTTCAGAAAGTCATTTTGGCTATGCACAGTTTATGAAGTTTGACAGCAGCGGAAAATTAACCTATCAATACCCAGGTGGCCTCACTAATCAATTCGTTGATACAACAAAATATTATCACGGTGCCGAAGTCATTCTGCAGATTGATACGTCAACTTATTATTTCAGGAACTGTACAGCAACAAAAAATGCTGATACAATTGCATTGTCCTTCAGCGATAATCCTTTTTCAAGAAACAATTATGAATTAAACGCATGGAAAGATCAATCATCCGTTCGATTTGTTTATAATCAACCCTCAGTTACCGACAGTTCTTACAAACCACCAACCTATTCTGTTGCTGACCCGGTTTTGATTCTTGATAAAAAAGATTATGTAAAAGGCGACCGCATTAAGGGGAAAATTCATTTAACCGTCATTGGTAATCATACATGGCCGAAGGTTTATACTGACACTGCAATTATTTACGGCCTCTTTAAAACAGTTATAGAATAAAGAATTAAAACTATTCTTCATGACAATGCTTTCAAAATACATTATGAACTCAGCATTGATTGTACTTCTCTGTACCATCAGCCTGCTTATATCTGCTCAAAACTATTATCTCTATATTGGCACTTATACAAGAGCTCCAGATGAAGGCATTTATATTTATGAGTTTAACAGTAAAACAGGCGACCTCACTCCTGTAAGTATTGCAAAAGGTTTTACCAATCCATCTTTCTTAAGCATTTCAAATGATCACCGTTTTCTATATGCATTGGGTGGAGCGAAGGGAGATTCGGTAAGAGCTTTTGCTATTGAACATCCATCGCATACTCTTCGTTTTCTGAATGGGCAATCATTGCTTCCGGGATCTGGTGCAGCACATCTTGAAGTGGATAAAACAGGTAAATGGCTGATAACAGGTAATTATGGAAGTGGCGGCATTACTGTTTTGCCTGTTTTAAAAGATGGATCAATTGGAGCTGCTGTACAAAACATTCAGCTTACAGGAAAAAGTATCGACCCCGGAAGGCAGGAAAAACCGCATGTACATTCTATCAATATTTCTGCCGATAATAAATATGTGTTTGTTCCTGATCTTGGCACCGATAAGATCATGACTTATATACTCAATCAACAAACAGGACATCTTATTGCAGCGAAACAACCTTTTACATCTGTAACAGCAGGTTCAGGTCCAAGGCATTTTACGTTTCATCCCAATGGAAAATTTGCTTATGTAATTCAGGAAATGTATTCCACCATAACTGCATTCAACTATAAGAAGGGAACATTAACCGCTTTTCAAACAGTACAAACTCTGCCGGCT
>JANOIQ010000532.1:0-2745 GCA_031407835.1 Chitinophagaceae bacterium
CACGAAGCTGACCTGTTTCAGCATTGGCAAGATGATTCATTGTCTGCATATCATGCTCATGATTTGCATCGTTATGAATGGCACTGATGCACCTGATCTGGTAAAAAGGTTTACCTGACAGTTCAATTAACTGAATGGAAACAACCGAATCTATACGGTGAACTTTCTTAATCGAATCCAATACAACTGAAGGAGAAACTAAAGAAATAGCCGATGACAACAGTGGCGCATTTCTTTTCTCAAAATCTCCATGAACCTCATCCATATTACTCCAGCTAAAATACAGGCCACCGATCGTCCATAACATAAATTGAATGCCTAGTATAACACCGAGCCATCGATGTGTTTTACGGATGTAGAAATGCTTACTTTTTGCCATAAACAGTTAGTTGGTTATTTGTTTTGGTTTATTTTACTTTTAACAGGCTTGCATTAATAGCAACCACTACCGTGCTTAAAGCCATAAATACAGCGGCTATGGCAGGGCTTAATAAAATTCCCTGTTTATACAATACACCTGCGGCCAATGGCAGGGCCACTACATTATAACCTGTTGCCCATATTAAATTTTGAATCATTTTACGGAAAGTAGCTTTGCCAAATAAAATCAAATTAACCACATCTTTTGGGTTGCTGTTCACCAAAACAATACCTGCTGTTTCGGCCGCTATATCGCTGCCACTGCCAACAGCAATACCAATATCTGCAATGGCTAAAGCAGGTGCATCATTTACACCATCACCCGTCATAGCAACAAACTCACCTTTACTTTGAAGTTCTTTTATTTTTTCTAATTTCTGATGCGGCAATACTTCTGCAAAAAAACTTTCCATACCCAATGTTTTGCTTACGCTTGCTGCCACTTTATCATTGTCGCCTGTAAGCAATATGGATTTGATCTTGTTTTGTTTCAACGTTTGAATGGCATCTGCTGATTCAGGTCGTATTTCATCCGATAAAGCAATGTATCCTGCCAATTGATCATTGATAATTATAAATACAACCGTTTCTGTATCATTGGCGGTAAAACCATCAGGAAGGATCATATTTTTTTCTTTTAAATAGCCGGGGCTGACAACTGCTATTTTTTTCCCTTCTACTGTAGCTTCAACTCCTTTACCGGTAATGGCATTAAAATTTTCTGTTGATGGAATGGTGATTGAAAGTTCTTTTACTTTCTGCAGAATACCTGTTGCAATAGGATGTTCTGATTGTTGCTCTAATGCAGATGCGAAACGAATGATTTCATTTTCGCTTAATATCACCCCTGGCCCCTCTCCAAAGGCGATAGGAATAATTTTCGACACTTCAAATTTTCCAACAGTGAGTGTTCCCGTTTTATCAAATACAATAGTGGTAATTTTTCTTGCATTTTCAAAAGCTGTTCTGTTTTTAATCAGCAATCCATGTTTGGCTGATAACGCTGTTGATTTTGCTACTACCAACGGAACAGCTAATCCCAAAGCATGGGGGCAACAAATAACAATTACTGTTACCATTCTTTCCATTGCAAAAGCCAATGACTGACCCGATAAATACCAAATTAAAAAAGTTGATATCCCCGCAACCAATGCAATAACAGTTAACCACTTTGCAGCCGTATCTGCCAGTAACTGGGTTTTTGATTTTGAGTTCTGTGCATCATCAACCAACTTTATTACCTGCGACAGATAAGAATCTTTTGCTCCATGCGACACGGTAACTTTAATTGAACCATTTCCATTAATAGCGCCAGCTATTACCTTATCGCCTTTTACTTTTTGTACAGGCTTTGATTCTCCGGTGAGCATTGATTCATTTAAATAGCTTTCACCCTCCAGTATAACCCCATCGGCAGCAACCTTCTCCCCCGGCTTTACCAGAATGATATCGTTTTCTTTTAGTGTATCAGTCTTTACATCACGAACCATATCCGGCAATACCATATGTGCATCATCCGGCATTAACTGCACCAGTAATTCCAATTCCCTCGATGCGCCGGCAATTGATTTCATTTCAATCCAATGACCCAACAGCATGATGAGAATCAAAGTTGTGAGTTCCCAGAAAAAATCCATGCCTTCTAAACCAAATACAATTGCAACGCTGTAAATAAATGCAACTGTTATTGCAAAGCCAATCAAAAACATCATTCCCGGGTTCTTTGCTTTTACTTCATCAACCAGTCCTTTTAAAAAGGGCCAGCCTCCATAAAAAAAAACAATCGTTGACAAGCCAAATAAGATGTATGCTGAGCCTGCAAACTGCCAGTTAACACCAATAAAATGCTGGATCATTTCAGATAGCAGCATAATGGGAACAGTAAGTACCAATACTACATAAAACCTTTTCCGGAAATCAGCAATCATGCTGTTATGATCGTGTCCTTCATGACCCATCGCCGGATTAGTTCCGTGCTTGTGTTGGGAAAGATCATCTGTATTAGCATTCGTTTTTGCTACCACTAAAGTCATTCTGCAAATGGGGCAATTGCCCGGTTTATCCTGTACTACCTGCGGATGCATGGGGCAGGTATATTTTTGAATTTGATCTCCCATACTCTTTAGTTTTTAATGATAAAAGGAAATTCAATCCTTACCTTTTCCCAGGCCACAGCAATTTTTACAGGCTTTCCTTTATCGTTTTCAATAAAGTATTGCAGCCTTTCAGTGTGTGCAGTTTTCATTGGCTTCACTTTTAGCCTTACAAGATCTTCTTTTTGATCATATTCAGTTGCGAGGTGCTGTTTCCAGTTTTTATTGATAA
>JANOIQ010000576.1:0-4707 GCA_031407835.1 Chitinophagaceae bacterium
GGCACCGATGCGTATTACCCAGGCATTCCATGGGTCGTTTGCATGAGTGGAATTAGCAGTACCTGCCACAGTTGTGTCTGTTGTCTTTAAACTTATTTCAATGTTTTTTATAGCTGCTGTTTTAGCAATAAAAGGAACAAGCCCTGTTTTAAGGTATTTCAACAGTAACTCTCTTTCTTCAAATTCTGTGGCATTCGGGTCTGTACTGAAACGCAGTGTGTCTGTTTGGTTTTTGAACTGTTTCTGGCCAAAGAAAATAAGTTGGTATTGGTCTCCGCCACTGCCTGTGCTCTGGCTGGTAATAAGGACATGGACATCGGCTGCAGTGTTGTCAAGCAAAAAATCTACAATATTTATGGCCGACCTTATATATTGTATATCGCACCAGGTGTTGCTGCAATCAATAAAGACTTTTAGTTTTGACGGGACACTCTGTTGCGCAAAAGAAACAGTCGATGCAATCAGTAGTACGAAAAGAAGCACACTTATTTTCTTCATCAAAATTGTATTTCTGCAACAATAGTGATAGCGGACAATGTATTTTGCTTACAGTTGTAAAATCAATGTAACGAAGTGTAAATTCTTTGTAACTCAACGTATAAATTCGATACGAGCTTGAACTTTAAGTATGAATTTGTGTGTACAGGTAATCAAACCCTGCCCTTTTTCTCAGCAATGTCTCCGCCTCGGGACGTTGCGTATTATGAGGTACTGCTGATGACGCAATGTCCCCATCAACTATTTGCTAACTTTCATCTTTGCCTTTTGGGAGACGTTGCTGGGAAAGAAAAGGTATTTAGTCTAACATCAGTCTTTTAATTCGAGAACGAATTGCCCCCTTTGTTCGCCCGAATATTTCACTTAATTCTTTTACTGTTTTGCCTTGACGAAATAGCGCCGTTAATTTTGCGTCAGCCTCCTTTGACCATGGCTCGTAAGCCTGACTGTGAACTTTTTTTATGGCGTTTTGATAATTCGATGCGTCTTCTTCTGCTCGTATTTTTTTCGAGTTGCTGTTAAAAAGGAAACTAAAAAATCCGAATTTAATTTTACCATAAGATGGAACATTACTCTTAAACAGAGGTATTGAAAAGCCTGTGCCACGACGCCATGAGCTGAGGCGTGTGCCGCCACTACCAAAAGTAAATGGACCAATGCGAAATCTTATTCTCATTCTTTTTAACTCTTTATTTTCACTAAACATCTTAAAGTTAAAAAAATATATTAAAGAGTTCAAATACCATTGCGACTAAGTTTAATTGGAGACCCAAATTTAGCTTTCGTTCGTTGATGACGGCGAGTGCCACAAAGCCAACTCACATGGCTATCTGACACATCGACTGGGAAGTACGGGAGACTTGACAGCGAAAGAAATTTATCATTTTTGAATCACCTGGTCTATTTTTTCTGAAAATGTGTTAATTCCTTTTTGGAAACTATTTATGAATGTGATAGCATTGACTGTATTGTCAAAACCATTAAAGGAGAGAAATTGTACCTCAAGTTTTATACCTATCATTTCATCTTTCAGGTTACTTATATTATTTGTTAGAGGATATGCAATTAACAATGTATATAAATTTTGAAAGGCTGTTTCTTTGCTATAATCCCTATTGTATCCAAAATATGAAGAAACTATCTCAAAATATAACTCTTGTCTATTAGCGAATGCTTCATTATAAGTTTTGTAGGTCGAATTATTAAAGAGAGCAGACGAATAAATATTTACGGAATAATGAATTACCCACCAAAGCGTCTGGCCAAATTCCTCTCGAATTTCATTTTTTTTAAATTTTTGAGTTAATAAAACCCAGTCTATCATTAATAGTTCGAACTGACTTTTGTAAAGCAAAATCGGGTCGGCCTTCATATTGCTTTTTGCAATCTCATTTTTTCTCCAAAATTTATAATGATGCTCAAGATGCTTGTCAATGATTTTACAAATATTCAAGAGTTGATTCAATTCTTTTTCCGACAGACTCTGAACTAACAAGTTAATTTGCTTGCCCCAACTTCTTGGAAATTTAATCGTATCGTCAATAATCCTAAGACCAACCTTTTTTTTCTTAAATATCTTATCAAAAAAAATCATAAATATTTATTAGAGCTTACATTCTTCCATGATAATATACAATAATGAATCTAATTCACATAGTCATTTCTAACTCCCAGGGGGCGGCTAAGGCCAGCCACCGTGCTGACGAAAGCAACTAAAATTATTTTATTTCTTTGTTGTAGTATCACTTAGTAAGATTTGAATCTTATGCAATGAATCATTCAGGGCCTGAATCGTTGAGTCTTGTCGCTTATCTAATTGATACTGGGATTGATTTTGGGATTGTAATAACAACCATCCAACTAATAATGAAAGTCCAGCAGCTATTAGGGTAATTAAAATTTCATTTATAAACGGATGATTGTCTCTTAACCTTGGCTTTTTGTAATGTATATCCTTTGAAATAAAAATAAAATCACCTCGTTTTTCACTTTTATAAACAGGGTTTGAGACAATTTTTTTCTCAATAATATTTATATCGTCTATTGTTCCCTGCGGAAGCCCCATTGTTAATATGACGTCAATAATATTTGCAGTATTATCCTTTTCTATTCTTTCAATACATGCATCAACAATTGCTGTCCAATGTTTATCAAGATTTGTCGGCATAAAAATGTCTTTAGTGAATCGAGAAAAAGCCGGAAATGACCTGTCAGTTAATTAAAACACCTGCAGTTTGTGTTTAGAACAAATATATGTTTAAAAAATCACGCCCTATGCACACCCTACATGTTTCTACAGCTGCAGTCAATCCAAAAAAAAGGATTTTCAATTCCGTCCGCCCAAGCTGGCCTTAGCCTACCCAGGGGCGAACGGAAATGCTGAATTGAATTAAAACAGTACAAGTGTGCGACGCAACAAACGATGCTTATGGCAATGTCGCTGGTTACATAATGCTTTTCTAATTGCCTTTACTTCGCTTTATACGCAGTACTAAACTCATACTTCCCCGAACCAACTTTCACCACTACATATTCTTTCTCCTTACCCACTACCTGTATCTCTTTTACAGATGAAAGCGGCTGGCCGTTTTCCAACACATCAGTTGCAGCAGTTGCAGGTATATAAATGGTAGCTGTTGTATTGGCGGGAACTAAAGCATGCAGGATCAATTTTCCATCCTGTATTTTCCACCCACTGCTGAGTTTGCCATACTGTGTTTCATATGATGCTGATGCATGTGTAAACTTTCCACTAACATGCGGTTGAATACGGATCTTCTTATAACCAACAGCATCGTTGTCTGTATCAAGACCTACCATTACACGATACATCCAATCGCCAATTGCACCGTATGCATAATGGTTGAACGAGTTCATGGTAATGGCCTGGAAATCGCCATTGGTGCGGATACCATCCCAACGTTCCCAAATAGTAGTAGCACCTTTTGTTACAGGATACAACCACGATGGATATGTTTTCTGTACTAATAATTTATAAGCCATATCTGAATAGCCATAACGGCTGAGTACATGACAGAGATAAGGCGTACCAAGAAAACCTGTTGTGAGGTGATTATTATACTGCCGGATATTTTCCACGAGCCTGCTGGCAGCCTGCTCCCGCAGTGAGTCGGGGTACATATCAAACTGCAAAGCCAGCACATACGATGTTTGTGTGTTACTCATGGTAGCACCGTTCGGCGTTGTGTATTCTTTTAAAAACGCCGTCTTGATCCGTTGCAGCAATGCTGTATAGGTTGCCACATCATCTGTTTTTCCTAATGCTGCTGCAGCATTGATGAGTAATTGTGTGGAGTGTGCATAAAAACATTGTGCAATAAAATATTTATTGGTGATGGCTGCATTGCCATCATTATCATCGGCCATGGTGTAAAACAGCCAGTCGCCAAAATGAAATCCTTTGTTCCATAAGTTATTGGAACTTTGGTTTTGCATATAACCTACCCATGCCTTCATACTTGCGTATTGATTTTCTAAAATGCGTTTATCGCCATACACCACATACATTTCCCATGGAATAATGGTGCATACATCAGCCCATCCGGTGCTGCCTGCTGAATTTTCACCTAAAATATTTGGAATTACGAAAGGAACACTGCCGGATTTTAATTGATCCAATGCCACATCTTTCATCCATTTGGTAAAGAAATTATTGACACCACGTAAGAATGTAGCGGTGCGAAAGAAAGCCTGTGCATCACCTGTCCAACCCATCCGTTCATCTCTTTGCGGACAATCAGTTGGTACATCCAAAAAATTACCTCTCAATCCCCACTCAATATTATGCTGCAGTTGATTGATGAGTGTATCAGATGAAGTGAAGCTTCCGGTTTGCTCCATATCAGAATACAAAGCAACGGCTATAAAATTCTCCGGCTGCAATTCGCCTGCAATACCTTCGACTTTTATATAACGGAATCCAAAAAAAGTAAAATGCGGTTCAAACAATTCTTCGCCGTTTCCTTTCAGTACATAAACTGCCTGTGCTTTTGCTGCACGAAGATTATCGGTATAAAAATTTCCTTTCCTGTCTAATACTTCTGCATGAGAAACTCTTATTGTATCACCTGCTTTACCTTTTATTTTTAACCGCACCCAGCCGACTAAGTTTTGTCCAAAGTCGATCACCTTTTCTTTTTTCGGTGTAGTGATCACCTTTTGAGTTGCAAATGTTTCCTGCTTTTTGAT
>JANOIQ010000583.1:0-1510 GCA_031407835.1 Chitinophagaceae bacterium
GTATGTTATTACACCCAATGCGCTGCATCATAGCCAGGTAATACGTGTTGCCAAAGCAGGTAAGCATGTAATCTGCGAAAAACCAATGGCTGTTAATGCAAAGGAAGGTGCAGAGATGGTGGAAGCATGTAAAAAAGCAAATGTAAAATTACTTGTTGGGTACCGGATGCATTTTGAACCTAAGACACTTGAAATAATTCGCATGAGAAATGAAGGAACGTTGGGAAAGATTCTATTTTTCCAGGGCTTGTGCGGATTTAGAATTGGCAACCCTGCACAATGGCGGTTAAACAAACAACTATCCGGCGGGGGAGCTATGATGGATATAGGAATTTACGCTGTGAATGGTGCACGGTATATGGTTGGTGAAGAACCTGTTTGGGTTACAGCACAGGAAACCAAAACGGATCATGAAAAATTTAAGAAGGGTGTTGATGAAACCATTCAGTTTCAATTTGGGTTTGCCAGCGGGGCAGTTGCATCCTGCCTGTCAACTTATAACATGAATAATCTTGATCGCTTTTTTTTAACTGCTGAAAAAGGATTTGCAGAATTACTCCCTTCTACCGGGTATGGTCCCATTAAAGGACGCACCAATAAAGGTGAATTAACTCATCCGCATGTAACCCATCAAACTGTACAGATGGAAGAAATGGCCGCCATTATTCTTTCAGGTAAACAACCTGTTGTGCCGGTAGATGGTGAAGAAGGAGTAAAAGATTTGAAAATTATTGATGCCATTTACCAGGCAGTTAAAACGGGAAAAAAAGTAGAGTTGAAATGGTGATAGTGATAAGAGAATGGGGTAATGGCTTAGCAGTTGCAGGGAGATAAGAAGAAGTAAGATGTGTGCGTGGCCGCTTAATCAGTAAGTCTGTTTTCGATATCCATTCGTTCATGTAAAATTCTGATTACCTCAATTGTATTGTTTAGGACTCTGTAGAAAATAAGATGCGACTTAACCTTCGATGCCCGGTAACCTTTTCGAACATGTTCCATTGATTTACCGCCAGTGTTTTTTTTGCAAATAAAATTAATTTCATCAAATATTAAATTGTAATATCGGTCTGCCTGTTCTACTGACCATTTCTCTACAGTATAAAGCCAGATTTCTTCCAGGTCAGAAACGGCTTTCTTAGTGATAACAAATGGCAGCGGCTTCATAACAACTTACTGTGCAATTTCTTTAAATGTTTTTTTGGATCAAAGTTTTTTTCCAATCCACTTTTCTCACCCCGGGAAAGGGCTTTATTAAGATCTTTCATTTTTAATTCTTCCGCTTCTAAAAGCCTTAGAGCGGTTCTGATTACTTCACTTGCTGAGTTGTATTTGCCAGATGAAACTTTCGTAGAAATAAATTCCTCAAAGTGTTCACCTAACAAAATTGACGTATTGCGTGCCATAAAATTTACTTTGTATAAAAGTACCAATAATTGGTATTAAGTCAAAAAAATGTTTCTAAAATTGATATGCTCAATGCAATTGCACACAAGGTTAGGGCTATTCTGCC
>JANOIQ010000585.1:0-2883 GCA_031407835.1 Chitinophagaceae bacterium
CAGTGGAACGAAAAAATCTATAATTTTTTAGAAGATACAGGCATCAAGTTCCAGATCAATATTCATGAGCATCCGGTTTGGGTGAAAGCATGGTATTTAAATCCGGAAACCTTCAAAAGTGCCCCAATGTTTTTGTTGAGCACAGATTTGCCTGAAAATGATTACGTATCACAAACCATTTGTCACCGTTTATATGATGCCAACGTTGCTACCAAAGTTGCTCAGTTTATTTTGCTGGGTATTGGTGGTGCCAAGCTCATTGATGAACTGGGTTTTATGCCTGATGTTTATCATCTCAATGAAGCACATGCTATTTCTTCTGCTTTTTATCTCTACAAGAAATTTGAGAATGTTGAAGAAGTAAAAAAACGGATGGTGTTTACAACGCATACACCCGAAGAAGCAGGTAATGAAAAACATGATATTCACCTTTGTGAAAAAATGAGTTACTTCTGCGGCGTGCCGTTAGATACTGTGAGAAAGCTGACTGGTATTTATGACGATCAGTTTAATCATTCACTGGCTGCGTTGAGGTTTGCACGTATCTCCAATGGGGTAAGCGCATTGCATGGTGAAGTAAGTCGTAAGATGTGGGCGAACTATGAAAGGGTTGCTCCTATTACCAGCATTACCAATGCACAGAACTGGCGCTATTGGGCCGATAAGCAATTGTATTTCTCTATGGATGAGAAAAACGATGAACGTTTTGATGACCGTAAAAAATATTTAAAGAAAAGAGCATTTGATCTGGTTGCTGATCAAACAGGAAAATTGCTTGACCCGGATGTATTGACGATTGTATGGGCCCGTCGTTTTGCAGGTTACAAACGTGCAGAACTTATTACAAGAGACCTGGAACGTTTCAATGCATTAATGAGTAATAAGAAATATCCTGTTCAGATCATCTGGGCTGGAAAACCTTATCCTGTTGATTATCCTGCCATCAGTGATTTTAATAATCTTGTGCACTTAAGTAAGAATTATAAAAACATTGCTGTTTGCACAGGCTATGAGCTTTCTTTAAGTAAACGCCTGAAACAGGGTGCTGATGTGTGGTTAAACAATCCACGTGTACCACGTGAAGCAAGCGGAACAAGTGGTATGACTGCTGCTATGAATGGTGCTGTTAACTTCAGTACGTTTGATGGATGGATTTGTGAATTTGCCAATCATGGTAACAACAGTTTCATTGTTCCCCCGGTTGATTACAGTGCAATGACTACACCGGAACAGGATCAGTACGATCTGGATCAGATGTATGAAATTCTGGAGAACCAGATTCTTCCTTTGTATTACGATAATTACCAGGTATGGCGGCAGATTACACATAACGGAATGAAGGATGTTCGTTTTCAGTTCGACAGTAACCGCATGGCTGATGAGTATTACAAACTGCTCTACAATAAAAAATAATTTGTTTTATCTATCAGGAACCCTGGCTATTATGCCGGGGTTTTTTATTTAATTTTAATTGATGAAATATCCATAAAAATGATCGAGCTAATTTATACAAACAGCGATGATCATTTTTATGGATATACTATGTGGCAAAAAAAATCAATAAAAATAAGCACATGAATGAATATGTAAAAAGTTTTGAACTTCGTTGGGCGGATGTGGATGCAAATTTTCATGTGAGTCATTCAAGATATTATGAACTGGGTGCTCATTGCCGCATGAGTTTTTTAATTGAACATGGTATTACAACCGAACTGATGCAGGAACTGAAGATTGGCCCGATCCTTTTCAGGGAAGAATGCATTTTCAGAAAAGAAATTCATGCAAGCGAAATGATATACGTCAATATGATGCTCTCAAAATGCAAACGGGATGGTTCACGCTGGAGTGCACGGCATGAACTGAAAAAAGCAGATGGAACCATTGCTGCCATCATTAATGCAGATCTTGCATGGATGGACCTTACAGAAAGAAAACTGGCAAAGCCCTCGATGGTGGCTGCTGTTATTGAACAGTTACCAAAGACACATGATTTTGTATACATCGATTGATTTAATCAACATACTCACTCAACTCTAACCAGCGGAGTTCTTTTTTATCGAGCAAAGCAGTTACTTCACCAATGCGGTTTGAAAGTTTTTGCAATTCTTCAAAAGGCATACTGCCGTTGTTGAGCTTTTCTGTGACGCTTTGTTTTTCGGCTGTTAAATTTTCGATTTCTTTTTGCAGTAATTCAAATTCCCTCTTTTCTTTATAGCTGAATCGTTTTTTATCTGCCGTTGATTTATTTTCATCAGCCGCTTTTAATTCCTGGGCCTTTAGTATTGGCTCATCACTACCTGCTCCCAGCTTCTCCTGTTCCTTTTGCCATATACGCAGCTGCGAATAATTGCCGGGGAAATCTCTTACAAATCCATCTCCTTCAAATACAAATAAATGATCAACTAATCTGTCCATGAAATAACGGTCATGACTTACAATTAATAAACATCCGGGATATTCACTTAAGAAATTTTCCAGCACAGCAAGTGTGGGAAGGTCAAGATCATTGGTTGGTTCATCCAATATTAAAAAATTTGGATTGCGGAAAAGGATGGACAGTAAATGCAATCTTCTTTTTTCACCCCCACTTAATTTAGAGATGTAAGTGTATTGTTTATCAGGATTGAATTTGTAAAAAACATTGCAGAGAATTTTCCATTGGCAAGTGGTGGCTCGCTGAGTGCAGCTCAATTTCTGCAGTTGTTTTTATTCGATCCTGATAAACAATACACCTACATTTCTAAATTAAGCGGTGGTGAAAAAAGAAGGTTGCATTTACTGTCCATTCTTTTTCGTAATCCAAATTTTTTGATACTGGATGAACCAACCAACGATCTTGATCTTCCTACACTCGCTGTACTTGAAAATTTCTTAAGTGAATAT
>JANOIQ010000627.1:0-12024 GCA_031407835.1 Chitinophagaceae bacterium
TAAAACAGCACAGTGGATAGCTGATCAGTTTAAAAATTATTACATCAACACAGTTATCAATGACGATGTGTATGGCGTACAATTTGCCGCTATCTTAAAAAATATTTATGCATTAGGCAGTGGTATTGCCCACGGATTGGATTACGGCGATAATTTTTTAAGTGTGCTCATTGCCAATGCGGCCGATGAAATGGCGGGCTTCCTGCGCAAAGTGGGCATCCGTAATATTGAAGTGGGTGTACACAAAGAACCGATACCCGGTGTACAGCTCTTAAAAAAATCATTCAGTAAGTCGGCGAACTATGCGGCCAGTGTGTATATGGGCGATTTGCTGGTAACCTGTTATTCCATGTACAGTCGTAACCGTACGTTTGGTAATATGATTGGTAAAGGATTTACAGTGAAAGCAGCCCAACTTGAAATGAACATGGTGGCAGAAGGTTATAATGCCAGTAAAAGTTTTTACAATATCAACAAAGAAGTGGGTGCCGATATGCCCATTGCCGATACCGTGTATAAAATTTTATGGGAAGATGTGCCACCTGTTGTTGCGTTTGAGCAATTGGAGGGGGAGTTGATTTGATTTCAGAATAAATTCTACACTAGAATAATTTCTTGAAGTGCCCATTTTTTTTTGTTTTACTTCTATTCCTGGCTTCATGTAATAGCCCGAAATCCAATAGTGATATCAGGGAAAAAATGATACAGTTAAAGTTCTTGAATTAGCAATAAGAACAGCCTTTGATCATGAAAGCCTCCCTGATATAAGTCCTTTAAAATACAATTACAGATTTAAGGATTCCATTTTATTTACTACAAATGTGCTCTTACTAAGTAATCTTCCTAAAACTGTAGATTCAATAAATTTTAAAATTATTTCAAAGGATAAAATTTGTGCAATGCTTATTGCAGATAGTAATAAGCTGAAATTGCCTGATTATTTAATAATTGATGTTTTTGAAAAAAAATGATACTGGATATTATGTTAATATCAAGAGCCTTAGTTGTTTCCCTTTTGGAGGTGGGGGTAGTATAGGTATTTACATAATAAATGAAAAGGGAGCATTTACTGTATTAGAAAAGATTAGTTCAACAATAAATTAGTTAAAATTTTCATCCCCTCTCAAAACACCCAAAACTCTTTGTAACTTTATTCAAACAAAAAGATATGCCAGTTTCATTTACAGGTTTTGGTGGTTGGGCGCTGCTGCTGATGCTGGCAATCGGTATTGTTCATCATTTGCTTACCCAGCGCAATGCAAAGAAACATTCGGTTGAATAAGTTTATCAACTGATAGAATTCCCTTAGTCTTTCCCATAAAGTTTAATCAGTAATGCAAACCTGTAGTAAAACAGGATGGAAACAGCCATGAACAGGTGACTGATATCATTGTAATTGAACCAGCGGTTCAGGCTAAGTTTCAAAGCATGGCAAAGAATAGCGCCAACTCCGGCAGCCGTTGCGTACAGCAAATACTTAAATGCTTTTTCTTTTGTCTTCAGGTACACATACAGTTCAAAGCTGAACACCACTACAACCAGGCCATAGGTAGCATGTAATTCCACATACAGAAAATCGAGCTTTACTAAAGAAAGAATCATGAAGGTGAGGATCTCAAAAATATTCAGGACAGAAAAAAAACGACCAATATTTTTATGCATCAATGGACGGCTGTGTGAAATAACGGCCCGTTCAAACGCTGCCACACCCGCCATACTGATATACCAGCCGGGAATTTTTCCGTAGAATCCGGTTGCATATAAAAAGGCATGTCCAACTACGCCGCCAATAATAGTTGCACAGCCAATCAGCAAAAAAAAATAACCGATATAACGATGCGTGAACGATATATTAAGTTTTCTTTTCTTTAAACCATAATACGCATAAAAACAGGCAAGTGCAATAAGCAGGTTGGTGAGAACAGTGAATGGTTCAAGTATAGTAATGCCAAAGAGATAAGCCCTTGGCATATCGGTTAATTTCGAAATAGTTTCATGCATGTAAACTCTATTTTCGGGAGGAGTTACTAAAATTAAAGAAGCTTTCTCATTTTAAATGAATTCATTCTCTGTACAACTCTGTTTCTCCCTACTCAGTGTTGAACTTCATCAAAAAAATAATTCAGCAGCAATTCTATCAGCAAATAATTTTCCTTCATTAGTTAAAATAAGATGCTCATCCCTATCCGTTAACCAATTCTTATTGGCAAAGAGTATGGCTTCAGTTTTCAACTGATCAGCTTTCTCCGCTCCAAATTTTTCTTTTACAAAATTCAAATCACAACCTTCCATCAAACGCAGGCTTGTCATAATGTATTCATTCAACTGCTGTGTGGAAGTCAACTCTTCTTTCTCAAACTGAATAATGTTTTGTTGTAATGATTGAATGTATTGCTGGTTGTTTGCCACATTCCATTGCCGGCTGGTACCATTGAATGAATGGGCGGATGGTCCAAGTCCGAGATAATGTGTGCCGTGCCAGTAACTGCTGTTGTGTTTGCTTCTATAGCCGGGTTGTGCAAAGTTGGAAATTTCGTAATGCTCAAAACCTGCCTGCTGCATTGTTTCCATCAGTAAAAAAAACTGGCGGCTTTGCTGTTCAGGATCAATATCCAGTTTTTGATGAAGCCGTATCTGTTTATCCAAAGGAGTTTTTTCCTCAACCGTTAACGCATAACAGGAAAGATGGGTAATGTTTTGCTGCAATACCCAATCGATATTGTGTTTCCACTTATCGTCGGTTAAACCGGGAGTGCCGTAAATTAAGTCGACAGTAAAGTTGTTAAAGCCTGCATCTCTTGCTTTTTTAATTACCTGTTTGGCATCTGTTGCAGTATGTGCCCTGTTCATCCATTGCAGGTCTTCATCAAACAATGATTGAATGCCGATGCTGAGCCGATTGATGCCTGCAGCTTTCCATCCTGCAAGTTTTTCATCGGTTACATCATCCGGGTTGGCTTCCAATGTTATTTCTGCATCAGGAATAATCCGGAACTGTTCATGAAGTCTGTTGAGGATGGTATTTACTTCTTCGTTGGAAAGTAAACTGGGAGTGCCCCCGCCAAAATAAATTGTTTCGATGATTTGATTCTCTAAATAATTATTTACTGACTGTATTTCAATCTCCTTCAATAAAGCAGCAACAAAATCGTTTTTATACCGCAAGCTTGTACTGAAATGAAAATTACAGTAATGACATGCCTGTTTGCAAAAAGGGATATGAATGTATATTCCGGCCAAATGAATGCTTAATTTTATCACTTATGTTAATTCAGCAAAACTAACCGTTCGTGTATCAAAAAAGCAAAGCTTCTTTCTGTTCTTTACTACTTTCATGTATTTGCTGCATGATTGTTTTTTCTGTGCAGGCACAAAAAAAATATCCTTTGCAATACCGGTTTACTGATACGGCTGATGTTTCCGTTTCACTTGGATTACAAACCGGCTTTGATGATAAAGGGTCCTGCAGTCAGTATATTTTTCAGCTTCCCCAACTGTTACAAAAAAAAGGATTCGTAACTGCATCGGTTGATACCATCCAAATGGATACTGCTTCTGCTAATGTGCTCATCTTCCTGGGTAAACAATACCGCTGGGCAAAACTTGATATAGCAGCAGTTCCGCAGGAATTACTAAACAACGCAGGCTACAGAGATAAGAATTTTAAACAACAGCCACTTGACTTTGCTGCTGTTCAGCAACTACAGCAACGATTGCTCGATAAACTTGAAAATGCAGGCTATCCGTTCGCCAATATTTATTTAGACAGTTTTGATTTGCAGGAGGAAGGAGTCAGTGCCGTATTGAAAATGGATAAGGGCCCTCTTTACAGGGTAGACAGCATTCGTGTTTATGGCGATGTACGTATTAACAGCCGCTTTCTGCAACGTTATCTTGAAATTCCCGATGGTTCAATTTATCAAAAGCAAAAATTACTCAGCATCAGTTCAAAATTGTTGCAGCTGCCTTATTTAACTGAAGAACAAAAATGGAACATGAGTTTTTTGGGAACAGGTTCAATTGTAAACCTGTATTTAAAAGAAAAGAAGAGCAGCCAGGTAAATGGATTGATAGGATTTTTACCGGCAACAGATCAGCAGGGGCGCAATAAACTATTAGTAACCGGTGATTTCAATCTCAATCTCCGCAATAGCTTTGGTTTGGGAGAAGCATTGAGTGTGGTGTTTCAACAGGTACAGGTTCAATCACCACGATTGCAATTGGGTTATCAGCAACCTTTCCTGTTTGGTTCTCCTTTTGGTGTTGATTTTTCATTTGATGGATTTAAAAAAGATTCCAGCTTTCTCAATATTAATCTGCAATTGGGTGTGCAGTATTCTTTTGGCGGAAATAAAAGCGGAAAAATATTTTATCAGCAGTTTATTTCCAACCTGCTCGATGTGGATACCAATGCCATTCGCAACAACAAAAGATTACCCGACCAAATTGATCAGACAACATCTAATATTGGTATTGAATACGAATGGTTCAATACTGATTACCGGTTTAACCCACGTAAAGGAATTGATGTGAAACTTACAGGTTCGGCAGGTATCCGCCGCATCAGGCAGAATAATAATATCAGCAACATTAAAGATCTGTCCAATCCCGGGTTCAACTTTCAATCATTATATGACTCACTTGGCACAAAGGCATATACATTCCGCTTCAAAGGGAATATGGCTAAGTTTTTTAAAACCGGTAAGCAAACAACATTTAAAACTGCTTTAAATGTGGGCTTGGTACAAAGTCCACGCATATTCCGAAACGAATTGTACCAGATTGGTGGATTTCGTATGTTGAGAGGGTTTGATGAAGAAAGTATTTTTGCATCAGCCTATGCAGTTGTAACAGCTGAGTACAGAATTCTTATTGGCTTAAACAGTTACCTGTATGCATTTACCGATGGTGCATGGGCACAAAATCACAGCCAGTATGCCAATACCTCCAATACTTTTTTCGGAACAGGATTAGGACTTGCTTTTGAATCCAAGGCCGGCATTTTTAATATTGCTTTTGCTGCAGGCAAACGAAATGATCTCTCTTTTAATCTCAGGCAAAGTAAAATTCATTTCGGTTATGTGAATTTTTTCTGACGGATAGTTTGGCTTGCATATTTTTGCAGCAGCCCATGCGTTTACTTATACTCATTTTTACTTTGTTTTTTTGCTGTGATTCCTTTGCACAGGATTCAAGTGCTGTAAAAAAAGCAGTAGATACACTGGCGCAAGATTCTGTTGTTGCGGCAAAAGTTGATACAGCAAAGCCTGTTATAGTTGTACCCTCAATTGATTCCTGCCGGAATTATATTCTTCGCAATCTTGTAAAGCTGAACTTATTTTCAAAACCTGATTTTTTTATTGAAAAGGAAAAACAAACGAATGAAAGAGAGTGGCTGTTTTATTACATCCTTGGTTTGTCGTTACTGTTTGGTTTACTCAGATTAACCTATCTCCGGTATTTTAAAGATCTGTTCCGTGTATTTTTCAGAACATCTTTAAGGGTAAACCAAATCAGGGAACAATTGGTGCAATCGGGCCTGCAGTCACTTTTATTTAATATTTTGTTTGCAGTTTCTGCCGGCACCTATGTTTATTTGCTGGCTGCACATTATAAGGTATCTATTCAAATACCCGATTTAATGATTCCTGTAATTGCTTCAGCCATTATTGCCATCCTATACCTCGGCAAATATATTTTCCTTCGTTTCAGCGGTTGGCTCTTCAGTATGGAGAATGCCACAGAGGCTTATTCTTTTATTGTATTTCTCATTAATAAGATCATTGGTGTTATCCTTCTGCCGTTTATTATTATAATTGCTTTTGCTAATGCTCAATTGGTGGATGTGGCTATTACAGCATCTCTGGCCATCATTACTGGTCTTTTCCTTTACCGCTTTTTAAGAGCCTACAGTCCAATTCAGGCCGATCTGAAAGTGGGGCGGTTTCATTTTTTCATCTTTTTTCTGGCCTTTGAGATAGCCCCCCTGCTTGTGATTTACAAGGTCTTCATTCAATTTTTGTAAATAATTGTACTTACCTTTGCAGAAATTTTCCAAAAACCTGTATGGAAAAAAACGTTGTGAAGGCAAATAAAGAAAAGGGTGTTAAACACGTCCTTATTACGCAACCGAGGCCCGAATCTGAAAAGTCGCCCTACTACGAACTAGCCAGGAAATACAATCTTGAGCTCGCCTTTCACCCTTTTATCCGAATTGAAGGAGTTCCTTCTAAGGAATTCAGAAAACAAAAAATCGATATTAGTTCCTATTCGGCCGTAGTATTCACAAGCCGTCATGCTATTGATAATTTTTTCAGGATATGTGAGGAGATGAGAATCACCGTTTCGCAGGAAACAAAATATTTCTGCATAACAGAAGCAATCGCATTATATCTGCAGAAATTTATCCTCTATCGTAAACGCAAGGTCTTTTATGGTGCAGACGGTACCAATAAAAGTTTGTTTGATGTGGTGAATAAACACAAAAGCAACGAAAAGTTTCTATACCCCTGCAGTGAGAACCTGGATAATGAAATTATGGGCTGGCTCCGCAATAATAATTGTGAATTTGCCACACCAATTTTGTATAAGACCATCAGTAACGATGTAAAAGATATTATCTCAACCGGTAATTTTGATGTGATTTGTTTCTTTACACCCAGTGGTGTAAAAAGCCTGTTTGAAAATCTGCCAAAATACAAGCAGAATGGAACATTTATTGGAGCTTTCGGTGCTAATACCTTCAAAGCAGTTGAAGAAGCCGGTTTAATATTACAGATCAAAGCTCCCGATCCAATGGCCCCCAGTATGGTATCAGCATTGGATAAATTTCTTGCTCAACAGGGAAAATAACCCGTTCAGACCAGTTTTCTCTTTTTCTTCAACAAAAAATGTAGGTTTGATGTTCTACTTTTTTTGATGAATACAAGTATGCAGCATACCAACCGTCTTGCAAAGGAAAACAGTCCTTATTTATTACAGCACGCCCACAATCCTGTTGATTGGTATCCATGGGGTAATGAAGCGTTGCAAAGAGCAAAACAGGAAGATAAACCCATACTGGTAAGTATTGGCTATTCATCCTGCCACTGGTGCCATGTAATGGAAAGGGAAAGTTTTGAAGATGACACAACTGCTGCCATCATGAACCAACATTTCGTCAATATTAAAATTGACCGTGAAGAACGTCCCGATCTTGATCATGTATACATGGATGCATTACAAGCAATGACAGGCAGTGGCGGCTGGCCCATGAATATTTTTCTCACACCTGAATTGAAGCCGTTTTATGGAGGCACTTATTTTCCTCCTGTAAAAGCATATAACCGGGGATCATGGAAAGATGTGTTAAGTGGAGTTTTCACCGCTTTTACTGAACGGAGATCAGAAATTGAAGCGCAGGCAACTGAACTGCTGACTCACATGGAAAATGCCAATTCATTTGGTATTGAAAAGGGGTTCAGTATTGACATTCCGGTTGAAGAACTGTTTTTACAAAAACATGCTGATGAGATGTTTGCCAGTATTATGCAAACAGCCGATAAAGAATGGGGCGGATTTGGAAGGGCACCTAAGTTCCCTCAAACGTTTATCACCCGGTATCTTTTACAATACTATCATTTTACAGGAAATAAAGAAGCGCTTGAACAGGCCTGTTTGAGTTTAGATAAGATGATCGAAGGTGGTATTTATGATCATGTTGGTGGTGGCTTTGCCCGTTACAGTACAGATACAGAATGGCTGGCTCCTCATTTTGAAAAGATGCTGTATGATAATGCCCTCATTGTAATAGCAATGGGTGAAGCTTATCAAATAACCAAAAAGGAGCGCTATAAAAAAAAGATCATTGAAACTCTTCGGTTTGTTGAAAACGAAATGACTTCACCTGAAAATGGATTTTATTCTGCGCTTGATGCAGATAGCGAAGGAGTAGAAGGGAAATATTATACCTGGACAAAAGCTGAAGTTGATGAAATACTGAAACAGGACTCAGATATGTTTTGCCGCTATTATGATATTACTGATCATGGCAATTGGGAAGAAGTGAATATTCCCAGAACAAAGAAAACAGCCGGGGTTTTTTGTGCTGAACAAGGATTGGATCTTCTGGAATTTGAATTGCAGATGAAAAACTGTTTGCAACAATTACAAGTACAGCGGAAAAAAAGAATAAAACCCTTGCTTGACGATAAAATTATTCTAAGCTGGAATGCCCTGATGAATGCTGCGTACAGTAAAGCGTTTGCAGCTTTGGGAATTGAGGAGTACAGAAGTAAGGCTATCAGCAACATGTCCTTTTTATTAAAAGCCTTTCAAAACAAAAACGAAGAAGGGTTGTTGCATGTATATAAGGAAGGAGAGGCAAGGTTTCCTGCATTTCTGGATGATTATTCATTTCTGATTCAGGCTTTGATCCATTTGCAGGAAATTACTTCAGATACCGGATATCTTGATAAAGCAAAAGAGCTGACTGAATATGTCCTGAAACAGTTTGCTGATGAGGAATCGGGTTATTTCTTTTTTACACCGAAAGGTCAGGCTGATATTATTGTTCGTAAAAAAGAAGTTTATGATGGAGCGGTTCCTTCCGGGAATTCTGTAATGGCTTTCAATTTAAATTACCTGGCTATCGTTTATGATCAGGTAAACTGGAAACAGCAGAGCGTTAAAATACTATCCGGACTTCAGCAGGCTATAGTACGTTATCCCGGTTCTTTCGGGGTATGGGCAGCTGAACTGTTGAATTTTATTAAAGGGTATAATGAGTTGGCAGTTATTGGTAAAGATTATCAAACAAACAGAGATCTGGTTTTAACTCGTTATTTGCCAAATATTGTGATCCAGGCGGCGCCTGAAAGCAACCGTAATTTTCCTTTGTTGAAAGAGAAAACTACGGAATATGGTCAAACAATGTTTTATCTGTGCAGGCAGTATGTGTGCCTTACTCCAACGGCCAACCCCTTGGTAATACAGGATCTTCTAAGTGAAAAGGCTTATTATGCAATAAAACAGATCACAAATCGTTAAAGAAAAGAGTACCTAAAACATTTTGATAATTAAAAAATTAACATTAGCATTGCGATAAATTGTGAAGAATCTCCCTTGCGGAATTCTTACATTTGTCCAATACCTAAAAAGAAAAAAATAAACTCTTAACAATGAAGAACCAACTGTTAAGTTGCTTAACAATCGCCGCCCTAACCGTACTTGCTGCAAGTTGCGGGAAATCTAAATCGTCAACAAAGACTGCAAACAATGGTCAGTTGGTTGGTGCCAATTATGGTGCTAAAACCAATAACAATACCCATTTGGGTATGGTCCATATTCCGCAGGGAACCTTTCACATGGGTCCCAGTGACGAGGATATTAATTATGCCTACACAGCACGTAACAGGCAGGTTTCTATCAGTGGCTTTTGGATGGATGCAACTGAAATTACCAATAGCGAGTACAAACAATTTGTATTTTATGTAAGGGACTCTATAGCAGCGACAGTGCTGAATTATATTGATCCAAAAACAAATGCGATTGATTGGAAAAAAGCGAATGGTATCTGGAAAGAAAAAAATGTGTACGAGAAACTCGGTTCTATGATGATGGCACCGGATGATCGTATCATGGGTAAAATGGAAATTGACCCTGACAAGTTAATTTACCAGGAAGAGTATGTAGATTATAAAGCTGCAGCTTACCGCAAACCAAATGAACCCCGTTCCAAATTCATTATTAAGAATCCGGTAAAAATTTACCCTGATACCTTGGTATGGGTTCGTGATTTCTCTTACAGTTATAATGAACCAATGAGTCAGCGCTATTTTGCTCACCCTGCTTTTGCAAATTATCCTGTAGTGGGAATTACATGGAAACAGGCAAATGCATTTTGTAATTACCGCACACATCTTCTCAATAGCTATAACGATACAAAAAACTATGCTGCAGAATCGAACTACCGTCTTCCTTCGGAAGCTGAGTGGGAATATGCAGCACGTGGTGGACGTTCACAATCCATGTTTCCATGGGGTAACTATTATCTCCGTAACCGGAAGGGTTGTTTAATGGCCAACTTCAAACCCGGCCGTGGTAACTATCCTGAAGATGGAGGTTTCTATACAGTACGTGCCGATGCTTACTGGCCAAATGATTTTGGTCTGTACAATATGGCTGGTAACGTAGCTGAGTGGACCGGTTCTCTTTATTACGAAGGTGGTTACAATTTCGCACACGATATGAATCCTGATATCCGTTTTAATGCTAAGGACAGTGACCCTCCCCGTATGAAACGTAAAGTGGTTCGTGGTGGCAGCTGGCAGTCGGTAGGATATTTTCTGCAAACCAGTACACGTAATTACGAGTATCAGGATACAGCAAAATCTTATGTAGGCTTCCGTTGTGTGATTGATTTACCACCAACAATGCGTAAACGTTAATCTGCGTCTCTTTAAACATTCTTTATAAACCCAAAATTAAATCGGCAGAGTAAAAGATTTGCTTTTACTCTGCCAATTCTCATCTTTAATTCATCTTTTTAAAACCAATCTTATGGCAGTTTCTAAATCAACAGAAAAAATTACCAACATTATCGTGTCCGCTGGTGCCACAGTAGTACTTATTGGCGCTTGGGCAAAAATTCTTCACTTAGCTTTTGCTGATGTAATGTTGACCATAGGTCTGTTAACTGAAGCAGGTATCTTTCTGGTGTATTCTTATCTTGCAACACAGGGTTACGGAATGACTGATCATAGTCATGATAATGATAAAGCCGGTACTCCAGCTTTAGCTTCTTTAGATAAAATGTTAATGCAGGCTGAAATCACTCCTTCAAGTCTTAAAAGCTTAGGTGAAAACTTTCAGCGTCTTAATACAACAGTTGGTGGAATTAAAGATGTAAGCGATGTAGTTGCTTCCACAGGTGAATTAAGTGCAAAATCAAAAGAAGCGGCTCAGGTTTTAAGCGGAATGAAAGATGCCTATCAGCAGGCTACCGCTACTGTTGCTTCTTTTAATCTGGCTGCAGAAGGTACAAAAGCTTATCATGAGCAGGTACAGGTAATGACCAAAAATCTTGGATCATTAAATACCATTTACGAACTGGAATTACAGGATACCAACAATCATTTGAAAACAATGAACAAGTTTTATGGCAACCTCGCTTCAGCTTCTGAAGCAATGCAGGGAAGTGTTGATGATGCAAAAAAAGCACATGAACAAATTTCTTCACTTGCCAGAAATCTTGGTACACTGAACAATATATACGGTAACATGATCAATGCGATGCAGGGACGTTAATCAACAGATGAACAAACACTATTTACCTGAATTAAAACCAAAATCCCAACGTCATGTCATTACCTAAAGAGCCCAGGCAGAAGATGATTAACCTGATGTACCTGGTGTTAACAGCAATGTTGGCACTCAACGTATCAGCAGAAATCATCAATGCATTTAAAGTGGTTGATAACAGCCTTACATCAACTAACGCAGTTGTAGACAGATCTACCGGAACGATTATGGAATCGTTCAAAATAAAAATACAGTCACCCGAATCAAAGGCAAAAGCAGAAGTGTGGATGCCAAAAGCTGAAAATGCTGTACAGTTAACAAAAACTCTTTTCGATTATATTGAAGGGTTAAAGACAAAACTGAAAGTTGAAGCCGGATTTGATCCTGCAGATCCAACTTCATCGTTTAAAGAAGACAATGTTGACGTTGCTACCAGAATTATGGACAAGCAGGGAGAAGGTGAAAAACTAAGAACAAAGCTTGCTGAATATAAGAAAGCAATGCTTGCTCTTGATCCTGAAGTTGGAAAGATGTTTGAAAAAACATTGCCCATCAACACAGAAATTCCAAAGATGAATAATACAAAGCTGGGTAATGTAACATGGGCATCAGCATACTTTCGTATGACGCCTACTGTTGCTGCTTTAACCATGCTGAGTAAATTTCAGAACGATGTAAAAACTACTGAAAACAGCTTTGTGAATGAATTTCACAACCGTGTAGGTCAGGTAGTGGTTCGTTTTG
>JANOIQ010000567.1:0-1659 GCA_031407835.1 Chitinophagaceae bacterium
GAAGAAAAGACCCGGCGGTATGCGTGCTGATATGATTCAGATGCTTGCTGATATGAAGCCCGGCTTTATACGTTTTCCAGGTGGGTGTATTGTGGAAGGCTTTGATCTGTCGAACCGTTATCAATGGAAAAAAACAATTGGTGCAATTGAACAGCGCCAGCTCATCATGAACCGCTGGAATATTGAATTTGCACATCGGCCTGCACCTGATTATTTTCAAACATTCGGATTAGGCTTCTTTGAATATTTTCAACTGGCAGAAGATGTTGGTGCAGAAGCATTGCCAATTCTCAACTGTGGTATGGCCTGTCAATTCAACTCAGCTGAATTAGTGCCTATTGATCAACTCGATCCTTATGTACAGGATGCATTGGATTTGATAGAATTCGCCAATGGCGATTTAACAACAACATGGGGAAAGAAAAGAGCAGAAATGGGACATCCTTCGCCTTTCAATCTTAAAATGATGGGCATCGGAAATGAAAACTGGGGCCCGCAATACCTAGAGCGTTTGAAAGTTTTTCAAAAAGCCATCAAAGAAAAATACCCCGAGTTTAAACTAATCACCAGTTCTGGAACGGACCCGGATGGTGCAAGGTTTGAGTTACTGAATACCGAGTTGCGAAAAATGAATGTTGAATTTGTAGATGAACATTATTACCGCAAGCCTGAATGGTTTTTTAATAATGTAAAGCATTATGATAACTATCCCAGAACAGGATCAAAAGTATTTGCCGGCGAATATGCTTCACATGTTGATAAAACAACGGGTGCTGTACGCAATAACTGGCTGGCCGCAATCAGCATAGCAGCGTTCATGACTGGTCTTGAAAGAAATGCAGATGTGGTACACATGGCATCTTATGCACCCTTGTTTGCTCATATTGATGGCTGGCAGTGGGCACCTGATCTTATATGGGTTGATAATCTCCGTTCTTATGGCACACCAGATTATTATGTACAGAAATTATTTTCGCTGAACAAAGGTTCAAGAGTAGTTCCCATTACACTGAATAATGAGGTAGTTGCCGGGCAGGACAGTTTGTATGCCTCTGCCGTTGTGGATGCAGCAACAAATGAACTGGTGATAAAAATTGTCAACGCATCCGGCATTACACAAACAAGTATTTTAGCCATTGAAGGAGTGAAAAAACTGGCAACCGTTGGTAAATTAGTTGTGATGCAGAGCACTGATCTCAATCAGGTAAACTCCTTTGATCAGCCGTTGGTTGTTTCACCCAAAGAATCTACCATTGCCGTAAAAAGTAAAAAGTTTGAATATACAGCAACTCCTTATTCTTTCACAGTATTAAGAATAAAATTGCTGTAACAAATAATATGAAGATTTTTCTGACGATAGGATTTGCAGTAAGTGTGTTGTTGGTTTCGGCTCAGAGAAAACCTGATTCTGTTGGTACTGTAAAACCCACCCGTCAAACTTCCGTACATGATCCTGTCATGATAAAAGAAGGCAATATCTATTACCTGTTTTGTACTGGTTTTGGAATTTCTGTTTTCACCTCAACTGATTTAAAAAACTGGAAAAAGGAAAAACCTGTTTTCGCTGCTGCACCAAAATGGGCAGTGAATGCTGTGCCTGGTTTCAGAGGTCATATCTGGGCACCTGATATCAGTTTTCATAATGGAAAGTATTATCTC
>JANOIQ010000568.1:0-2033 GCA_031407835.1 Chitinophagaceae bacterium
CTGGAACAAAAACAACCGCAAAACGTTTTACTGATAAATGATTGATCTATGAGTTACATGCAGGCAGAACAAAGAAAGAAAATACGGTTTGGCGAGGATGGCGATTCACTCATGATGCTCATCTTTATTAATGTGATGGTATTTGTGATACTGATGTTTATTAAGATTGTTTATCAACTCACACCTATTCCATTAGAATTATATAAAACACAGATACTTGATTGGGTAGCCTTGTCACATGATCCATATACATTGCTAACCCGGCCATGGACAATCATTACACATATGATCAGCCATGCTGACTTGTGGAGCATGATCGGCAATATGATTTTTCTCTGGGCTTTTGGATACCTGTTGCAGGATATGATGGGCAATCGCCATGTCATTCCGGTTTATTTTTATGGTTGCCTTGCAAGTGCGGTTTTATACATGCTGTCTGTGAATATTTTTCCGCAGTTCAAAGAAGCTGCCAATGCAGTTGGTTTTTTAGGAGGAGGAGCCGGTGTAATGGCCATTGCCATTGCAGCAACTGTTACAGCACCTGATTACCGTGTGTTTCCGATGATCAATGGAGGAATACCCATCTGGATAATTACACTCATTTATGTGATTGTTGATTTTGCAGGTCTTGCCAGTTTTGGGTTTCCGCATCACCTTGCACATTTGGGCGGAGCGTTCATGGGTTTTGTTTACATCAAACAGGCAAGAAGTGGAAATGATTGGGGCAGCTGGATGCATCGTGCCTATAGCTGGTTTATTCATTTGTTTGACCCAAAAGATAAGAAGCCACAAAAGAAAACTGCAAAAAAAGAGGTTTTCTATAATACAAAAGGACAACAGCCCTTTACAAAGAAACCAAACATCACTCAGCAAAGGGTGGATGAAATTCTGGATAAGATAAGTCAGAAAGGATATGAATCACTTAACCAGGAAGAAAAAGATATTTTGAAGAAAGCAGCCGATAACGAAACATTGTAAGCAATATGGCCGGATTCATCCGCAAATTCACCAAAAGGTTTCTCATTTTCTGTAATGTGTGTTTGAGTATAAGTATGCTGCTGCTATACCTGTTGCCTTTTTCCAATCAGCGTTTTTCCTGGTTTATTAATTTGTTTGCCTTGATCCTGCCCTTCCTGCTTATTCTGCAAATCGGGTTTCTTGTTTTCTGGTTATTTGCAAAACGTAAACTGGTATGGATTCCATTTATCACTTTACTGTTATGCTGGAGCCTGGTTGGTTCATTAATTGGATTTCATCCTGCGGCAAAAAAGAAAGCAAAAGAAGATGTTGATTTCAGGGTGGCAACATGGAACACACACATGTTTAATTTTTTTGAAAACAACGGATGGCTTGATGCAGGTATGATCAGAGAAGCAAAGGGTTTTAGGGCAGATGTTTTTGCAGCGCAGGAATTTGTGTTTTCGTTAGACAGCTCTTCGCCAATTAGTCTTGAAAAAGTAAAACAGCGCTTAGGTTTTAAATATGTTGTTGCTGCTAACGACAGAGCTTTTGGAGTGCATACAAACATCAAACAAAAAAATGAACGCTACCATCCTTTTTGCGTGGCCATTTTTTCAAATCATCCTATTCTGCAATGGAAGAAAGTGCAGAGCCTGAAAGAATACAATCATACGTTTTTGTGGGCTGATATTTTAGTGAATACTGATACCATCCGTGTTTTCAATATTCACCTGCAAAGCATGCATTTTGGAAAAAATGAGTATGAGTTTATTGAGAATATTGATCAGCAGGATATGGACAAAGTACAAAGCGGCAGCAAAAACATTATCCGTAAAATGCGCAGTGCTTACCTGCTTCGTTCCAGCCAGGCATTGGATGTAAAAACCGAAATTGACCAAAGCCCTTACCCGGTAATTATTTGCGGCGACATGAACGATGTACCCAATTCGTATGCATACCAAACCATCAGCAAAAATTTATACGATTCTTATACAGAAAAGGGTTGGGGTATGGGCCGCACATTCCAGTTTCTTTCGCCTACCCTGCGTATTGATTATGTGTTGCACAGTAAA
>JANOIQ010000574.1:0-2912 GCA_031407835.1 Chitinophagaceae bacterium
GTGAGATGAAAGCCATCGGTGGTCCACACAAGAATTGATTTGCTACCGAAATAAGCCGGGCTTTTATCATGCGGGAAACATTTGTATTTATTCTGCCAGGAAATTTTATTGTCCCAAAACTGGCTTCCCTTTTTGAATTTATGATGCACAATGGCCTGGTTATAACCATCAGCCACTCCCGAAGCTGCCTGTAAACTCATAACGGCAATATCATTTTTGGTAATCTTATACCATTTCTGTGCATGCGCAGTCACTGACAGGCACAAAAAGAAAAAGAAAGCAGGAAACCTGTTCATAATTGGTTGGTTGAATTGTTGCGAATAATTCTTGTTATTGTTTTCTGTCTTTCAATTGGTTTGCCATCAGCCTGCCTTATTATCAGCTGCAAGCAATGCTTCACAAGCAGACATAAAGTTGACTGAATACTGATACACTCTGTTGTTTGAGGTATCTGTTATTTAACTGGAGGTTCTCTGAGAGGCTTTAAGACATACAATCCGGTAGGGCTTTTTCCTGTATAAACAGGCAAATGAAAAGACTTGCCGACAGAAGGTATTTCTGTGGGGAAGTTAAATAATAATTTCTGATAGTTTTATGAAAAACTTTTTGTCAATCAGCAATGAAGTAAAGAAAAGGAGAAGTGTTTACTGAAAGCCTGTTTACAAATTATTTTCCAACGCAACCGTTACCTGTACATGAGTGCCTTCACCGGGTTCACTGTGAATGCTGAAAATGCCGCCAATCATAAATGCCCGTTCACGCATACCAATTACACCCAATGTCTTCCGAACTGAAATTTCTTCTATCGAAAAACCCTTTCCGTTATCACTCACCGATAAGAGTAGTGTACCACCCTGCAGATCAAGGGAAGATTCAACCACGGTTGCTTCTGCATAGCGTACTGTATTGGTTAAACATTCCTGGTAAATACGGTACAGGGCAGTAGCTGTTGCAGAAGAAAGCGGGAGCATATCGAGCTCTGTATAAAAATTTACCTTGATGCCTGTCTGCGTTTCAAACTCTTTCGCAGAAAGCTTCAGTGCTTCTGCCAAACCTAGATCATTGATCGCCGGTGGACGGAGATCAGTAGATATTTTACGGATGGCATGAATTGCATTATCCGACAGATCGATCATTTTTTTAAGCCGTTCATGTTTCTCCTCTTTATCTGCTTCCGGATTATTCTGCAGCCAGCTTAAATTTACTTTTAACACCGTTAACTGCTGTCCCAGTTCATCATGAATTTCACGTGCAATGTGCACACGTTCCTGTTCACGCAGGTATTCCATATGTTTGGTGAGTTCTCTTAACTGGGCATTTACCAGCTGTACTTCCTGTTCTGCTTTTTTACGTTCAGAAATATCCAGACCGGTACCAACAATACAGGGCTGCCCGTCGTAGATCATGCGTACGGCAGTAAATAACATGGGTATTTTTCGACCGCTCTTGGTAACGAATATTTCTTCAACCGTAATGCTTCCTTTTTCAAAGGCATCTGCAATCAGTTCCTGTATGCGTTGTTTTTTGTTTACTTCAAAAAAATCAAGGGGCTGCATGCGTTCAATTTCTTCTATTTCATAACCGGTTATTTTGGCAAACAGTTTATTCTGTTTTAAAAATGTTCCGTTGACATCAAAGAGATAAAAAATACCGGGGATACTGCCCAGCACATTTTCGGTAAGTTCCCTTTCCCGTTTAATCTGTTCTTCGGCCCTGTTTAGGCGGATGGTATTGGAACGGGTAATGTAGATGAGCATGAGTACAAGAAAAAACCCCATGAGCACAATCCCGAAGCTGTGTATATAGAAACCATAGAGCTCACCCTGTAAACGGAGCCATCCAAAAATCAGGCTGAGGAAAATGCTGATGATCAGTGCCCGTCCATTTATTTTAGCTGCACTTGTGTTTTTTGTAAATGGCGCCAGAAACCCATTTTCTGATTTGCTGAAAAAGACAGCATTTGTGAGCAGGAAGATCATCAGTACTGCAACAGGGGAAAGTTTGGAATAACCGGTAAAGGAAACCGATTTTCCCAACTGGAAGAAATAACCCATAACGATGAGGAAAGAAATGCTCCACAGGGGAATAAGCAGAAGATCAATAATAAATTTTTCTTTTTTATAAGCTATGCTCAGCAGTATAAGGGGCAGTACAAAAAATTGCAGGGAGCTGCCAATTGTCATACGGCCGGGGTAGTTGGCGAGGTCCGTAACCGGATCTTTAAAAACAAGTTCATCAATACCGGTATTAAAATGAAAGGCATGTTCGGCAAGTGTGATGAGGCTGATCAGGGAAACAATCAAAGCAAGGATTGTGGCGGTTTTTTTCTGTTTACCGAGAGTGATGAGCAGGAAGGAGATGCCGGTAAATAAAGCACACACTGCTGTATTGAATTTTGTAACCGACTGGTGAAAGCCGTATTTCATGAGGCCGGGTAAATCGGCCACCCATAAAAAAATTACAGCAAACGAAAGCAGCAGAGCTATAACTAAACAGAATAATGATACACGGGTGAAATTACTTTCTCTAACAGTGGTAAAGGGCATGATAGGTATTGACGGTAAAACTCGTGTTTTGCTTTTGGTTTTATAATAACATATAAAAAAATAAGTGTAAACAAGTAGTTACAGTTATACAGAAGATGAAAATGCTTATAGGGTTGATAGCAGAATGCCTTTGTTGATCGCTGACCAATAAAGAGGCGGAAAGTTGCTAATGTGTGAATTGTGTAAATTTCTTCATTTTGCAGGTAACAAAAATTCTTGCTGAAAGAATTTTGTAACGACGCTGAAGTTTATTTTAAATTTTTTTATCAGCAATTTTTTCAACATTTACGATTGGCTGATAACCCTGCTGCTGTTATATTCTTTCATTTTATTCAATGCTGTATGAAAAAGATTTTAGGCGGCATC
>JANOIQ010000240.1:0-3109 GCA_031407835.1 Chitinophagaceae bacterium
TTTTCTTTTTTCCAAACGATAGATCAGCGCCATTTCAGTGAATACAATAAACAGCCCGTTTGCCGCCATGAGAAAGCCGATAAACGGTTCAGAAAAATCCCGTTCCTTTTTAAAGTAAACAGAAAGGTTGGTGAAGAGCTGAAAGAAACCGGAGGCAAATAAAAACGAGCAGACAATAAACCATAAATACACTTTGTCTTTGTAAGCAGAAAGAATTTTTACACTTACAGCAGCAACTGTTTCTTTTTTTGTTTCCAGTGCAGGTGGTTTCAGTAAACGGTACAGCAGAAATGCTGCCGCTATATTTGTAATTCCATCAATCCAGAACAGCAGTTCATAATTAAAATGCGCAATCAATCCGCCGAGGCCACTGCCAATGGCCCAGCCCAAATTAATAGCCAGCCTGTTGAGTGAATAAGATCTTGTGCGGTTTTCTTCATTGCTGTAAAAAGCAATAGCTGTAGAGTTGGCGGGACGGAAGGCTTCATTTACAAAACTTAGTATAAATGTAAAGATGCAGATGAGCGGATAGCTTTTCATTTGCCCCAGTACAATGAATAACAAACCGCCACCAATTAAAGTGATGAGCTGAATTTTATAAAAACCAATTTTATCGGTGAGTCTTCCGCCAATATATGCTCCGGTAAAAGCACCTGCACCAAACAATCCGAATACAAACCCTGCCTGGCTGAGTGAGTAACCCATTGCCGGACTGGTTAGATACAAACTCAGAAAGGGAATCACCATGGTTCCGCTTCTGTTCACCAGCATGATCCATGATAATAACCAGGTTTGTTTCGACAAACCTGCATAAGACTGTTTATAAGAGTTGAATGTTTTTGAAAGCATAGCAGGAAAACAAAAGTATTATTATTCGGCAAGAAAGGAAAGAGCCGACTATATTATGTGATAAGGGGGATGGGAAAACTTAAGGTCACAAATTGTGACCTCAAGTTTAAATTTTATATTTATGAAATCAACTATTACCTATGGCAAAGAAAGAATTACAAATATTAGTTGCTGAGCAAAAAATTCTTAACAGAATCTATGTTGTACGTGGAGAAAAGATAATGCTGGATAAGGATTTGGCAGAAATGTATAAAGTGGAAACAAGACGTTTAAATGAACAGGTAAAACGTAATAGTAAGAGATTCCCTAAAGATTTTATGTTCACACTCACAGCAAAAGAGTTTGAAAACTTGAAGTCGCAAAATGCGACATCAAGTTGGGGAGGAAGAAGAAAATTGCCCAATGCATTTACTGAACAGGGAGTATCCATGCTGTCAAGTATTTTAAACAGTGATGTAGCTATTGAAGTTAATATCCGCATCATCAGAGTATTTACCAGGCTGCGGGAGTATGCATTGACTCATAAAGAAATCTTGTTACAACTTGCCAAACTTGAAAAGGAAGTGAAAGGCAATAGCAAAGACATTGAAAATATTTTTATGGTGCTGAAAGAGCTGGTTGAGAAACAAAGCAAACCAGCAGTACCAAGACAGAAGATAGGATTTAAGCAATATGAGTAAAGAACTGTAATATGCATTAACTTAGCAAATACGTTTAGAAGGTCAATTAGACACGCTTTCAGTAATCTCTTTGTAATTCAATTTTATTTTCCGCAGATGCTAGTAATAAAAAGTAAACTTCCCCTCTGTTACATCTTTATTATTTTTCTTTTAGTATCCCAATTTTCAAAAGCACAGGATTCAACTGTAGTAGAATTCAGAAACGGACTGGTAAAGATTAATTCGATAATTGCAAACAAGAATCTGAGTAATCTTATTGAGCATGAATTTTTTGGAGCTGTAGATTCAATTATAGGAGGAGTTAAAGGAAAAGTTTTTTTGAATAAGGGTGAAAGTGAAATTAAATATGTTCAGTTTTATACCGAGAATAAAAGGCTCAAGTATGAGTATTATCTGCATAATAACGAACTGATTCTTGTTGTTGAGCCAAAAAGAATGTTTTTTCTGGAGAAAGACAAATTTTATGAATTTAATCTGGCTGAACAAAGTAAAACGATTGTGAAAACGGAGCTTATTAGCCATCAGCAGTTTATCAACACAATTATAAGAATGTATGGATCAAAATAAATAATTCGTTCAGATACTCAAGGGGTATTTCTCCTGAATACGAATAGGGGCTTTAATAACTTAATTTATGAAAAATATACGAGCGCCATTTTTTTTAGCCGGTGTAATGTTGATTTATTTTCTTCTTGGGTGTAAAGGGGATGAAGCAGAAATTATTAATCTGCATCTTGATTCTGTTTATATAGATACAAGTTACAAAACAGGGATGTTTAGAGACATTAAGACAATTTCTACAACCTATGACTCGGTAAATAGGCGTGTTGAAAAAATTAAGGGAGTAATAGAAATCCCCGAAATGTTTGAAAAGAATTCTAAAAAGGGTAAGATAGCCGTTGATTTGTATTTGAAAGAAGGAAAAAGGGTTACACGAATTGACACAGACCAAGATGGGGACCTGTCAGACGAAAAGGAATACATAGTTAATGAAACAAATGAGTTTATAAATATCCCGGATGTTGAAGTAAGTGGCAATAAGGTAAAGTTATATGCTTTACCTATGCAAAGTGGGCTGTATAAACCAAAGGACAAATATGATTTGTCATTTACCGGATTCAAGTTTTTATATATTCGAAAATCAGGTTTACTTTCTTTAAAGAACAAGTACAATATCGCAATAGTCAATGTTTCGGAGGGGAAGTATTATAACAAAGCGATTATTTTTTTTATAACGGAGGTGGGGGTTAAACCAAAAAACGAACTGTTATATCATATTGGGGATATTATTCATTTGGACAGAAATATATTTAAGTTAAAGGAAGTTGATAGTACAGGATCTGTGCTAAAACTGGAAAAAATTGGTGTTGATGAAAAGCAATTGGGGGTTACTGTCGGTGAATATGCTCTGCCGCTAACCGGGAATGATCTTTTAACAAAACAGGAAATTAGTTTAAAGGACGAACCTGGTAAATTGACACTGTTAGAATTTTGGGGTACCTGGTGTGGGCCCTGTACAAAGCTTACGGAAGAGTATAAAAGACTGAATATGCAGTACAGTAAAAACCTTAAGATTATAG
>JANOIQ010000588.1:0-1556 GCA_031407835.1 Chitinophagaceae bacterium
TGCAATCCAAAAACAAGAATTTGCATTGCTTCCAATTTAACTGCACCAAATGAATTTATCGAAACAAAAACAGTGGCAGAATGGAAAATAAAAAAACCGGATCTGCATAAGCAGCCGGTTATCTTTTGTTTGATGGGAGGATAATTTTATTCTTCCAGTTTCACACTGTCCACAATAAAAGGAGTATCGCCACGCCAGGGGAGTGTTCCGTTTTTATTACTGTAATGAACGGTAACCATTCTGCCCTGCAGTTTTTCCATTTGCCCTGCTACAGTTTTGTCACTAACAGAAAATAAAAATTTTTCACTTGCAAGAGCAACATTTGCATTACTGCGAATACTCGAAAGAATCATTTCACCTTCATAGGTTTTAAAGATTGTTCCTTTGTGTGAAAACTTCTGAAGCAACCCGCTGCGGTAACCACTGCTGTAGGTGAATATATATTTCCAATAAATAAAACCGGCCAACAGTAAAATGACAATAATTGAAAAAATACTTATAAACTTTTTCATATTCGTTGATTTGTGCAGCTAAATTAATGACTTCTTTCTGTATTAAAGTATTTGAAAACTGTCGCCATCAAACAAACCCAGGTCGCTTAATTTTAAGTGCGGTATAACCAGTAAGGCCATAAAGGAAAGGGTCATAAAAGGTGCAGCCAAAGAGGAGCCAAGTGCTTTCGCTGCTTTGTCGATACTGCTGTAAGCTTCTGCAACTTTGTAACCGTCATCGGTGCTCATTAAGCCGGCAACAGGCAGAGCTAGCACCTGTTCATTATTTTCATCAACCACACTTACACCACCTTTAGCAGCAATAATAAGGTTCAGCGCTTTGCAGATACTTGCTGCATCCACACCAACGGCAATCATATTATGACTGTCGTGTGCAACAGAAGAAGCAATCGCTCCTTTTTTCAATCCAAAGTTTTTCACAAAGCATTTGGCTACGGGTGCATTGCGGTAGCGGTTCACCACCACCATGTACAGAAAATCTTTTTCTGTATTGGCAGATATACAATGATCTTTTATTTCAAATGAAGAAATGGCTTCAATGAGTTTGTTCGTGATAAGCTGTCCTTCTATTGCTTCAATCACATATACCTGTTCAATATTTTCTGCATCAGCATGACCGAATTTGTTGAGATGAAAAAAGAAGTCTTCTTCTTTTTTCTCAGTACAGGTAAAGTTGTTGATCACTGCCGACTGCCGGCTAACGACTAACGACTTCCCATTCTCTGCAACGACTTCGCCGTTAATATATGTTTGTTGAATGTTGAAATGATTGAGATCATCTGCAATAATAAAATCTGCATCATCACCCACACGAAGTAATCCCACATCTAATTTATAATGCAACACAGGATTGATACAGGCCGTCTGCAAAATGTTGAAGATGTTTTTCCCTTTGGCAACTGCCCTTGCACAAAGTTGGTTGATATGTCCATCTACCAGGCTGTCGGGATGTTTGTCATCACTGCAAAGCATCATCATATCAGGATACTCATCAATCAAATCAACCAATGCCTCAAAGTTTTTAGCAGCACTTCCTTCACGGAT
>JANOIQ010000632.1:0-3525 GCA_031407835.1 Chitinophagaceae bacterium
GGCAATCAAAAAAGATTCGATTGTAAAAGCTCCGCCAACGATTACTAAAGTGGAGAACAAAACAGAAATTCCCAATAAGGTGGAGATTAAACCAACCATTCCTGCACCAAAGCTTCCCAATGGTTTGGAAAAAAGAGATAATAAAGTATACGAAACCATTGCTATTGATGAAGAAGATATTACCGTGAATCTCTACGATAATGCAGAAATAGATGGAGATGTCATTACGGTTTTATTTAACGGCGAAGTGGTGGCTTCTCAAAAAATGCTCAGCGAAAAACCCATCACCATTAAATTAAAAGCCATCCGTGGAAGAGATAATACTTTGACCATGTATGCAGAAAACCAGGGTCGTGTTCCACCTAACACTGCTATCATGCGTGTGCAGATCGGCGATCAGTATTACAAAGTATTTTTAAGTGCTGATGATAAGAAGAATGGAAGTGTGGTGTTTCGGTTTAAATCGTAAATGTTGATTTTTTTTCATAATGTTTCAGGTGTTTCTTGTCAGTGAAGAAAAGACTTTTAATTCACCGCTTATCAATTTACATGCTTATCAAAAGATCCCTTCAATAACTTTATCCCTTAAAAATGAACATTTGACGAGGATCAAGCAACTGCTTTCAGCAATATTCTTATTACTTTTTACCAATACCATTACTGCACAGGTAAACAACGTAACATTATCGGCTATTGTAAAAGAAAATAAAAACAAAACAGCATTGGCTTTTGTAAACATCCTGTTGAAAAAAAGCAGTGACAGCAGTTTTGTTGCCGGAACCATTTCAAATGAAGAAGGCCGCTTTAGCTTTACCGATGTAAAACCCGGAAACTATTTTTTACAGTTGTCGTATACCGGGTTCCTGCTTAAAAACCAATCCGTATTAATTGGTTCTCTCAGCCCCTTCTTAGATATCGGTGCCATTGAATTACAGGAAGACAAAAAGCAATTGCAGGAAGTTATTATAACTGCGAAGCAGGATGAAGTGAATAACAAGATGGACAAAAAAAGTTTTTCTGTTGCTTCCAATATCGCCCAGAGCGGCGGCTCTGTGTTGCAGGTATTAAAAAACTTACCCGGCGTTACCACCACTCAGGATGGTAAAGTAGAATTAAGAGGAAGTGATAAAGTGGCGATTTTGATTGATGGAAAACAAACAGCCTTAACCGGCTTCGGCAGTCAAAACGGACTGGATAATATTCCTGCATCGGCCATTGACAGAATTGAAATCATCAACAATCCATCTGCAAAATATGATGCCAATGGAAATGCAGGCATCATCAATATCATTTACAAAAAAAATAAGCAGGAAGGTTTTAATGGCAAAATAGGATTGGCAACAGGCTTAGGTGCATTATGGATAAAAAAAGAAAACCTCCCAACCATCCGTCCCCAATACCAGGCCACGCCAAAAATCAATCCATCACTTTCATTAAACTACAGAAAAAATAAGATCAATACCTTTTTACAGGCCGATTGGTTATACACGGAAACACTCAACAAAAATGAATTTGTTACACGTACATACAGTAATGGCATCGTCATCAACCAGCAAACCAAACGAAACAGGAACACACATTTCATAACAGGCAAGGCAGGCATTGACTGGAGTATGAGCAACCAGGATATGCTAACCATATCCGGTTTATATGGCATAGAAAAAATCATTGATAATGGCGATGAACCTTTTTTCAACACAGACTTTTCGAAAAGAGAACGTCTCTGGCGCTTTCTGGAAGATGAATTAAAAACAACCGTTATTGCATCAGCAGCTTACCAGCATAAATTTAAACAGGCAGGACATATATTGAATATTGGATTTAATTACACCTTTCACCGGGAAGATGAGAAATATAATTTTGAAAACATCTTACCAACTTATACGGGACTGGATTCATTCAAGCTGTTGTCTGATGAACATGTTTCTGATATAAATGTTGATTATGTAAAACCGTTGAAGCATGGCCGCATAGAAACCGGTTTTAAGTTCCGTTACAGGGATATACCCACCAATATGCAATTCAAACCCGGGTTCAACTCACCGTTAGATACTTCAGCAGGAGGTGCAGCTACTTATTCTGAAATTATTCCTGCTCTGTATGGCACTTATGTATTTGAAAGTAAAAAAATAGAAGCAGAGCTTGGTTTACGAGTGGAGTATGTAGATCTGGCATATAAAGTAAACCCCAACCACAATACCTATAAAAGTGATGGGTACAATTACACACAGCCATTCCCAAGTATAAGAGTAGCGTATAAACTCAATGACCAGAATAAAATATCCCTGTTCTATAATCGAAGAGTGGACAGACCGAACGAAGTGGATATCCGGATTTTTCCAAAGTATGATGATGCCGAACTTATTAAAGTAGGTAACCCCGCCCTTCAGCCTCAGTTTACCAATACAGTTGAACTGGGTTATAAAACCAACCTGAAGAAAGGTTATTTCTATGCAGCCATTTACCACCGCAGCACCAATGGAACCATTACAAGAATTGCCACACAAGTACCACCAGCCACATTAATTTATACCGTATTTCAAAATGCAGGGCATAGCAGCAATACCGGCGTTGAATTAATATGGCAACACGACTTTTCAAAAGCATTTTCCTTCAATACCAATGTAAACGTTTATCAAAATATCATTGATGCGTTTACGGTTGAAAATAAATACCCTGTTCCTTCTGTATATACTTCAGCGAAAGAAAACTTTACTTCGGGTAATATCAAAGTGAATGGTTTGTTCCATTTACCAAAGCAAACTGATCTGCAGGTAACAGCCATTTACTTAGCTCCCGATATTATTCCACAGGGAAAAATCGGCACAAGGTTTTCGGTTGATATGGGAATCAAAAAAATAATCCAGAAAGGGAAAGGCGAACTCTTCCTTAATGCAACCGACATTTTTAATACACTACGAATTGAAAAAGAAATCAGAGGAAATGGGTTTACATTAAAAAGCACCGACTATTACGAAACCCAGGTTGTTCGTATTGGGTACAGTTATAAATTATAAGTCTTTTCTGCCATTAAGGGGTTCCAAAACTATATCACATCTTCTGTCAGCATCAACTTACTCCATTATTGTCGACCTCGGAATTCCCATTTTAATCTGCGGCTTTTAAATCACAGAATATTTTAATAACTTACAAAAAACAATTAACCATCATGTTTACAACCAACAAAAACAAAGCAGCTGTGTTGCTGTGTTTCACCGCATTCATTGCATTGGGCTTAACAGCCTTTACACCCGGAGCAGTTAAGAAGAGCAGGCAGACAGAATTTAAAAACCTCCAGGTGTTGCCAAAAGATATTACCAAAGAACAGTTAGATAAAATAATGCGTGGCTTTACCAATGCATTGGGTGTAAAATGCCTTTACTGTCATGTACACGAAGGCGATGACTTCAAACAGGGATGGGATTATGCAGCAGATACAAAGGATGATAAACAAATTGCACGTATGATGCTCAAAATGACAATAGGCATCAACTCAACCTATTTCAATTTTGAAAATTCTGAGCG
>JANOIQ010000638.1:0-1928 GCA_031407835.1 Chitinophagaceae bacterium
TCGGTGCAAAGTAAATAAAGTTTGGTGTAGGACAGGCTACCTTTTATGGATTCCTGTGTTGACAGTTCTGTTTTCTTTTTTTTCATGCAGGGAGTCAACAAATTCCCGGCAGATTACCCGTGGATTTTATTACTGGAAAAGTAGATTAATCTTTTCTGAAAAAGAAAAAACAGTGCTCACTAACTTAAAAACCGCAAGATTATATATCAAATTATTTGATGTGGATTGGAATGAAGAATTACAATCCATACAACCGGTTGCCAAACTTGAATTCGATTCAGTTACTGTACAGCAATTACTTCAACAGGAAATTCAATTGATTCCTGTTGTATTCATTACCAATGAAAGTTTGCTGAAGATTGATTCTGCTGCAAGCATTGCTCTTGCACAGAAAATCATAAAACTTGCAGGTGAAATGATGCAAAAACAACAGCTGCCTCCGACTGTTGAATTTCAACTCGATTGTGACTGGACTGTTTCAACAAAAAAGAATTACTTTTCATTGATAAAAGAAGTGAAGCGGTTAATGCGTGCAGATCATCTTTCCTTTACTGACAGTGCTTTGCTTTCTGCAACCATCCGTCTGCACCAGGTAAAATACAGGAGCAAGTCAGGCATTCCTGAAGTTGATAAAGGTTTGCTGATGTGCTATAATATGGGCAACCTGAAAAATCCCGCAACAAAAAATTCGATACTCAATGCGGAAGAACTAAAAAAGTACTTAAACGGATTAGGTTCATATCCATTACCGCTTGATATTGCATTACCGGTCTTCAGCTGGAAAGTGTATTTCAGCAACAATATATATAAAGGAATTATCAGCAATATTTCAAAGGATGAGTTAACTGCTGCTTCCGGACAATGGGAAAACAACCTGTTCACTTTTTCAAAAGATACCGTACTGAAAAACATTCCTTTCCAAAAGAATGATCAGCTCCGGCTGGAAGAAAGCACACAGAACGAACTGTTGCAGACAGCAAACTACATTGCTGAAAAGCTCTCGCCAAAAAACAGGAATTTCGCTGTTCTATTATACCATTTAGATGAATTACTTTTAAATAAACACCCGCAACATGAACTGGAAACATTGTTTCACTGCTTTGATTAGCCTTGGTTTCATCTGCTTCCCTTACAATATTATCGGCTGCGGAGGAGGCGACGACCCTTATGATTATTATATTTCCTTTTTTTCTCAAAGACTTAATGGCGATGAAAGTTTTCGTCCGTTCTATTACACTGGTTATCGTTTTCTGTATGATGAAATGGAACCGCTGAGCACAAAAGAAATTACCAGCGAAGAATGGGTGGGCTATACAACAAACAAAGCAACCAAAAAAGATGTGCAGCAATTTGTACTCAAATACAGTTACAAACAACTAAGCACCCTTTATAATCATATCGAAAAAAATCAATCACTCACACTGCCCGATTCAGTGAAGAGAAACAGTTTTACACAATGGTTTATCCAAAACAAAGACCTTGAGGCATTAGGCTATCTCATGTATGCCAAACAGGTTGAGCCTTTTGTTACTGGTGATGAAGACATGTGGGCCGATGTGAACCGTGATGCAGAAAAAATGAAACGGCTTGCAAAAAGTGGCATTCAATTATGGACAGTTGCCAGAAATGATTTCATTAAGCTTCGTTTCGGTTACCAGGTAACAAGACTTGCACACTACAGTGAACAGTACAAAGACTGTATTTTATACTACGATACTTATGTGAAACCTAATTCTGCGGCAAGCGTTTTGCAGGATTTGGCTGCAGGATTAAAAGCGGGGGCATTAAAACATTTGGGGAAACGGGAAGAAGCTGCTTATACCTTTAGTCAGCTGTTTGCAGGCAAAAGATTAAAACGCAGGAGTAACTATATCAGTTTTATTTTCAGTACAAGAGATGAAGAATTAGGCGCCAGTAAAAAAGAAGAT
>JANOIQ010000248.1:0-1527 GCA_031407835.1 Chitinophagaceae bacterium
ACTTGCAGTGGTGCTCATTGCATGGGCCGTGTATTTGGCAATGCCCAAAAAACAAACAACAGAAGTAACAGAAGAACCTGAAACAACTCAGCAGGATACCATTGCCGCTACCCCACCTGCTGTAACTGATACAACAGCAACCAAACCAGATACTGCCATCAGCAGAAAACCCGATTCAGTTGTTATGGCACCTGCTCCTGTAACGGTTTCACCAAGCGGTTCATTTCAATTGGTGATTCAGCAGTTTAAATCAAAAGCAGCGGCGCAGCAAAAATTCGATGTGTTGAAACTGCGTGGACATAATGTGGAACTGAAGATGAAAGACAGCAGCCGTTACCAAATTATTTTAACTGTTAACCGGCCGTTGAGCGATACAACCTATGTGCGTGATTCATTGAAGAGATGGTATCTCTGGAAAAGTTATCTCGTAAAATAAGTTGTACAATGAAGCAACCAGTAAGATTGCTTTTTCTTATTTTCTTCATCATCACCGTTGCTGATCTGTTGCTGATTTGGCTGAATAAAAACGAACTTCGCTGGTTTACCAAACCATTGCTGATTCCCCTGTTAGCCATTGCTTATTACATTGGCTCAGCAAAAAAAAGCGGGCAACTGTTTTATTGTATTCTCCTTGCTTTATTTCTTTCATGGGGTGGCGATGTGTTACTGCAAATGAAGGGTATGTTTATTCCCGGCCTGGTTTCTTTTTTACTGGCCCATATGTTTTATATTCTTTATTTCATGAAGACCAATCCCGGTAAAAAAGGGCTGCTGCAGTTTCAACCGCTCATTGGTTTACCTGTACTGGTGTACATTATTATTTTTCTCTACTTACTCTACCCTTTTCTTGATACATTGAAAATACCCGTTACAGTTTACGGCATCACCATTGGCACCATGTTGCTGATGGCAATTAATACCAAACGCAAAGTAAGTGATGATGCTTCTTCTCTGTTCTTTAATGGTGCATTGCAGTTTGTAATTTCTGATTCTATTCTTGCTGTGAATCTCTTTGCATATCCCAACCAGGTGCTGAGTTTATGTGTGATGGCTACCTATGCCTCTGCACAGTATTTGATTGTGAAAGGGGTGTTGTTGAATGAGGGGTAAGAGCTGTGTGCAAACGTTTTTACACGGATAAGTGAAATGTGTATTGCGCAACCAACAATCTAAAAAGCGCATATAGCAAGTGATGAAAATCAATGACTTGAAAATTTTGGATAATGCTAGAGTTGCGTATATTTATGTGTAAGCGGTAATGCAACATGACACAACCTACAACTAACAAAAGAGACGACTTTCCTGCATCGGTTAAACGCAAATTGGCTGAACGAGTTCACTATATATGCAGCAATCCAGAGTGCAAAAAAATGACAGTTCGCCCTCATGACGACCCAGACAAATCTACAATTACAGGAGTGGCTGCCCATATTAGTGGAGCAAAAGACGGAACAAAATCTATTCGTTTTGACCCAAACAAAACAACGGACGAACGTAAAAGTATTAAAAATGGAATTTGGCTCTGCC
>JANOIQ010000643.1:0-12964 GCA_031407835.1 Chitinophagaceae bacterium
ATCTTCTTTTAAATGACCGCTTCCCTTCCCACACTTTCATAATGATATTCAAGTTGCTTCATTTGTTCCCTGTCGTACACATTACGTCCGTCAAAGATCACTTTGTTTTTCAGCAATTCACTTATCTTTTCAAATTCAGGCGTGCGGAATTCGCTCCACTCCGTTGCAATAATCAACGCATCCGCATTCTTCAATGCATCATATTGGTTCGCAGCAAAATCAATCTTGTTACCCAGCAGTTGTTGTACATTCGGCATTCCTTCAGGATCATAAGCACAAACAGTTGCGCCTGCTTCTGTTAATGCATCAATCATATATAAAGCCGGCGCTTCACGAATATCATCTGTATTAGGTTTAAATGAAAGCCCCCACATGGCAAAGCGTTTCCCTTTGAGATCGCTTTTAAAATAAGCATTAATTTTTGGCATGAGGAACAATTTCTGTTCATCATTTACTTTCATTACTGCATTCAGTATTTCAAAATCATAGTTCACTTCGGTTGATGATTTCACCAATGCCTGTACATCTTTGGGGAAACAGCTGCCGCCGTAACCAATGCCGGGGAATAAAAAACGTTTGCCGATACGGTCATCACTGCCAACACCTTTACGCACCATATCAACATCAGCGCCTACTTTTTCGCATAAGCGGGCAATTTCATTCATGAAAGAAATCTTTACAGCAAGAAATGAATTGGCAGCATACTTGGTTAACTCTGCACTTTTTTCATCCATAAATATTACAGGGTTTCCACTGCGTACAAAAGGAGCATATAATTCCGTCATTACCTTTTTCGCTTTTTCATTGCTGGTTCCAACTACTACACGATCTGGTTTCATGAAATCTTCCACTGCAACACCTTCTCTTAAAAATTCAGGGTTACTTACCACAGCAAATTCCACTTTACAATTTTTTGCAATAGCAGCAGAAACCTTATCAGCCGTACCAACAGGCACAGTGCTTTTATCAACAATTACTTTAAAGTCGGTAAGAATTTTTCCTAACTCATCAGCCACTCCCAGAATATATTTTAAATCAGCACTTCCATCTTCACCGGGAGGCGTGGGCAAAGCAAGAAAAATAATAGCTGCATCTTTAATGCCCTCTGTAAGATTGGTTGTAAAATGCAACCGGTCCTCATTTAAATTACGGAGAAAAATTTTCTCTAATCCGGGCTCATAAATGGTAATCTGACCTTTTGATAATTTCTCAATTTTCGATTGATCAATGTCGATACATGTTACTCTGTTACCGGTTTCAGCAAAACAGGTTCCTGTTACTAATCCTACATAACCGGTTCCTACAACTGCGATTTTCATGTGTTAATCAGTGTTTAATTTTTATGTATAAGGAAATCCAATACATTTTTTGTAATGAAGCTCAATTGCTCTTCCTCTAATTCAGTATGCATAGGTAAAGAAATCACCCGGTCTGTTAACCAATCGGTGATCTTTAAATCATAATCACCTCCACCAAATGCTTCAAACATTTTCTGACGGTGAGCCGGAACGGGATAATAGATCATGGATGGGATTTTCTGCTCAGCCAGAAATACATTCAATCCATTTCTTACAGCAGCAACATCTTCAAAACCATCCAGCGTTAATGTATACTGATGGAACACATGATTGCTGTAAGGAGCACGGTAAGGAACTGTAATATTTTTATGCCCTGCAAATGCAGCATCATAATAATCAGCTGCCTTTCTTCTGGCAGCAACATATTCATCCAGTTTTTTTAATTTGATATTCAGAACAGCTGCCTGTATAGTATCCAACCTGGAATTACAGCCAACCATTTCGTGATAATAACGAACCTTCTGACCATGATTGGCAATTATCTTCAACTTATCGGCCAGTTCATCATCATTGGTAAACATTGCCCCACCATCACCATAACAGCCTAAGTTTTTTGAAGGAAAAAAAGAAGTGCAGCCAATTGTTCCAATTGAACCGGCTTTCTTTTTTGTACCATCAGGGTAAATATAATCAGCTCCAATTGCCTGGGCGGTATCTTCAATTACATACAACGCATGTTCTGCTGCAATATCCATAATTTGTTTCATGTTGGCAACATGGCCATACAAATGAACAGGAACAATGGCTTTTGTTTTGGGAGTGATGGCTTTGCGGAGAGCATCAGGATCAATACAGAAAGTTTTGGGGTCCACTTCCACAAACACAGGCTTCAAACGTAACAATGCCACAACTTCTGTTGTGGCAATATAAGTAAAAGAAGGAGTGATTACTTCGTCACCGGGTTGCAGATCAAGAGCCATCATGGCAATTTGTAAGGCATCGGTTCCATTAGCACAAGGAATGGTATGCTTTACACCAATATAAGTGCTAAGATCCGCAGCTAAGTTCTGAACAGGTTTTCCGTTAATAAATGCAGAACTGTCAAGAACATCTAAAATTGCAGCATCTACTTCCTGCTTAATTGCAAGATATTGCTGCTTAAGATCTACCATATGAATAGGTCGCATAATAAGCTTGTTTAAACGGTGGCGAAAGTAAGCTAAAAAAGCCGTTTTTGAGCCTGAAACAGTTCATCAAATCCCAAGTTTTCGTTAGCAGTTACAATCCACTTAGATTTGTGCCCGATGATTTTCTTCTATAACATATTTCGCCTTGTTTATAAATCAGGAATTTCCGTAGCCACCCGCTGGAACAGCAAGGCTAAAAAATGGGTGGATGGGCGCAAAAATTGGCAGGATGAACTTTCTTCGAATTGGAAAATTGAGCCCGGCGATGTTGTTATTTGGATGCATTGTGCTTCGTTGGGAGAATTTGAACAGGGAAGGCCCATCATTGAAAAATTAAAATCAGAAATACCTGCCTCCAAAATAGTCCTTACTTTTTTTTCTCCTTCAGGCTATGAAATCAGGAAGAATTATGAACAGGCCGATTATGTGATGTATCTGCCGTTTGATTCAAAAGAAAATGCCGCCATTTTTCTTGAAATAACAAACCCACAGCTGGCCATTTTTGTGAAGTATGAATTTTGGCATTACTATTTACAGGAGTTAAAGCTTAGAAAGATTGAAACAATTCTTGTATCAGGCATCTTTCGTTCATCACAACCATTCTTTCAATGGTGGGGAGGTTTTCACCGGAATATGCTCAATAATTTTTCTCACTTGTTTGTTCAAAATAAAGGATCAAAAGAATTACTGGATGGAATTGGCTTAGGAGATAGAACCACCATTGCAGGCGATACAAGATTTGATCGTGTACTGGAAGCAGTTCAGCAATGGAAACCTGTGGAAAACATTGGTGATTTTTGTAAAGATCAACTCGTGATAGTAGCCGGCAGCACCTGGCCGCAGGATGAAACCATTCTTTCTGAGTTCATCAATGATCATTGGAACAATCAAAAACTCATCATTGCCCCGCATGAAATTAAAGATGAAAATATAAGAAGAATAAAAAGTCTTTTTCCTGATTCCATTCTGTTTTCAGAGTTGAGTATACAACAATCACCTGCAACTTCTCATCGGGTACTTATTATTGATAATATCGGTTATCTCTCCCGTTTATATAAATACGCATCTGTCTGTTATGTTGGCGGAGGTTTTAATAAAAGCGGGCATCATAATATTTTAGAAGCTGCTGTATATGGCAAGCCTGTTATAACCGGACCAAATTTTCAAAAGTTTAAAGAGAGTGTTGAACTGAAAAAAAAGGGGGGAAGTTTTGTAATTGAAAGCAGCACCCAATTAAAGGAGGTAATGCTTACAATGAACATTGAAGATGCAGGAACTATAGCTGCTGATTATGTAAGGGAGAATGGCGGAGCAACGGATGTTATCTTCAACTGGCTTCAGGAAAAACGCCTTTTTACTAAAGCATAAAATTCCTGCACTGCAGATCGGTTTCCATCCCATCCCAGTTTGGTTTTCAGTTCCCGTTCCATCCAGTATTGAGCTTCCGGGTAAATAGTAAAATTATTAATGGTCTTAATACTCCGTTCATACATTACCTCATCACCACGGAACAATTCATTGATGAATACAAAGCGATCATTGATGCCGATTGCTTTCTTCAAATCTTTAATGGAAGTTGATTCAGAAAGTTTATGCCCAACTTCTGTTTTTTCTTCTTTCAACTGATCATTAATAGATCTTCCTTCAGCTGTAATTGCTTCATTTACTTCTTTTGAACCGTTTTGTTTTGGAGGATCTGTATAATTGGGCTGATGGATAAGAGTGGGAATTCCATGTTCATCTTCAAATAACATCGGAGGTTTGTGCTGAGCCTGTTTTGCCTGCATTCGCTTGGAAAATTCAGCTTTCTGCCTGATTTCTTCCAACTCAGCTTCTACTTCATGTTCATCTATCTGCAGCACTTCAACAATTTTTTCATGTATTTCCTCCACTTTTAATGTAGCAGGTTGATATACTTGTGCAGGGGGTTGTAATGGACTAACACTGTTTTTGGAAGTTGGTAAAACCACGGCCACATTTTTTGAACTGAAGGTTTCAGTTTTATGCTGACTCATCTTTTCCAACTCGGCCTGCAGCATATTTGTAAGCACAAGAAGGTGAGCCGCATCAGCATTTTTTTGCAGGGCCTGTTGTAATTGTTCAATGAGAGATGCGATACGTTCCATGAATAGTCCTTACTTTTGGCGGTATCGAAAATTTGCTGTGAAAGTTACAAACAGTTTGGCATAAAATATTGATAATGTTTATAGAACCTAATATAAGAGGCGATAGAAGAGGCTGGATTGAAGTGATCTGCGGCTCCATGTTCAGCGGTAAAACAGAAGAGTTGATCCGCCGGTTAAAACGTGCACGTATCGCTAATCTGGAAGTTGAAATTTTTAAACCGGCTGTGGATGTACGTTATGATAAAGTGAAGATCGTTTCGCATGATGAAAACGCTATCCTCTCCACCCCTATTGATAACTCACAGAAAATTTTACTCCTTTCGCAGGGTGTAGAAGTGATCGGAATTGATGAAGCACAGTTTTTTGACCAGGAAATCACTAATGTATGCGAACTGCTTGCTTTGCGTGGTGCCAGGGTGATTGTTGCGGGACTTGATATGGATTATAAAAAGCAACCATTTGGACAAATGCCGAACCTGCTGGCCGTTGCTGATTATATTACCAAACTGCATGCTATCTGTGTAGTGTGTGGAAATATTGCGAACTATTCGTACCGTACTTCCAGTGAAGGCGGGCAGGTTGTATTAGGCGAAAAAGATAAATATGAACCAAGGTGCCGTCATTGCTATCATCATAAATAAACAAACATCATTTTGCTCTCTTCCCAAAAAATAATTGCCCTTTTTAAAAAAGACCTGCTGCTTGAAGTAAGACAACAATACACTTTTTATGGAATACTGTTGTACATCGCCAGCACCATTTTCGTGTTATTTTTAGCCATGGGTGAGCCCGAAGCAAGTGTATGGAATGGTTTATTCTGGATGAACCTGCTGTTTATCTGTATCAATGCTGTTGCCAAAAGTTTTTTACAGGAAAGCCGCGGACGAATGCTTTATTATTATTCCATTGCGGGTGCTTTGGATTTCATTATTGCAAAAGTGCTGTATAATGTTGTACTGATGCTGGTGATGAGTTTACTCAGTATTTTACTCTTCAGTTTTTTTCTGGGAAGTCCGTATGGAAATACATTAAACTTTCTTGGTATAGGCGTTTTAGGAGGCATCAGTATCAGTTTGGTGTTTACTTTACTCGCAGCTATTGCAGCAAGGGCTAATCAAAATGCTGCACTGATGGCTATTCTTGGTTTTCCACTCATCATTCCACAGCTGTTACTGCTGGTAAAAATTTCAAAGAGTGCTTTTGGGGAAATATTCAGAGATGGAGCTTTAAGTCAAATGGTTTTGTTATTATGCGGACTTGATCTGCTGGTTGTAATCCTGAGCCTCATTTTGTTTCCATTTTTATGGAAAGATTAGAACCAACTCCCTAACTTTGCGCCACGTAAAAAGGCAGAGAAAAGTATACAATAACCACTTCATATTTCTTTGAAGGCCGAATGATTATCCAATAATCAGCAGTCAATTAAAGTAAAAAATGAATTTCTCCCTTTCTGCATTAACTTTTAAAAAAGTTTATGAAAAAATCCTGGTGGAAGATATTAGCAGTTGTATTATTGCTTTACACATTTACCGCAGGACTCCTTATCAAAGTCCCCATAATCGGCAACCTGCAGCAAACCATCCGCAATTTATTTTTCCATGTGCCCATGTGGTTTGGCCAAATGATTCTGTTACTGGTATCACTGATCTTTTCTATCCGTTATTTAAGAAGCGGCAATTTAGAAGATGATATTAAAGCCCGTGAATATGCACGCACAGGGGTAATTTATGGTTTACTTGGATTGCTGACCGGGGCTATTTGGGCAAATTATACATGGGGGAAACCATGGAGCAATGACCCTAAACAGATTGCAGTTGCTATTGCTTTACTCATTTACCTTGCCTACTTTGTTTTGCGTAATTCCATGCCCGATATGGATAAGCGTGCAAGAGTAAGCAGCGTCTATAACATCTTTGCTTATTTTATTTATGTACCCCTGATTATGATCTTACCAAGACTGGTACAATCATTACATCCCGGCGGACAGGGTGTGGAAGGCAACCCGGCCTTAGGCGGCCAGGATCTGGACCCGACAATGAGGCTGGTTTTCTGGCCAGGCGTTATTGGCTGGACCTTACTGGGTGTATGGATGACTACCTTACTCATCCGCTTTTATAAACTCAAAGAAAAAAACTGGATACATGCGTAAATTATTTTTATTAACTCTTTCCTTCCTGTTTTCTGCTTTTGAATTAATAGCACAGAACACTGATGATAATTCAGTAATGGTAAGCAATGGAAAAATCTATGTGGTGCTTGCTGTTTGCCTCACCATCTTTACAGGCATTGTTCTTTACCTGGTTCGTATTGACCGGAAGATATCAAGATTGGAAAAAAAGAAAGACTAACTCTTTGCTATATTAAAATTTAAAAAACGATTGTATGTCAACTACGAATTACAGTTTTTTCGGAGCAGTAGAACAAAGCTTCGATAAAGCAGCAGCCTTTACCAAATGGGACAAAGGTATCCTTGAACAGATTCAGCAATGCAACAGTGTGTACAGTATGAAATTTCCTGTAAAGATGGACGATGGCAGCATTGAAGTTATTGAAGCTTACCGTGTACAGCACTCACATCACAAAACTCCATGTAAAGGTGGTATCCGCTTTTCAATGGAAGTAAATCAGGATGAAGTAATGGCGCTGGCCGCTCTCATGACTTATAAGTGTGCTATTGTTAACGTACCCTTTGGCGGAGCAAAAGGTGGTATTAAAATTGACCCGAGAAAACGCTCGGCGTATGAATTGGAAAAAATTACACGCCGTTATACAGCTGAATTAGTTAAGAAAAATTTTATCGGCCCAGGTATTGATGTTCCTGCTCCTGATTATGGAACGGGAGAAAGAGAAATGTCATGGATCGTTGATACCTACCAGTCACTTCGTCCGGGTGAAATTGATGCAGCAGGATGCGTAACCGGTAAGCCCATTACACAGGGTGGTGTTCGTGGCCGTCGTGAAGCAACAGGCTTGGGCGTATTTTATGGCATCCGTGAAGTATGTAATATGCCCGAAGTAATGAGCAAACTGGGATTAACTGAAGGCATAAAAGGCAAACGTGTTATTGTTCAGGGTCTTGGAAATGTGGGCTATCACTCTGCCAAATTTTTTCAGGAAGCAGGCGCAATTATTGTTAGCCTCGCCGAATATGAAGGAAGTATTTACAATTATGATGGTTTAGATGTTGATGCGGTATTTCAGCATCGCAAAAACACAAAATCAATTTTAAATTTCCCCGGTGCCACTAACTGTATAATGAATACAGATGCTCTCGAACTGGAATGTGACATCCTGATTCCAGCAGCATTGGAGAATGTAATCAATGGAGAAAATGCACCAAGAGTAAAAGCCAAAATGATTGGTGAAGCAGCAAACGGTCCATTAACACCAGAAGCAGATGAAGAATTTGCAAAACGTGGGGTGCTTGTTGTTCCGGATATGTTCCTCAATGCAGGAGGTGTAACTGTTTCTTATTTTGAGTGGCTGAAGAACCTTAGCCACGTTCGTTACGGCCGTTTGGAAAAACGCTTTACCGAAAACCAAAATGGAAATATGCTGAGCCAGGTTGAACAGCTAACCGGCAAAAAAGTGGAAGCTAAAATGCGTACCACCATTATGCATGGTCCTGACGAAGTAGACTTGGTTTACAGCGGGCTGGAAGAAACCATGATAAATGCGGTGAATGAAGTAATGGATTGCTGGAAAGAAAATCCGGCCATACCTGACATGAGGACAGCAGCTTATGTTGTAGCCATTAATAAAGTAGCCATTACTTACCTTGAACTGGGTATTTTTCCATAAATCTAACCAATTGCTTATTTCTAAATCCCACTATAAAAGGTGGGATTTTTTTTAATACTGCCCGTTTCTTTATCTCTGAGAATATTTTAGTTTCGCTGTCATTTTTTGGCCTGACTAACTTGCAGATTTTTTGTAACTTTATCAGTCAACTACGAAACCCTTCATAACTGTTTGTTAATTTGGGTACGTGGTATATCTGAAATGATGTCAGCGTTGTTATTTTACAATGCAAAGGCACAAGCTTTGATAAACTATCATTCATAAAAAACCCTAATCTGATAAGAAATGAAAGCAAAACACATTTTCGTTACCATGCTGATCAGTGCTGTTACTGCGTTAACAAGTGTTTTCCTGTATTCAAAATTTGCAAAGAGCAATCAGCTGATTTCACAAAGCCAGGCACAGCTTCCTGTTAATTATGCAGGTTTTGATGGCGGTGGTGCTCCGGGCGGAGGCCCTGTTGATTTTGAAGCAGCAGCAAATACTTCTACACCAGCCGTGGTACATATCAAAACAAAAACAAATCCTACTCAAACAAGCAATCAGCAAAAGAAAAAAAGTCCGTTCGGCGATGTATTTGGAGATGACTTCTTTGATGATTTCTTTGGAGGACCAAATTCGAATCGTCCTCAAATGGCAAGTGGCAGTGGAGTATTTGTTACAGGCGATGGTTATATTGTAACAAACAACCATGTAGTAGATGGAGCAGATGAAGTAACTGTTACACTTCATAATAAAAGACAATACAAAGCCAAGGTACTTGCTACAGATGCAAATACAGATCTGGCTGTGATTAAGATTGAAGGAACCGGATTTCCTTATTTGCTATATGGAAATTCAGATGAAGTAAAAGTTGGTCAGTGGGTATTGGCAGTAGGTTATCCGTTAACATTGGAAACAACTGTAACAGCCGGTATTGTAAGTGCTAAATTCCGTTTCTTAGGAATTAATCAACGTAATGCCGGACGTAATGCAAACATTGTAGAAAGTTTTATACAAACTGATGCGGCTGTTAACCAGGGCAACAGTGGTGGTGCATTAGTTAATACTAGTGGACAGTTGATTGGTATTAATGCAGCCATTGCATCCCCAACAGGTTCTTATGCAGGGTATTCTTATGCAATTCCTGTAAACATTGTTAAGAAAGTAATTGACGACCTGATTAAATTCGGAACTGTACAAAGAGCCTTCCTTGGTATTCGCCCTGAGGCGAATGGTGATGAAGGAACTGATTCAAATATTAAAGAAGGCGATGGAGTTGTGATTGGCGAAGTAATGAGTAAAAGTGCTGCCGAAGAAGCCGGTCTTAAAAAAGGTGATAAAATCATTAAGCTTGAAAATAAATCAGTATCTACATGGGCCGAATTAACAGGAACTGTTGCCAGCTATCGTCCGGGACAGAAATTAGCGGTTACGTACTTACGTGGCGGAAAAGAAAGTATAGCTACACTTACATTAAAAAACAGTTCAGGTAATACAGAAATTGTAAAAACTTCAGCTCTTGATAAATTGGGTGCAGAGTTTGAAGCACTGTCTGCAGCAAAAGCAAAAGAATATAATGTTGAAGGTGGTGTAACAGTAAAAACATTATCTGATGGATTGATTGCAGATCAAACAACAATCAAGAAAGGCTTTATCATTGTTCGTGCAGGTGGCAAAACCATTAAAACAGTAGACGATCTTAAACATGCAATTGATGCAGCAGGAAACAGTATTATCATTGAAGGTATTTATCCCGGTTATGAAGGTGTATATCAATATGCAATTAATGACTTGAGAAATGAACCATAATAATATAAGATGAAACTTATAAAAAAATCCCCTGACATTTCAGGGGATTTTTTTATTTCGCCATGATCTGATATCCCCATGGTTCAATTATAAAGTCAGAAGAAATATCGTTCTTCTCAGCAGTAAGTTCATTTGTAAATTCTCCTCTTACACGATGATCATGTAACTGATAGTTTATTTTCTCACCTGAGAAATTAAGCACCACCACGATTTCACGTTCTTTATTTTTTCTTACAAAACAAAACAATTGATCAGGATGATCAGTTGCAATACGCCATGTAATGACATCTAAATGCCCGGCTAATAAAGCAGGATGTTGTTTCCGTATTCGAAACAATTCTTTATAAAATTGATGAAGTGAAATATTTTCTTTCCATTCAATTTCATCTTTATCAAAAAATGCAAGCCGCTTTTGATTGGGCAGTTCCTGTCCGCTGTAAAGGAGTGGAATCCCATTCCACATAAAGGAGAATACTGCTAATGGGATAGCCATCTCTCCGTATTTTTCATACTCTGAACCGTTCCAGCTGTTTTCATCATGGTTACTGGTGAAGAAAGAACGGATATGCTGAAAGGGGTGTTTTGTTTGATAGCCGCTCAATGCTTTATCCAGTTCAACTATTGGCTGATGCTTCTGATAAAACTCCTGTGATATATGCATCCAGTGCCAACTATAACTTACATCAAATACATAAGCAAATGGCTCATCGTTCCATTGATCAAACTCACCAAGCCAGAACAATGCTTTCAGTCTATCCAGTTCTGTTCTTGCTTCTGCCCAAAAATCAACCGGCACAAGCATCGCCATATCACAACGAAAACCATCTATTGCACATTCATTTACCCAAAACTTCATGGCATCAATCATCGCCTTACGTAAAGCCGGGTTGTGAAAATTAAGATGAATTACATCTTCCCAATTTTCAACAGGTGGTTTAAAATTACCCTGGTGATCTTGTGTGTAATATTCGGGGTGAGAAATCGTCCATTCATGATCCCATCCTGTGTGATTGGCAACCCAGTCAATGATTACTTTCATCCCCAGTTCATGAATTTCATTCACCAGCTGTTTAAATTCATCAATCGTTCCAAATTCAGGGTTCGTTTCTACATAACTGGAGCAGGCATAATAACTGCCGAGTGTTCCTTTTTTGTTCTTCATGGAGATCGGAGTAACCGGCATAAACCAAATCACTTCAACACCCATATCTTTCAAACGGGGTAAATGTTTGGCAAAAGCAGCAAAACTTCCCTCGGCAGTATATTGCCGAAGGTTTACTTCATAAATATTCGTTGAATGAATCCATTCAGCAGGCGTAAAAGCAGTTGGCATATTGGTCGTAATTCGGCTTCAATGATACGAACCAAACCGCAAACTGCAGGTTCTTATTTTCCACTTTTAAACTCTTTACCTTTGCAGCTGTTATTCAGCAATATGAAGAAATTTGAAGTTCCCAATATTTACCGCAGTTCATTCCTTACCGCTATCAAGAATAAACGGAAACAAGAAGACAAGTTGAAGAAAGACTTTAGTCCTACCCTTCTTGATCTTGGGACTGTTCAGTTTTACCTGGCCCGGCATTTTGGGTTTTGCTATGGCGTTGAAAATGCCATTGAAATATCCTTCAGAACAATTGAAGAAAATCCGGGAAAACGTATTTTTCTATTGAGTGAAATGATTCATAATCCGCAGGTAAATGCAACGCTCAAAGAAAAAGGTGTACAATTTCTGCAGGATACGTATGGCAAACAGGTGATTTCGTTTGATGAAATAACAAAAGATGATGTGGTGATCATTCCGGCATTTGGAACCACACTTGCCATTGAACAAATGCTGAATGACAAAGGAATTGCAACAGAAAAATATAACACCACCTGCCCCTTTGTTGAAAAAGTATGGAACCGGAGTGAGCAGATTGCTGCAAAAGGTTATTCAATAGTTGTACACGGCAAACCAAAGCATGAAGAAACAAGGGCAACTTTTTCGCATGCAAGTTCACACATAGCAACTGTAATTGTGAATGATATGAAAGATACCATTGAACTGGGGAAATATATTACGGGAGAAAAACCTTCTGCACAATTCTACGATGAGTTCAAAGGATTATATTCTGATGGATTTGATATTAAAAAAGATCTGCAACGATTTGGAGTTGTGAATCAAACAACACAATTGGCAAGTGATACACAGGCTATTGCCGAATATCTTAAAGCACTTGTAATGCAGCATTACAAACTTGATGAAAGAAATATCGGGGATCGCTTTGCTGATACAAGAGATACACTTTGTTATGCTACCAATGATAACCAGACAGCGGTAACCGGAATGCTTGAAACAACAGCTGATCTTGCAATTATTGTAGGCGGTTATAACAGTTCCAATACAACACACCTGGTTGAATTGTGTGAAGAAAAACTCCCTGCCTATTTCATTAACAGTGAGGATAAAATTCTCTCTTCAACAGAGATCATGCATTTCAATTTTCATGATAAGACGGAATATGTAACAAAAGATTTTCTTCCTTTTGGAAAGACTGCCAGAATATTAATCAGCAGTGGAGCATCATGCCCTGATTCATTGGTTGAAGCAGTGATTCAGAAAATTTCATCCATCTATTCGGCAGAAGAACAACTGCTGAACCAAATTCATTTATTTCAATAAATTTTCTTCTTTACCAGTGCCAGGGCTTTTTCAAATTGCTCCTTCATTGTAAGATCTGTGTTATCCAAAACAATTGCATCATCTGCTTTTCTTAAAGGA
>JANOIQ010000006.1:0-12212 GCA_031407835.1 Chitinophagaceae bacterium
ATCTTCTTCTTGTTTTGCCATCTGCTGTAAGTTTGAAAGCAATTAAAAGTAAAACAATTATGCGTTTCTGTTGATACAGTTCAGATCTTCAAATGCAACTTCAAGTCGCTTGTTAAAGCTTTCTTCACCTTTACGCAACCAAACTCTCGGATCGTAATGTTTTTTATTGGGACTATCAGGACCTTCAGGATTTCCTAATTGGCCCTGCAGGTAAGCTTCATTCTTTTTGTAATTGTTGAGAATACCTTCCCAGAAAGCCCACTGCAGATCAGTATCAAGATTCATTTTAATAGCGCCGTACCCGATCGCTTCACGAATCTGGTGCTGAGGTGAACCACTGCCACCATGGAATACAAAATAAACAGGCTTCGGACCTGTTTTTAATTCTTTCTCAATGTAATCCTGGCTGTTCTTTAAGATCACGGGTCTTAATTCTACATTACCAGGTTTGTACACACCGTGTACATTACCAAATGCTGCGGCTACAGTAAATAATTTACCAACCTTGCTTAATTCTGTATATGAATAAGCAACATGTTCAGGTTGAGTATAAAGTTTATCATTATCTACATCACTGTTATCAACACCGTCTTCTTCACCACCGGTAACACCCAGTTCAATTTCAATAGCCATGCCTAATGGAGCCATTCGCTTGTAAAATTCAACAGAGGTTTGAATGTTTTCTTCCAGTGGCTCTTCACTTAAGTCAAGCATATGTGAACTGAAAAGTGGCTGGCCTTTTTCTTTTTTGTATTCAACACCGGCATCAATTAATCCGCTGATCCATGGTAACCATTTTTTAGATGCATGATCGGTGTGCAATACAACAGGAACACCATAATATTTGGCTACATTATGAATGTGTAAAGCTCCTGAAATACCACCCTGTATGTTTCCCTGTAATTTATCGTTGGGCATTCCTTTGCCGGCAATAAACTGTGCACCGCCGTTGGAAAATTGAATAATAACTGGTGAATTTACTTTTGCTGCTGTTTCCAACACTGCATTAATGGTATTGGTACCAATTGTATTAACTGCTGGGAGTGCGAATTGATTATCTTTTGCATCATTCATTAAAGCTTCCAGTTCTTCGCCAAAAAGTACGCCGGCTCTGTATTTACTCATAAAAAATGGTATAAGGGTTTAAAAATCAGTATTGAATTTAGTTTTTTCGAGGCGCTAAGATAGTTAATTACTCATTAGCTGCTTTGAAGCAGGATTTTTTTTCCACCTTCGGATAACAGTTATTAGTAAAAGTTGAGAACAAGCAAGCCAGGCTCGGGTTCTCTGATTTGTGTGGCTTTAGTAACAATCTTACTGCTCAGGAATTCTTCTTTTTCCTGCTGTGATGTATAATAGAAAAAATAATACTGAATCTGGTACTGCTCAAGTTCTTTCAGTAATTCATCAGTTGTATAAGAAGGTTTGGTAATTGTATAATAGGAGTTTTTTGATAAATAGGCCACCACCATGCATTCGCCTTTTTTTGTATTTGAAGTAAACTTTCCGGCAATTGAGTTTTGTTTCATCATTTCAGCGGTATCAAAAAACTCTTTGTGGCTAAATGCCCGGTCTTTCAATTGATTGATGGGTTCAAGTAAAAAACTGCCAAAGAAAATAAGCCAGAGAAGCAGCCGTTGCCATTTGTTGATGCTGATAGAGCTAAACAATTGCTGCATCAGTAAACCACCGGCAATCATAAAAATAAAACTCAATGCCCATATGAAACGGGTTTCAACGTGCAGCAGAATATAACCGGCCGGTAATGTGGTTAACGTGGTGATTAGATAAAGCCAGTTCTTATTTTTCCTGATGAAATAATTTACAACACTCAGTAATAAAATTGCCGACGCTAAAAAGGAAAGGTCATGAATACTGATCAGCCATTGCTGAAAATTAAAGAGGATAACCCTTAACTGGTGAAGCGCAACCTGTATAAAAGGAACATTTGATAAATTATCTTTCCGTACATGCCATGGGTCTTCCCAAACTGCTGCTGAACCTTCATAAGGTGGGGCTTGCATAACAGGACCGGGCAGAGGGCCTTTGCTGAAATCCCAATGGGCATTGAATTTTCCAAACGCAATCATCCATTCGCCATATTTCCAATGCAGGGCATATATCCAGGGTAATGTAAATAAGGCAAAGATGCCGAACCCGGCAGCCAGTTGTTTAACTGCTTGTTTCTTATCAGGATTTAAAAAAAGATGTATCACAATGAAGTGAAAGATGAAAAATGGAAAACCGTATGATTTGTTGAAATACAAACAGGCACCAATAAAACCAGCAACTAAATTTTTTTGAATACTGCTGTAAAAAGAGTCTGACTTAATGAGGTTGAAATAAGCAAGTAACAGGAAAACAAGCAAAGCATCAGCGGCCAGTTCGCTATAAGTATAATGCAGCAATAGAATAACTGAACACAGTTGAATGCTTGTTTTTAACCACTCTGATAATGAAAATTTATTGAGTAATGAGTGAAGTACAACCAAAGAACCGATGGAGAAAATAGCATTCGATACTTTAAATGCCGCCCAATCTGGAAGTCCGGCTTTAATAAATGGAACTGCCAGCCATGAATGCAGGGGATTCCAGAATCCATTTACTGCCAGCTTGAAATTTCCATCAAGATAGTGATGAGCTACAGCAGCATAGCCAATTCCATCAACATCAAAAATATACTGGTACAAAGGCCATGTAACAATAAATAAGGCGATAAAAAAAAGAATGGAAATTGACAGGCGCAGTTTGTAAACTGGATTCATTGCTTAAAAATAAGCTTTCTTCTGTTTTTTAAAAAGTTTGCCACAAGTGCTGAAATTAAAAGAGGGCAGATGCGCATAAAAACAAAATTGCCTGTCAGATTGTGAACATGTTTCAGCTCATTTTGAGACAGGCAATTTAAATAATTCTTCGGTTCCTTGGTGTTTGATGGTTTTCTTTGGTACAAATTCATTAATAGGATTTCAGAACCGGATTCTTCTTTTTTTCAAAATATTCCCCTTTCGGGTGGATAAAAAGAAAAAAAGATCTGGATTTCAAAGGATATGAAATTGGATTTCGTGGTTTTTTAATAGGATCCAGATCTTTTTTAAAAGCCTTTCATTGGTCTCTTGGTATTCCGTTACAGATGAATCTGAGTCGGTTGGCTTCTTTTTTGGTTCTTCAGGATAGGATTCGTGTTTTTCAGATAGTTAGGATGTTTGGATTTTTCTTTGGTTTTCTTAGGATTTAAATTTAATGTCTTTCATTTGTCAGGAATTGGATTTCTCTTTGGTTTTTCTTTGGATTCAGATTCTTTGGTTCTTCTTTTGGATTCAGATTTTAAGGTTTTTCAGTTAGTCAGGATTCATTGGATTTTTCGACGGACTTAGTTTTCTTACAGGTTGTTGGATTAAAAACGGTTCAAAAAAAATTGGAAGTTGACTGATATTGGATTTTAGATTTTGGTTTTTTCAATGGATTTGGTAATTCTAAAATAAGTGTTCTTCGTATGTTAGTGTTGATTGTGTGTCAATCAACTTCCGATACAAATGTAGTTCGGGGTGAAACACTGGGCAAGAGCAGTTATTCTCTATTTTAAGTAATCGGTATTTACTTCAGCGTTCGTAGATATACGTACAATATACAGGGAGAGTTACCTATAAACAGGTGTTTAATTTATTATATCGGCATATAAACGACTATCCTGCGTCAATAATTGCCCTTAAATGTATAAGCCGCTGTTAAAAGCGGCTTATACATTTATTTAATAGGGTTCTTACTTATTTTGTAAGCGATTGTATAATATCGTACTTGGTTACAATATGGAAATTGCCTGCTTCATCCTTACTTAATACAGCACCGTTTTCTTTTGTAATGAAAGTACTTAAGCGTTCAATAGTTGTATCAAAAGCAACAATGGGTAAAGCTGGCTCCATTACAGCTTCAACACTGGCATGTTTTATTTCAGCATTGGAAAATACTTTGGCAAACAATCCATTTTCAGAAATAGAACCAACAGGCTCGCCATTTTTTATAACGGGTATCTGTTCTATATCATATTTTTTCATCAGTTCTACTGCTTCAGCAACAGTATGTGTTGGTGCAATGCTGATTAAACGGTTGTGTGAACGGGATGATACAATGTCTTTAAATGTTTTTACATCCAGGAAACCCCGTTCCATCATCCACTGATCATTGTATATTTTACCAACATAGCGGCTGCCATGATCATGAAAAATACAAACCACTAAATCGTCTTTCTTTACACGGTCTTTTAACTGAATCAACCCCTGTATGCAACTTCCTGCACTGTAACCGCAAAACAAACCTTCTTCTTTTGCAAGCCGGCGTGCCATTACTGCACCATCTTTATCAGTTACCTGTTCAAAATGATCAATCACACTCATGTCATAGTTCTTAGGCACAAAGTCTTCACCAAAACCTTCACTGATGTAAGGGTGCACTTCATTCATATCGGTTTCACCTGTACGGAAATATTTGGTGAGTAATGATCCATACACATCAATTGCCCAGATTTGTATGTTGGGATTCTTTTCTTTTAAATATTGTGCAACACCTGTAATGGTTCCACCGGTTCCTGCTGTACAAACAAGATGAGTGATTTTGCCATCTGTCTGTTTCCATATTTCAGGTCCTGTTGTTTCATAATGTGCTAACCGGTTTGCCAGGTTATCATATTGATTCATATGATAGGAGTTGGAAACTTCTTTCGCCAGCCTTGCAGCTACACTGTAATAACTCATGGGATCTTCCGGCAATACATTTGTTGGACAAACAATTACTTCAGCTCCTACAGCCTTCAACACATCTGCTTTTTCTTTTGATTGCTTTTCTGTAGTAACAAAAATGCATTTGTAGCCTTTTACAATAGCAGCTAATGCAAGGCCCATTCCTGTATTTCCGCTGGTTCCTTCAATGATGGTGCCGCCCGGTTTTAATTTGCCTTCCTTTTCTGCCACTTCCACCATCTTTAATGCCATGCGATCTTTAATAGAATTGCCCGGGTTGAAATAATCAACTTTGGCAACCACTTCGCAGGGAAAGTTTTTGGTGATCTTATTTAAACGGATCATTGGTGTATTACCAATGGTTTCAAGAATGTTGTTTTTGATATCCATATAAAAGCGTCCGGGTTTTTCCGGCAGCTGACAAAGTTACGATTTGTAACGGAGAGAAATGGAAAGGTGAAGTTGGTTTTTCGTTAATGTGAAACAGTATTCTGAGTTGATGATTTTTTCTTCCGCCTTAAATAGCCATCGAGCAGCATTAATCCTAAAACAACATTTATCATCAGCACAACATTGATCCAGGTACTGTTCATCATTTTACTGAAATCCAATTTTTCAAGATTAAGGTTTTTTAATTCAAATGGCAGGGTAGATGAGCCTGCAGTGGATACCCAGCTGATTTGTGTAAAACTGTACACAAGAAATCCGGCAATGGTGAGAATAAAAAAAGCAGCAATGCCACGAATGATATTTTTGTTGATGTAGTGAACAGTTGCAGGAGCAGGCTTTAATGTACTGATCTGTTCCATTACATTTTTACTGAAACGTAAGGATGGCTGCTCCAGTTCCAGGTCTGTTTTCAGTAACTGATTTACTTCCAGCAGTTCCTTGTATTTTTTTTGCCACTCCATATCTGTAGCTATCATACGCTCAATAAATGAAACTTCTTTTTCACTGGCTGTGCCATCAATAAAGTTCCATATCTGTTCTTCCATTTGCTGCATCTGCATAAAATTAGCTTTTAAGATTGAATATATTCTTCTACTTCCACTGCAAAATACTGCTGCATCTTTTCTTTGAGCCGTTGCCTGGCACGATGCAGTTTTACTTTGGCATTATTGGGTTCAATTCCCATGATCAAACCAATTTCTTCCAGGCTTTGATCACCTTTATAAAATAAGGTCAGCACTTTTGCATCATCAGGGTTCAGCAATGCAATGGCTTCATTTACGAGTTTGATCTTTGATTTCTCTTCCACCATATTAGCCCGCATACCGGAATCCATTGAGTCGGCCAGTTCAAACACACCGTCCTGATCAATAGAATGTGTTGGTAATTTCTTTTTCCGCAGGAAAGTGAGACACAAAGAACTTACAATGGTGTACAGCCAGGTACTGAATTTAGCATCGCCCCTGTAATCATTCAAACAACGATAGGCCTTTATAAAAGCATTCTGCGCCAGTTCTTCCGCATCTTCCCTGTTTCTTGTATAACGCAGGGCAACAGAAAAAACAAAAGACTGATACCGGGTAACCAGTACCTCGTACGCCTTTTGTTCACCCTGTAATACACGGGTAATGGTTTCTTTATCCGATGGAGCAGCCTGCATAACTACCGGTTTAGACGCTGCTTGTTTAGAGCAGGTTACAATACTTTTATAAAGATGGAAAGAAATCTGTGTACCGGCAATTTTTTAAAAAAGGTGAAAGAACTGTGTAACCTGTTTGTTTCTGCGGTTGTCATAGATGCTGAATACATTTTAAAAACTTTAAAAACCTTATTTATGCACGGAGAATTTTTAATAGCAATACTGGTTCCTCTTGGCGCAATGGCCATGCTTTTTGGGCTTTTTTACCTCAGAAATCGGGAAAACATGTCAATGATTGAAAAGGGGATGAACCCGAAAGAGTTTGCCAACCGGCCCGCCCCTTACCGCAACCTGAAATGGGGATTGTTACTGGTTGGTGCCGGAGTTGGTTTGTTCCTTGCCTATATTATGCATTCTTATGTATTGCATATTGATGACGACAACCCGGTGATGTATTTTTCCCTGATAGGTATTTGCGGCGGATTGGGTCTCATTGCATCCTACTGGATTGAAAAAAAGCAAACACTGGATAAAGAATAATAATTTTTCTGACCAATGAATAAACCTTATCACAAAAAGAGAAGGCAACTGTAAAAGTTGCCTTCTCTTTTTTATTTGATTCAGGAAGCTTACTTCCTGATTTCTTCCAAAGCTTTTGTAATCAATGGATCTGAAAGATTTTTCATTTTTACATACCCTTCACTGCGCCAGAGCTGGCGGCCAAGCATGATCATAAAATAATGTTGAATAATCTGCTGTTGCTTTGCCGGTAAGCTGTCAATACGGATGCTGTCTTTAATAGCTTTCGCTTTCAGAAACTGCCAGCTTGAGGCATCAGTTAAAACAGATTGCTGTAATTCAGCAGCAGTTTTTATTTTCTGCAGATTTGTTCTGTTGCTGAGAAAATAATAATAAGCTGCGTCGCCGATGATTTCTCTCATCTGTCGTTTATTTTCTTTTGGCAGAAATTCAGATGAATCAACAGCTACATAAATATCAGGAGAGATACCGCCACCGCCAAAAACCGTTCTGCCACCTTTTGTTTTATATTTCTTTCCATTATGCGCAGCAGAGTCGCCATGAAATAATTCACCGTTTGATAAACGTTCAGTTACTTCATTTTTGTAGTTTGAATTATCGCCATGAACATAGGGCTTTTGAATGCTGCGGCCAATAGGAGTGTAGTAACGGGAAACCGTTAAGCGGATAGCACTGCCGTCGCTCAAACTGAATTGTTCCTGCACCAGTCCTTTTCCAAAAGAACGCCTGCCCATAATCGTTGCTCTGTCCCAATCCTGTAAGGCACCTGCCAGTACCTCACTTGCAGAAGCTGATCCTTCATCAATTAATAAAATCAGTTTACCTTTCTCAAACAAACCGGGGCGACGGGCATTATAATTCTGACGGGGATATGATTTTCCTTCCGTATAAACGATTTCCTTTTCTCCATCAATAAATTCATCTGCAATCTGTACAGCATCATCCAGCATGCCACCACCATTTCCACGCAAATCAAGAATGAGTTTTTTCATGCCTTCTTTTTGCAGGCGCTCCAGGTTTTCCATAAACTCTTCATAGGTAGTACTGGAAAATTTGTTTAAACGTATATAGGCTACTTCCGGTTCAATTATATAAGCCGCATCAATACTTTTGATTGGGATGATCCCTCGCTGAATGATGACTTCCTTTTGCTTCCCTCCACGCAGGAGTTTTACTTTTACTTCTGTTCCCTTCGGCCCACGGAAAAATTTACGGATTGCATCTTCTTTTTTCTTTTTGCCTGAAATGATTGAGTCATTGGCACTGATGATCTGGTCGCCAATCTGTATTCCTGCTTTATCAGCTGGACCTTTAGCCATGATATTCATTACATGAACTGTATCATCAAGCAACCCAAACTCAATTCCAACTCCCTGGAAATTGCCCTGCATATCTTCATTTACCTGCTGAAGCTGTTGCGGCGGAATATAAATTGAATGGGGATCGAGCTGATTCAGTACATCCTGAATGGCAAACTGCCCTATAGAGTCAACATTTACCGTATCAACATATTTCTGTTTCACAAGTTCAAGAATTTCCTGGATGGACGTTTGCCGGGACTTTCCAAAAAAGGAGGGGCCGTAAGGTCCCATGTTATCTTTGAGTTTATAGCCGAAAAACATCCCGATCATGAGACATACGGACAGGAGAACGGGTAGCCAAACTTGAACTTTCTTTTGAGTCATGCAAATGGGTTCTTATAAAAAGTGCTGCAAATCTCATGAAAATAAAGCATATTGCCTTGTCGCTTTTGCTCCAATTTCAATAATTTACAGCAAAGGCAAGATAAACCTGATAACGGTATGAGTTCCATTAAACTAATAGCAGACAGCGGGGCCACTAAGGCAGAATGGTGTTTATTAAAAGGAAAGAAAAAGAAAACATTGTTTACACAGGGCATCAGCCCCTACTTAATGACCACAGAGGAAATTACAAAGATGCTCCAGAAAGAGCTGAAGCCGAAACTGAAAAAAGAACGTATTACAGAAATATACTTTTACGGAACCGGATGCAATAACCCTCAAAATGTAAAAAATGTAAGGAAGGCTTTAAAAGAGGTGTTTTTTTCAGCCAAAAAAGTGAATATTGATAATGATATCATGTCAGCGGCAAAAGGTCTTTGTGGCGATGAGAAAGGAATGGTTGTGAATTTAGGTACCGGCTCATTTTGCTGTTTTTATAACGGCAAACGAATTACAAAAAACAGCCCGGGAATTGGATATATTCTGGGCGATGAAGGCAGTGGTGCTTTACTTGGCAGAAAAGTGATTCAGCATTTTCTTTACAATACGTTTGATGAAGAATTAATGGCAAAATTCCAGGCCAGATATAAAACTGACCGTACTGAAATTTTGAATCATGTTTACCGGATGCCGTTAGCCAATCGCTATATTGCCTCTTTTGCAATTTTTCTCAGTGAAAACCGTGGACATTATATGATTGAAAATATTATTGAAGATTCATTAAATGAGTTTTTCTTTGCCCATCTTTACAAATACCGTGAAAGCTGGTTATACCCGATTCATTTTACAGGTGGTGTTGCCTATGCATTCAGGGATGTACTGAAAAGTTTATGCAATACATATGAGTTGCAGTTAGGGCGTGTTTTAAAGAATCCCATGCCCGGTTTAATAGAATATCACAGCAAATAACAAAAGATGTCAGATCAATTTATACGGATAACAGAACAGGAATCAAATTACCGTCATTTAGACCAGATGAGTGTAGCAGAGTTGCTGCAGAATATCAATCAGGAAGACAGTCTTGTACCGGCAGCAGTTGAAAATGCAATTCTTCAAATTGAACCGCTGGTTTCAACCATTACTGATAAAATGCTGATGGGGGGAAGATTATTTTACATCGGAGCAGGAACAAGTGGTCGTTTGGGAATACTGGATGCAAGCGAATGCCCGCCTACATATGGCGTTCCTTATGGCCTGGTGATTGGCATTATTGCCGGAGGTGAAAAAGCTATTACCAATGCGGTTGAATTTGCAGAAGACAGCAGGGAAGAAGGCTGGAAAGATTTGCTGGAGCACAATGTTTCAGATAAAGATGTGGTGGTTGGTATTGCAGCAAGTGGTACTACTCCTTATGTAATTGCTGCTTTGGAAGAATGCCGAAAAAATAATATTATAACGGGCAGCATCAGTTGCAATCCTAACTCACCGGTTAGTGCAGCTGCTGATTTTCCGATTGAAGTAGTTGTTGGGCCAGAGTTTGTAACCGGGAGTACAAGAATGAAAAGTGGCACTGCACAAAAGCTGGTGCTGAATATGATTTCAACATCGGTAATGATTCAATTGGGGAGGGTGGAAGATAACCGCATGGTGAATATGCAGCTCAGTAATGAAAAATTGGTTGACCGTGGAGCAAAAATGCTGATGCTGAGAAGCGGACTTGCTGATTATGAAAAAGCTAAGGACCTGTTACTTTCGCACGGAAGTGTAAAGAAGGCTTTAACCGCATTGGGAAAATAATAATTTCCGACTAACGCTTGTTGTATGGGGCATCGTATTTATCTTGTGTACACATGAAACAGGTTGTTCCTACATATCATTCTTCGTTTGTGTTTGCTAACACAACAACTACAACCACTACGATCCGCTGAGCGGATTGTATACTTTCATATTAACCCCCGGGCAAATTGCTGCTGTTTTAACTGAAAAGTTTTCTTTTTACTAAACGTTTATCTTAATTTATATGCTGGTTTTAAAATTTGGTGGTACTTCAATGGGAAGTGCAGATGCAATTAAACAGGTTGCTGATATTGTTAAAAATAAACTTAAAGATTCATCTGTCATTGTTGTAGTGAGCGCCATGAGTGGTACAACCGATCTTCTCCTCAACTGCGGAGCAAAAGCTTCTGCAACTGATGAATCGTATAAAGATTTACTCAAGCAAATCGAAACACGTCATCTTGAATCAGTAAAAGAATTAATACCTGTGCAGCAGCAAAGCAGTGTGCTTAGCATGGTAAAAAGATATTGTAATGAAATTGAAGATATCTGTAATGGTATTTTTCTTTTGGGAGAGTCATCATCAAGAACCAAAGATAAACTGGTGAGTTATGGTGAATTACTTTCTTCCACCATTATTAATGCAGCATTTAATGTAAATGGCACAGCTTCTCTATGGAAAGATACAAGAGAACTGATACGCACTAATTCAAATTACAGCAATGCCGTGGTTGATTTTGCAGTCACCAATCAGCAGATAACTGAGTTTATAAAAAGCAGCACACATCAGTTAATTGTTGTTCCGGGTTTTATTGCAGGCGATGTAAATCAAATTACCACAACGCTAGGCCGCGGAGGTTCTGATTATACTGCTTCTATTCTTGCAGCAGCAGTTGATGCAACTGCATTGGAAATATGGACCGATGTAAGTGGTATGATGACTGCTGATCCACGCTGGGTGCCCAATGCAAAAATCATTCCTTCCATTTCTTACCAGGAAGCAATGGAACTTTCGCACTTCGGTGCAAAAGTGATTTACCCGCCCACCATTCAACCGGTGTTAAGTAAAAATATTCCGGTATGGATCAAGAATACATTTGCACCTGCCGATCATGGAACAGTAATTGAACACAAACCTGAACCTGAAAATATTATCACCGGCATTTCAAGTATCAATTCATTGGCGTTATTAAGTTTGGAAGGAAGTGGTATGATTGGTATTCCCGGTTTCAGCAGCCGTTTGTTTGCTGCATTGGCCAATGCACAGATTAATGTTATCCTCATTACACAAGGTTCATCCGAGCATTCAATTTGTGTAGGTGTGGATATTTCGCTGGCAGATAAAGCAAAAGAAATTGTTGATCGAACATTTGAATATGAAATTGCAACCAGCAAAGTTGATCCCCTGCAGATTGAAACTGCTTTGTCTATTGTTGCATTGGTAGGCGATCAGATGCGTCATCACACAGGCATCAGCGGAAGAATGTTTTCTGCTTTAGGAAGAAACGGTATCAATATCCGTGCAATTGCACAGGGTTCAACTGAACGGAATATTTCTGCAGTGGTTGCAACAGAAGATGTACGCAAAGCGGTGAATGTATTGCATGAAGAGTTTTTTGAAACAACAAAAAAGCAGGTCAATTTATATATAGTTGGCACAGGCAATGTTGGTAAAAAATTACTGGCACAATTAAAACAGCAACAATCATTCCTGGAAGAACATCTGCGTTTGCAGGTAAATATTGCCGGCTTGAGTAACAGTCGTAAAATGCTTATCAATGAAAATGGAATTGATCTGAATCATTGGGAAGAGGTATTGCAGAATGGAGAAGCAGCCAACCTCGAACAATTTATTCATTCCATTATTCATAAAAATTTACGTAACTCAGTTTT
>JANOIQ010000008.1:0-6323 GCA_031407835.1 Chitinophagaceae bacterium
GGAGAAGGATAAGAGGATGAGGCTTAGAAAGGCTTTCAAGGCACAGCCCTTGCTATTCTAAAATGCTGATTAAAATTATTAAGCTGATGTGTTGATTAGAGAAATATAGCAGATATGGCAGATACAAAGTTAAATAGAGAAACGAAGTACCGCCTCCTCTCTACGGGAGAGGAGGGAGGGAGGAGAGGCTTAATGAAATCAATTATACTTTTTACATTCTTTATTTCTGTTTGGCAATTCTCATTTTGCCAGGATAAAAAACCATGGCATGGCATTGAACGTGAAGTTCGATATCACCCCGAAGGAAATGATATCGTCATCAATAACGGAACAAAACGTTTCAACCGTGCATTGTACGGCGGTAATACTGCATTCCGTGCAGAAGCAGGCGACCTGCCCGAGTTTGCGTTATACATGCCGGGCATGGGCGGTAATCTCAAGTTTGGTTTTATTGTGGAAGGAAAAAGTAAATGGCTGATTGAAGTAAAAAATATTAAAGCTATTTACCGTGCAGGTTCTATGTTATATGAAGTAAGAGATCCGTTGCTGAATAACGGGGTAATTTATCTGCATGCAATTGCACTATACAGTAGTGAAGGTTTTATTGTTAAGCTGACTGCAGAAAATATCCCGCCATCTGTGCAGCTGATTGCTGCTTATGGTGGTGCTACCGGCAAAAAGTTTTCACGTGATGGAGATATTGGTGCTGATCCTGAATCATCATTTTATTTGAAACCGGAATACTGCAAAGACAATCTCTATCGCATCAATCAAAACAGTTTTCAACTGTTGTATGGCTTTGCCAAGCCACTAAACGAAGAGGAACGTTACGAAGTACAGCATCTGCCATCAACAGAAACAAAAACTGCTGCAACAGAAAAAGCAAAAGAGATTGTTGGTATTTTTCCTCTGGCTTCTGTGCTGAGAATCCGGAATGCAAACAATCAGCAATCGCCATTGCAATTGTTGAATAGTGACAGTGCTGCAGCATCTTCTTTAGTTACTGCATCTATCAACTTACAGAATAAACAAGCTTACTATTTCTTTTTTCAGCAACCTGTAAAGAAACCGATTACTTATAATTCTTTGCCAACTGTCTTTCAACAAGCCGAAACTGCAAGAAAACAATTAGCAGAACGTATCAAAATACAAACACCCGATCCGTTGATCAATACACTTGGTTCAGTGTTGGGTATTGCTGCCGATGCGGTGTGGGAAGATCCTTCGTTTATGCATGGTGCCATTGCATGGCGTATGCGGTTGAATGGATGGCGTGGGGCGTATGTGGCTGATGTACTTGGTTGGCATGACAGGGCAAAAAAACATTTTGATGGTTATGCATTGTCGCAGATTACGACACCATTAACCGGCCCTGTTGTTTCAGATACAGCTTTGCATTTAGGTCGTCAACAGGAAAAGCTGGGCAATTCATTATTCAGCAGCGGTTATATTTCCCGTAATCCCGGTGGTGATTTGCGTGCACATCACTACGATATGAACCTGGTGTTCATCGATCAATTATTAAATCATTTTAATTGGACAGGTGATACATCTTATGTAAAACAAATGTGGCCTTTGCTGGTTCGTCATCTTGATTGGGAAAAAAGAAATTTTGATGTGGATGGTGACGGACTTTATGATTCTTATGCAGCCATCTGGGCCAGTGATGCATTGCAATACAGCGGTGGAGGTGTTACACATTCATCAGCTTATAATTATCGTTCAAATAAAATGGTAGCAGAGCTGGCAAAAATCATTGGTGAAGATGGAACGAAGTATGAGGTGGAAGCAACTAAAATTCTGAATGCTATCAATCAGCAATTATGGATGAGAGATAAAGGATGGTATGCAGAGTACAAAGATTTGCTGGGTAATAAATTGGTACATCCTTCAGCCGGTTTATGGACGATCTATCATGCATTGGATGAAGGGATCGCTGATCCGATTCAGGCTTATCAATCATTGCAGTATATCAACAACTATATTCCACAAATTCCCATTATTGCAAAAGGGTTGAAAGATTCATCGTTATATACTTTGTCAACAACCAACTGGCAACCTTATACCTGGAGTTTAAATAATGTAGCATTGGCTGAACTGCTGCACACTGCATTAGCCTATTGGCAAGGTGGACGAAAAGAAGAAGCATACTTGTTATGGAAAAGTTCTTTGGTGGAAAGTATGTATCTCGGCGCAAGTCCCGGAAGTGTTCAGCAGTTAAGTTTTTATGATGCAATGCGTGGTGAACTGTACCGTGATTTTGCTGATCCGATTGCAATGGCCGGCAGAACATTGGTGGAAGGGTTATTTGGTATTCAGCCCGATGCATTAAATCAAAGATTAATTATTAAACCTGGATTGCCGCAACAATGGAATGATGCTTCAATCACTACACCTGATATACAGTTTGTATTTAGGCGAGCAGGAACAACTGAAGAATATCTCATTGCTCCGAAATTTAAACAGCAGCTGAAACTTCAACTCATTATTCCTGCTTATCGGGAATCTGTTGAGTCTGTTACGGTGAATGGCAAAGCGGTAAAATGGAAAAGTATTGACAGTATTATCGGTGTTCCATCTTTACAGATCGATGCTGCTGCTGCCAAAAAATATGTTGTAATAATTAAGTGGAAAGGTAGTGAGTTCGAAAAACCTTTATATAAAGGGGCTTATAACAGCAAAGAACTTGTACAGGTGAAATTAAAAAATGCTCTGATCACTAATGTATACCAGCCGGTAGAAGTACTGAGGAATTTACAGTATGCGACTAATTTTGTATCAGGAAATTTAAATGAAGCTGGCGTGAATAGTATTTACCTGCAATTGAAGCAGGGTGATTTCAGTTGGTTTGAACCTCTTTCGTTTCCTGTAAAGAATGAGAAGTCAGTTTATGACAAGCTAATGCTTACTGATGATACAAAGTTTGAGAAAATTGATCTGCAGAATTATTTTAATGATGCGGTTTCAAATATTTTTAAGAATGAATATTTATCGCCTCGCCCTACTGTGCCAACTTTACAATTACCAACACAGGGTATCGGCAACTGGGCTTATCCTTTAACAACCGCTATTATCAATGATAGTGGTTTGCGGGTAAAGGCGGCTGGAAAGAATGAGATCAAGATTGAATGGATTCCTTTTAGCACGCCTTCAACAGCTTCAAAAAATATTGTTTTTACTTCCATGTGGGACAATTATCCCGATTCAGTTGTTATCGATTTAAATGGATATGCTTCTTTCGCAAAATTGTTGATGGCGGGAAGTACTAATCCTATGCAAAGCCGTTTAATCAATGGAGTAATCATTGTTAACTATACGGATGGCAGCTTTGATCAACTGGAATTAAAGAATCCTGAAAACTGGTGGCCCATTGAACAGGATTATTATACAGATGGATTTGCTTTTACAACAGATGCACCCAAACCGATCCGTCTTTCATTAAAGACAGGTGAAGAAATTCCGGCCAATTATAAATACACATCCATCAAAGGGTTTGCAAATTATGCTATTGATGGAGGTGCTGCCACAATACTTGATCTGCCATTGAATCAAAGCAAACAATTAAAAAATCTTGTGATTAAAACCATTGCCAATGATGTGGTGATTGGGTTGATGAGCGTAACTTTAGTGAGATGATTCATTTCATCAATTTTTAAAATGGATAGTGAAACTGTTTATATTAATGCTACTGAGATGTTATTGAGATTAGAATCAATTCTCAACAGGGAAGGATTTGCTGCAGATAAATCAAAGATGCTTGCAGAAGTATTTACACAAAACAGTATTGATGGTGTTTCCTCTCATGGCATTAACAGGTTTAAACGATTTGCAGAATATACAAGAAATGGATTTGTTGATAAGAATGCCGAACCATTACTAAGAAGCAAATTCAATGGAATAGAACAATGGAACGGACAACTTGGCCCGGGAATTCTGAACGCACAGTTTGCGACAGATCAATGCATGAAACTCGCTGCTGAATATGGTATTGGCAGTGTTGCCTTGTCAAACACCAATCACTGGATGCGTGGCGGGACTTACGGATGGCAGGCAGCAAAGAAAGGTTTTGTATTTATAGCATGGACAAACACTACCGGCCTTATGCCGGCATGGGGTGCTGTTGATGCAAGACTTGGAAACAATCCTCTTGTTATTGCAGTTCCTTTTCAAAATGAAGCAATCGTTCTTGATATGGCTGTGTCACAATTTTCAAATGGTGCATTGGAGCTGAAAGCCATGAATCATGAATGGCTGAGTGTTGATGGCGGATATGATGAACATGGCCAGCTTACAAAAGATCCTTCTGCAATTCTTGCATCCAAACGCCCGGTTCCTGTTGGATATTGGAAAGGGGCGGGACTTTCATTGTTGCTGGATTTGCTTGTTGCAATTTTGTCTGGCGGATTATCTGCACATGAAATCACAAAAAAAGAAACGGAGCATAGTTTGTCGCAGGTATTTATTGCAATTGATCTTTCAAAATTGTCCAACCATTCATCCATTCCTCAACTGATTGAACGGGTCATTGCAGATTATAAAGAGTCTGTTCCGGCGAATGCTGAATCAAAGATTGCATATCCCGGTGAACGTGTTCTGCAAGCAAGAGAAAAAAATTTGGAAAAAGGAATTCCTGTGTCAGAAAAAATCTGGAATGAAATTTTAAACTTATAATAGTAAGCAATGAAAATAATTTATACAGCAATAGTCAGTTTGTTTTTTTTAAGTACAGTTGCTGCTCAGTCGGGCGATAGTGTTCGTGTGTTTGCCTATTTCAAAAATAACGGACAAGATGGTTTGCACCTGGCTTACAGTCATGATGGATTACAATGGAAAGCATTGAAAAATGACAGCTCTTTTTTAAAACCAACAGTTTCAAAAGATAAACTGATGCGTGATCCCTGTATTATCCGTGGTACAGATGGCTTATTTCATATGGTATGGACAGTTAGCTGGAATGATAAAGGAATTGGTTACGCATCATCAGCTGATTTAATTCATTGGAGTGAACAGCAGTTTATTCCGGTGATGAAGCAGGAAGATTCAGCAAGGAATTGCTGGGCTCCTGAAATTACCTACGATGCAAAGAAGAAACAATACATGATCTATTGGGCAACAACTATCTCTGGCAAATACAAAGCTGATCCGAAAGTGGAAAGTGGATACAATCACCGCATGTATTATGTTCTTACGAAGGATTTTAAAACATTCAGTAAAACAAAATTACTTTACGATAAAGGTTTCAATGTGATAGATGCTACGATTGTTCATGATGGTAAAAAGTTTGTAATGTTTCTGAAAGATGAAACAAGAGAACCTGCACAAAAGAATATTAAGATCGCTACCAGTAAAAAATTAAGCAGTGGTTACAGCAATGCATCAGTACCCATCACCGGTAATTACTGGGCAGAGGGGCCAACAACATTGAAACTGAATAATACCTGGATTGTTTATTTTGATAAATACCGTGATCATACATACGGAGCCATACAATCAACTGGCCCGATAGCTATCGGACTGAATAACTGGACAGATATTTCAGAAAAAATTTCCCTGCCAAAAGGTATCAGGCATGGAACAATTTTTGCAATCAGTAAAGAAGAATTTGAAAAGTTGAAATGAGTTTGATCTTCCCGTCTGACGCCCTCGTCTGACGGGTTATAGTAAGTCGTATTGAAAAGTCTGGAGACTTTTAGTATAGCCTTGCTAAGTCAGGAGACTTCACAGAGTGCTATGCAATCTCTTTCACCTTACTCACCATCAAACTAATTCCCAATCCAAGAAATGCAATCGCCATAAATGAATATTGTAATCCGGCTATCTGGGCAATATAACCAATGAGTGGTGGCCCCATTAAAAATCCGAAGAAACCAATTCCTGAAACAGTGGCAATGGCAATGCCACTGGCAACCTGTGTTTGTTTACCCGCTGTACTGTACATTAATGGAATAATACTGCTTACACCAAATCCCACAATAAGAAAACCAATGGTAGCAGTTATGATATGAGGAAATAAAACTGCTGTCATCATCCCTGTAAAAATCAATACGCCACTAAGCTGCACCATTTTTTTTCGTCCGAATCTTTCTGCCAGTTTATCTCCTGTAAATCTTCCCGTTGCCATCATAATCATAAATGATGCATAGCCTAATGAAACCATTGAACCTTCAGCTTTTACCACCTCTTTAAAATATACACCGCTCCAATCGAACATACATCCTTCAGCACTTAAGCAGCAAAAAGCAATCAATCCTAATTTCAGCAGCAATCGTTGCGGCCATTGCATTTGACGGAAGGATGCGGCAGATCTGCTGATAGCTGTATGT
>JANOIQ010000123.1:0-13260 GCA_031407835.1 Chitinophagaceae bacterium
GTAAACCATTTATAATCGCCTGCTTTGCGGTGACAGTTATAATAATAAATCCGTTCGCCCCATTGTATTGTGTTATTTGTTGCTACACGGTAAATGGCGGCATCTTTCATATTATCTGCAAACAAACAATTGATGAGATAAAACTGTGCATCACGGTGATAGCGACCCAACAGAAATCCATCATAACCTTTAAACCTGCAATTCAGCAACACGGTTTTTGAATCTTCATATTTTGAACCATCGTGCCAGATAGCCGCCGTTCCGGTATTAGCAATGAACTCACAATTTTCGGCATATGCCCATCCACGTGGACAATAAAAATCAACACCTCCTTCCATGATGCAATCCTTAAAATACCACATGCCATTTTCCACTTCCCATGGACTGACTGTATCGCCTGCAAAGGCACGGAAATAACAGTTGATGGCTTTTAATCTTGTACAGCCCATGGTTCGCAGTGCCATCTGGTGACCACTCTTTGTGATTATTCTTTTTTTAGTCGCCGTATCGGCAGCACAGGCAACAACTCTGTCTTGTAAAAAATCAAAACCATAGCTGTTGCTAACGGTGAGGTTTTTCAATGCAATATCATTGGCGCCAACATTCATGGTGGCAACGCCCCAGTCATCTATATGATCACAGCGCCATTCATCTCTTGCAATGGCAGCTGTTATAACAGTTGTTATTCTGTCTTCGCCTTCGAGTACGAGATTATTTTTTTTGATGAAAATCTTTTCTTTGTAAATCCCTTTCTTAATATAGATCGATCTGGCAACTGCTGATGAATCACTTAAACTATTGATCGCTTCCTGTACTGTTTTATAATTTCCACTGCCATCCTGTGCAACTACCAATCTTTGCTGACTGTTTGCTGAAAATGTGATCAGCAAAGAAACTATTACAAAACTCTGTACTATCGTCAGCTTATTCCTCATTTCCTGACTGCCTGCTGCAGCAGCCATTTCACAAGGTCTTCTGCCGCTTTATAGTTTTCGAATTCTGCAGGCAACAGTTTCCGGTTATCAATGTATTCGTTATACACCCATGGATCGCCCACAGCAAACACAGTTCCTTTACCATATTTTGCAACAGCAATGATTACTGCATTATCTTTTGTTACCAGTGCCTTTGCAGGAGCTTTCACAGTCAGTTCGCTGAGTTCTTTCAGGAACATCTTTTTTGTTGTTTTGAAAACAGGATTGTTTACACCGGGTAATACTTCACCCTGTACATACGTATCATTCTTCACCATGTTTAAACTGCTATTGGTGAATGTGATACCAAACTTATTTGCAAGAAGGTTTAAATGGGGCAGATCGCAGTTGTTACTGTCGTTAGCCATTATTACCAATACGCCTCCTGCATTTACCCAATTGCTGATAATTGTTGCATCAGTGAGAGTAATATAATTTGGCTTGGGGTTATCTCTTACATGATCTGGATCAACAATTACATAAACTGATGCCTTACTGAGGTTGTTTGCTGTGGGAGCAACATCTAATGATTTAAGGTTTGCACCATAGCGTTCAAAAATAGTTCCCAATGTATAATAACCGCCATGACTTCTTTCTTCCCATGTATAATGCCAGTACTGTTCGGCACCTGTTGCATCTTTTCTTTTTTCACTGTTGAAATAACGATCGAGTAAAATAGTTTTGCCTTTGCCAATTGACTGCGTAGGTAACATTTCCATTTCACCTGCGGCAAGTAAGAATGCACCCACACCTTTGGGGTCGTTTACAATCACCGGCTCACTCATGTAATATTCAAAACTTCCATCACGGTATGGTTTACCACCAAGGCCGGAAACTTTTACTGTGCCATGCAAATTTGTTTGCCCGTTTTCTTCTTTGATGAAACGTTTTACAATGCCATCGTATCCCTTCTTTGCAATGATAAGTTTCGCCGCAGGTAAATAACCTTTGCGTACACCCTTTGCAACTGCATATACAAATTGAGATGAAGCAGAAGCTTCAAAATAATTTTTCTCTTTCCCGGGTCCATTATAATTCATTACATCATACCACAAACCTGTTGCCGGGTCTTGTTGTTTTTCGATGGCATTTACTAAACGGTTGAGAATACCAATCAGATCAATACGTTTAGGATGATTGGCAGGGAAATAATCCAATGCGTCAACCAATGCATCTGCATACCAACCCATAGCCCTTGCCCAAAAATGTGGTGATGTTCCTGCTATTTTATTGGCCCATTGCTGCTGCTTGCTTTCATCCCATGCATGATAGAGCAAACCAGTTTTGGGATCTCTTGCATGTTTCTCCATCCAGATAAACTGATTAGCAATATCATTGAAAGCCGTGTCTTCATGAAAGAGCATGGCATACTCTGCATAGAAAGGAGCACCCATATACAAACCATCCAACCACATCTGATTGGTATAAATTTTCTTATGCCAGAAACCACCTTCGTTGGTGCGTGGATGTGTTATGAGCTGACTGCGTAAAAGATCGGCTGCTTTTTTATATTTCTCTGCACCGGTTATACGATACAATAACAACACCAGCTTGCCATTGTTTACATGGTCGATATTGTATTCTTCCAGTTCGTAACCTTTGATGCTTCCATCATTCTTTACAAAATAATCCATTCTTGATTTGATGGAATTGTAATAGCGTACATCGCCTGTACGCATCCAGATACTTTCAAAACCCTTTAGTACCACGCCCATGTCGTAGCTCCACTTGGTTTGGCTGCCGATGGGTAAAGTATCAGGCCATATTTTGTTAACAGTTGCAGCAACCTTCTCACTCCATTTGGTTTGAGCGGTTGACTGTAATGCGACAGCAAACAATGCTATTACAATCAATTTCTTCATGTTCCTTTTTTATAATTCTTCAGTTATAATCTTATTATCGACCTTACCATTTAACTTCTTTTACATCGGCTCCAAACTCACACAGTAATTTCTGCTTTGCAGTGGCACCATTTGTATTTTTTATGCTGATGCCCTTACTCCTGTCGCCACTTACACGAAACAGTAATTCACTCCCGTCTTTGTAAGTGATCTTGTCAAACGAAATATTATCGCTGTTCAGAATATCAACTACAGGATTTGTTTCAGCAGAAATTACCTGGATATTTTTAAAGCTGATGCCGCTTGCTTCCTGCACATCAATTCCCTTTGTTGCCTGCAGTACCATGTTCTCTAAAACAACATTTCTAACATGCATTTCCGGAAGGCCCCGTATAAAAATACCTTTGGCAGCTCCATTGCAATACACATTGCTGATATGAAAATTTTTAAACACTGGAGTTGTTTCATCAACGGGTTTTACTTCAACTACCGGCAATTCTCTTTTTTCACCAGCCATGGGAACAGGGTCTTTGGCCATATAATACATGTCAAACAAAATAGCTTCGCCCGGAATATCTTTCATATAGATATCTTTAATAAAGATATTTTCTACCACACCACCACGGCCTCTTGTTGTTTTAAACCGAAGGCCAATATCGGTACCAATGAATGTACAGTTGCTCACATAAATATTTCTTGCGCCGCCACTCATTTCACTGCCAATTACAAAACCACCATGCGATGCATATACGGTGCAACCCCGGATGATTACGTTTTCAATGGGCATTGCTCTTTTTCTTCCTTCAGCATCACGGCCGCTCTTCATACACAAGGCATCATCGCCCACATCAAAAACAGAATTTTCAATGAGTACATTTTTGCAGCTCTCCACATCAATACCATCACCATTCTGTGCATACCAGGGGTTCTTTACAAAAACGTTACGAACAGTTAAATGCTCACTCATCAATGGGTGTAAACACCAGGCTGCTGAGTTTTGAAATGTAACACCTTCGAGTAAAATGTATTTACAGTTTGTAATAAGAACCATGTTGGGGCGCAAAAAATCTTTGATGCTTTCGTAATAGGCTGCATCTCTTTGCGGAGTTATTTCACCGGGATTTGAAGGGCCTTTGCTTGCTTTCATGAATGCTTCCGATGGATACCATGTTTTTTTATCATCACTCAACACACCACCTGATTCTACTTTTTTCTTCCACTGATTTGCAGTGAGCTTATCATTTTTAACAGCACGCCATACGTCACCGTTACCATCAATAATTCCTTTACCGGTAATAGCAATATTGCTTGCTCCTGTTGCAGAAATGGGCGATTGGTTCCGCATTTGCGGCAACCCTTCAAAATTTGCTTTTATTAATGGATACTGCGATTTATCATCAGTAAACAATAAGGTGGCCCCGGCTGCTAAATGGAGATTCACATTACTCTTCAATACCACAGGGCCTGTTAACCATAAACCGGAAGGAACCATCACCACACCGCCACCTTTTTTGTTACAGGCATCAATGGCTTTATTAATTGCTTTTGTGTTGAGAAAATGCCCATCAGGAACAGCGCCAAATTTTAGAATGCTGCTGGTATCTTTTTTAAATTTGGGAGCAATGATCACCGGCATTTTTGCATTGAACTGAGCAAAAGAAAATAAGCCAATTGTGATAAGAGATGCTATGAGAATTATTTTTTTCATTGAAGCGTTGAATCGTTAAAAGATAGTATTTACAATAGTTTACAGTTCACAAGTTTACCTTTATGGGGCAGCATATTCAAGCATTTGAGGTGCTTTATTTACGCAATCGATACCGGGAACGAAGTCTTTTATTTTTGAACTTTTACAGCCTGTCGTGCAAGCATTTTCCAGCCGCCTTTTTCCATTTGCCAAACTGTCATCAGTTTTAAATTAACTTCACCTGGTTTACCGTTATCATTGGTTTTTGCTGACAAATTAAAGAAGACAACTGCAACTTTACCGCTCATGGTTATTTTCTGTTCTGTAATATCACAGGTTACAAAATCTGATTTGCCACTTGCAATTGATTCAACAAATTCCTGCTTTGTTTCAACCTTGCCGCCACTATGCCCGTAATTCAATTTATCAGAAGCTATGCTTTTAAGTGCAGCCCTGTCGCCACTGATCATTGCCAGCCTCAGATTTTCAACAGCAGCTGCTACCTGTTGTTCTTTTTTTGATTGAGAGAAAGAAAATAAAGAGATTGCTGAAAAAAACAAAAGCAAAAAAAAGTTCTTATAGCTCATATTCGATTATTTTGATTCGTAAGATGACTGTTCTGTTTTTTAAAACCTGTTAGTCATTGGCACCAGATCGGTTAGTTCACTGATCTTTACAGGCCGTTTTAATTGAATACTTTTTCTTGCAGCAATACCAATAAGAATGCTCATAGCACCTTCTCTTGTTCCTGCCATTACATGGTGGGGATTATCGTTTGTATTAGTAAACATCCTGCGTTGCATACGAATATCACCGCCTCCGTGTCCGCCACGTATTTTCGGTGTTGTATATACTTCATGTTCTTTTCCAAAATTATCCCATGCCATAATCTCCCTTACTTCGCCTGCAATAGCATCATCGGCATTGCTCATTTCAATAGCATGCCTTTTTCCCTGATCATCCTGCGTTTTTTGGAGGTAAGGAATATCTTCCCAGGTTTCTATTCTTCCTTTCATGCCATTGAAGGCAATCTGCCATCCTTCATAGGGAGAATAAGTGGTGAGTGAATAGTTAGCTGTTACACCATTGGCATAAATGATCTGGGCACTCATCTTATCAAAAATATCAATGTCGTTGCTCCACACACAACCATCACGGATGTATCCATCATGCTGCTCATTCTTCACATATAAATTTTCCAGGTGTTTGTTGGCTGTAATATCCCAGAAGAATTTGCAGTTCGGTTTGTGTTCACAACCACGGCATTTGGTACCACGGAATGAATTGTTTTTGCCATAATGTTCCAGACTTCCATAAGCGGATACTTCAACCGGTTCTGAATTTAACCACCAATTCAGTAAATCAAAATGATGGGTTGCTTTATGTACCCACAAGGATCCGCCTTTGTTCATGCGGCCATGCCATCTTCTGAAGTAATCGGAACCATGACTTACATTGAGGTACCAGTTAAAATCAACGGAAGTGATTTTGCCAACTCTGTTTATTGCCAGCAGTTCTTTCAGTTGCATGGCATGTACACTGTGACGATAATTAAACGCCACCACTACTTTTTTTCCTGATTTCTTTTCTGCTGCTAATATGTTCCGACACTTGTCTTCGTCGGTTGTCATTGGTTTTTCAGTAATTACATTAAAGCCTGCATTCAGCGCTTTGATAATTATTTCATCATGTGTTGCATCAACTGTGGTAACAATGATATAATCTGCTTTGATCTGTTTCAGCATTTCATCTACACTTGCAAAAGTTGGGCAACTTAATCCCATGTATTCTTTTGCATAAGCCAACCGCCCGGGGTTGATATCACTGATGCCAACAAACTCGCAGGCATTTTTAAATTCAGTGGCAATTTGTTTGCCCCATAAACTGGAGCCCCTGGCACCCGTGCCCACAAGAGCGAGTTTTAATTTGTCTGCTGAACCTGCAGCAATGGTGGAGAAAGGATGCAGCATTAAAGAGGCCCCTGCAGCAGCAGTGTATTTTACGAATGATCTTCTTTCCATATGGCAATATTTGTTTGTTTATAAATAAGCGATCGTTACAAGCTGTCTTTTTATTCGGCTTCATCTCCGACGTTTCAGTCGGAGTCAGACATTTATCGTCTGACCCTCGTTCCCTTCTACAAAAGAGAAGGGACGGTACATTATGAATTTATTCAACAGTATCTCTTCCACATCTTCATCTTTACTTCATTCAACATTAAATCAAACAGTTTGAAACGCAAGGGCTGTGTGATGGCAAGTCTCCCCTACCGGGGGAAGTCGGATGGGGGCTGCTGACTTACCCTGAACCAATCCACATCCGCAACACCTGCATCGTTTGTTTTATTCTGTCGTGTATAGAACAAACCCACTTTAGCACCTACCCACCGGCCGGGTTTTGCCTGCAACGTTTCACCAATCGTTTTAAAGCTGTTTCCATCTTCGCTATAACCGAATTCACACAAGCCTCCTTTGGATACTTTTACCCTAAAATAAATATCCTTACTGTTGAGCTTTTCACCATCCTGCACTGTTTCCTTTTTTCCTTTATCAGCATCTTTGCAAAGAGCAAATGAAAGATAATTCCCATCTGCCTTTTTTACAACAGAAATATATGCAAAATCCGATCCCAATACGATCAGTCCAAACCGCTCAGCTTCCCATTTTGGCTGAAAGGAAATTTTTGTTGTTGCAGTAAATTCATCGGCAGGAGTTTTTTGAGCCAGGATATACGGATAGTTCCATGCTGATGAAATAGAATCAGCTTTTAACACAGAGAACATTCTTAAAAAACCATTGGGTGTTGGCATTGCCCAGTATTGCTGAGGGTTGGCCTGCCATTGCCATTGCAAACCCAATACAGCTGAATTGAATTCATCACTGTCGGCAATAGTTGCCGCAGGATAAATTTTCCCGACGTTTGGCTTTTTATACACCAAAACAGGTTCGCCTTTACCATCGCCATCTTTATCAACTCCAATCACCGGCCAATCGTTCAACCATTTCATTGGCTGCAGATGAACTACTCTTCCATAAGCATCTTTATCCTGGAAATGCAGAAACCAATCTTCACCCGTTTGTGTGTTAACCCAAGCACCCTGATGCGGGCCATTGACAGTTGTTGTTCCCTGATCCATTACAACCTTCCGTTCGTAAGGACCATAAATATTTTTAGAACGAAGAACCAATTGCCAACCTGTGCTTACTCCGCCAGCCGGAGCAAATATGTAATAGTAACCATTGCGTTTATAAAACTTCGGTCCTTCGATAGTAGGGTCAGTTATACGCCCATCATACACCATCACCGGATCATTGATTACTTTCGTTCCTTCTTTATTTAATTCTTTTACAACAATGATTGATTTGATTCCTGCACGGCTTCCGGCATATGCATGTACTAAATAAACTTTGCCGTTATCATCCCAAAGCGGACAGGGATCAATTAATCCTTTTCCCGCTTCTACCATAACAGGTTCGCTCCATGGCCCATTGATATTTTTTGCTTTGGTGACATAGATACCAAAATCAGGATCAGGATAATAGATATAAAATTCATTGTTGTGATAACGGATAGAAGGTGCCCATACTCCACCTCCATGCTGAACAGTTGAGAAATGTTCAAAGGGTGGCTGACGTTTTAAAGCGTGACCAATCAGTTTCCAGTTTACCAGATCTTTTGAATGAAGAATCGGCAAGCCGGGTATATGTGTAAAGCTGGAAGAAACAATATAATAATCATCACCCACACGAATAGCATCAGGGTCACTGTAATCAGCATTAATGACAGGATTTTTATAAGTTCCATTCCCATTATCTGCCACCCACACTTTTGAAACAGTTTGTGCAGATGCAACATGAACGGTTAAAAACAATATGATCAGTAAGTTCTTCATTATTCCACTTTATTTTTTACACATCACTTTAAAGAACTGAGCCAGTTCGATAAACGTTCCATCCAGTTATCTGTTGTTGTTTTATTATACATACCAAAACCATGTCCGCCTTTAGGATACAAATGCATTTCAGCAGGCACTTTGTATTTTATGCAGGCCTGGTAATAACGAATACTGTTTTCAACAGGAACGGCTCCATCATCACCTGCATGCACCAAAAACGATGGCGGTGTTTTTGCTGATACCTGTAATTCATTTGAATAAAGATTGATCTGTTCAGCTGATGCATTAGCACCAACTAAATTATTTCTTGATCCTTTGTGTGTGATGGCACTGTCGAAACTGATCACAGGATAAATGAGAATTGCAAAGTCAGGACGAACTGAAGTTGTGTCTTTGTTTGTTGCATCAGCATTCCCTGCAAAATGTGTTGCTGCTGTTGATGCCAGATGTCCGCCAGCAGAAAACCCCATGATACCTATCTTCTTTTGGTTCAAGCCCCATGCAACAGCGTTAGTTCTTACCATTCTGATTGCCTGTTGCGCATCCTGTAGCGGTGCAAGACTTTTGTCAATATTCGTTGTATCATCCGGTAACCGGTATTTCAACACAAAAGCAGTTACTCCCCATTTATTCATTTCTTCAGCAACCTTTGTTCCTTCTTTATCAAACGCAAGAATACCATAACCACCGCCGGGACAAATAATCACCGACATGCCATTCGGATTGGCAGGTTTGTACATGGTCAATGCAGGTACGCTTACTTTAGTTATCCTTGTTACATTATCTTTAAACGTTGAAGTTTCTTTATTGGGTGCAGATAAGGAATTAGGTACTCCGTTTTTATACAAAGGCATTTCTGTAACTGATTGTGCAGTTGCATTGATCGTAAAAAACACTGTTGCCATGAAAACTAATTTCTTCATATTAATTTGATTTTTGAACCGGCCACTCAAATAGTTTTGTTCTTACTTGCTGAAACCAGTTTGCTTCCTGCTGAACCAGGTTACTGTTTGAAAAAATATTCTCTAAGGCATATTCTTTTGCTTCTTTCTCACTCAGCTGTTTGCTCCATGCAACACGACCGGATACAACTGCCCCTTCTCCTTTGCATTTATACTCTGCGTAAAAGACGGATGCTTCGTTGGAAGGGTTGCTCCAGTTGTTCCATCCTTCTGCAGCAATCTGTTTCGGCAATTCACAACGGATAAAAACTGTTTTTGCCTGTGCACGCCATGGTCTGCCTAAATATAATTTGGAAACAGATGAATCTGCAATCACTTTACAATCGAGAAATACATAACCAAATTTCTTTCCCTTTGTGGTACTTGCTGCCGTGATAAATGAATTTGATTTTGCTCTGATGGTACAGTTCTGAAATACAGCTGTTGAGGGACCAAAAATAAAATCAGTAGTGCCTTCTATATAACAGTTGAGGAATAATTGTCTTGAATTTTCACCAGCCGCAAAAATGGTATCCTGGTTGCCGAGGAACTTACAGTTTTTGAAGATGGCTTTATCTGCATCCACATACAATGCCAATGCCTGACCAACTGGTCCTGCTGAATTGGTAAAAGTTATATTCTCTGCAACAAACCGATTGCCCGAAATTTTTGCGGTATAAGAAGTAAATGTGGTGTGCTTTCCCCTGCCTGAATAATCATTAAATGTGATGATCGTTTTTTCAACGCTTTCCCCAATGAAAGTTACATCTGTATTATTGACAGGCAATTCAATTTTTTCAGTATACACACCGTTCTTAATATAAAGTGTAATTGGTTCTAATGGATAAACCCGCATGGCATCAATGGCATCCTGAATATATTTAAAATCACCTGTTCCATCTTTGGACACTGTAAACACATATTTGTATTGCTGCGGGTTAGCTGTTTGTGCAATACCAAATCCGCAACTAAAAATTAAAACAAGAATAACTAAACTCTTCTTCATACCAACTAATGTACTACGATACATTTTAAAACTGCTTTATCTTTTCCTGAACTATATTGAATGAAATACTGTCCCTGTGGTAAGGCCTGTACATCTACTTGCGTAAGTATGGTATTCGGAGTTGCTTTCCATTCGGCAACTTTAACACCAAGGAGGGAATACAAAGTAATGTTTGTATTGCTGCCGCTTCGTGGATGTTTGATATAAACTTTATTTACGGCAGGGCTTGGATAAAGCGAGAAACCAAGCGGCACTATATTATCACTCACAGCTGTGCTGATGCTTGCTACACCACTCACTGCAAGATTTGCCAATGTGGTACCTGTTGAAGCGTGCTGCACATTGCCGCTATACGTTCCTTCGGCAGAAGCATTCAGGCGAACCTGTATAGCGGTTGATGCAACAGCACCACTTACCGGTGTAAGCAACAAGGGTTGCGTACTGTTTTTCCATGTAGTGCCGACATCAGCTGATAGTTCAAAATTCTCCGGAGCAATTAAATAAATCGATCCGTTCAGATTTGTTCCACTAACAGCATACGTTTGAACCGCTGAAGGATTACCAATAACCTGTGCAAACGGGTTCAACGTTCCGGTTACAGTTACAACTGCAGCAGGCCCAGTCGTATTTAACGAACTTCCTTTAATAATTACATCTTTCAAAAATGCATAACGCCCTGTACTTGTACTCCCGCAACTGAAATACATACGGAAGGTAATTGTTTCACCTGCGTTTATACTTATACCGTTGCTGCTGTTAAATGCAACAGCATAGGCTGATGTTGTTGATCCGCCGCTTTGATTAGTTAATGCAATGGGTGATGCAAATGTGCCGGGTACTGTTGAAATATCTGTGGAGTCGTTTGTAGTAAATCCTGTTTTTGAGTATACAACCCCCACTTTTGTGTTTGATGATGAACTGAGGAAACCCGATTTAAACAGTAATGAATCAACCTGTACTTTATAATTTGTATTGGCAGTAACGGTAAACTGTACATAATAAGCACGGTTGAGGTTCCCGCCGTTTCCACCTGATGCTGTAGTCCATAAACCTGTTGTCAAGGGTGCGAACGCCATTCCATATGCAGTTGAATAAGCCGGTGCTGTAATTACCGTTACACCATCGGACAAAACATTTTTATTCATCGTTGGTGCACCCGCTGCAACGCCTGCATTACGTACAGATGTACTGTCATTTCCATTTTGTGTAAAAGGATAGTGTTGTAATACAACTGTTGTTGGTTGGGGAATAATGGTGCAGGTTCCTGTAACCGCAACGTTAACAGTCGTTGCGCCTGTACTGCTTACTGCAACAGAACCAGCGTAAGTTCCCATTGATGCAGCATTCAAACGTATCTGCACGATTGTATTAGCTAATATTCCTGATGCGGGTGTAAGCACAAGTGGCACCGCCGATGTGTACCAGGTTGTACCATTTGTGCTTACTTCATACGAAGCAGGCGGAGTAACAATTACATTATCGGTTAAGTTCATACCCGACACTGTAATGTTTTGTGATCCTGACGGAGCACCATAGTTCTGTGAAAATGCATTGAGACTTCCAGTTGCGAAGACAGTTTGCATGTTTGATACAGAAACTGTGTCGGTATTGTGTGCAAGAAATCCTGCTTTTGAACCCGCTACATAATAATAATACACATTGCCGGCTGGAGGTAATCCATCCGTTAATTGAAAATTGTAAGTAGTGTCTTCTAAAGAAGTTACTTCGGCCACTTTGGTATAACCACTTGCTCTTGTTGCCGAACGATACAGTTCATATTTTATCTGCGGCATGGCCCAACTGATATTCCAGTTGAATGTTGATATAGTTGGCCCTTTCGTTATACGAAAATTGGAAATCGCAATCTCCGGACTTTTCGCTGTGCAAAAAGCAGCACCTGCTGAACAGGGATCCCAGCCATTAAATAAATTTGCATCGCTGTAAGTTGCAGCTTCAGGATCAGTTAACTGAAAAGACCATGCTGCACGTGAAGAAGTGTTCACCAATGACCCATCAACCTTTTTTGTTTTGTATTCGCCATAATAAATTAATGAGGTATTGGTACCAGCATCCCATACACTCCAGCCCGCAGGTAAAATACTGCTGCTCATAACAGAGTTAATGAATACAGTCTTGTTATTAGCAAAAGGATTTGAGCCCGTAGAGTTCTGCCATGGGCGTGCAAGAAAATAATTCGTTACACCAAGATTAGGTGGAAGTATACAATTACGAAAGACATACCCATAGGTTTGTCCGGCCTGTGTGTTAGCAGCGGTGATGTAAGAATTACCTGTGCTTGTTCTGTCTTTTGCATACACAACTGTTGAATCGAAAATGGCTCTTGCACTACCGAAAATAAAATCAACATTACCATCAATGTAACAGTTCTTAAACAACTGACGGTTGCCTGAGTTCGCATTCGTTAATAATGTATCCTGGTTACCCATTATTCTGCAACTGCGGATAATAATTCGGTCGCCGTCTGTACGCAATGCCACACCCTGACTGCCATCCCCATAACTGTTTTCAATAGTTAGGTTCATCAGGGCACAATCATTCGCTGCAACATAAACAGTGTATGAATTAAATGTACCCACGTTAATGCCATTATCGGCCCATGAAATAATGGTTTTGGTTGCACTTTGCCCAATGAGTTGAATAAATGGTTTGTTAGAAGGAATGTTCACCTTCTCCGCATATTTACCATTCTTAATATAAATTATATAAGGAGTAGTTAACCCGGTTGGTGCTGCATTAACAGCAGCCTGTATGCTCGTGAAATTTCCTGAGCCATCCAATGCAACAACCGCATTGGTTCCTGCTGGTGCATCAGAAGTCACTGAATTACCCGATACGGCAACATTCACTGTTGCAGCATTTGTGCTTGTATGAGCAATATTGCCGGTATAATTTCCT
>JANOIQ010000142.1:0-2737 GCA_031407835.1 Chitinophagaceae bacterium
AGTTATTGAAAAGGAATTTTTAAAAGATGGAGGAGTCATTACAACATTACAAACAACGGGTCAGCAGTGGGATGCACCAAACGGGTGGGCTCCCCTGCAATGGATGACGATAGTTGGGTTGGAAAATTATGGTCATCATGCATTAGCTGAAACAATTGCTCATCGGTGGATGCAATTAAATACGGATGTATTTAACCGAACCGGTAAACTTATGGAAAAATATAATGTAGTAAATACACATCTCGACGCAGGGGGTGGTGAATATACAGGACAGGATGGTTTCGGCTGGACGAATGGGGTATTGCTGGCGTTGATGAAAAAATACAAGGAACCTGAAGTCGATCCTTACCCTTCCAGCAATGCAAACCCATAAGGAGGTAAGATCAAAAACTCATGATCCTGCCCAACAGTCATTGTTTGTTCAGTCCAGTGATCGTACAGTTCCGCAGGAGGATTTCCATTTTCTTTAAAAGCATACCAGGTAAGATATGCTGCTTCACTGCTGAAGTTGAATACACAGAACAAACGCTGTTCATCTTTACTCCGCAGATAGGCTGTCACATGCATATTGTGCGGTGTTAACCAGGTGAGGTTACTATGGTCAGCAACTGCTGATATTTTTTTCCGGATGGCTAATAGTTTTTTTGTTGAGGTGAAAACAATTTGCTCTGTTGTTCCTTCTTTTTCGATCAGTTTATTTTTCTTCCAGTTAATCAAGGGGCGATGCATCCAGCGGTTATCATAACTTTTGCCTTCTTCTTTCAAATAAGAATAATCATTCGTATATCCAACCTCATCACCATAAAATAACATCGGCACACCGCCTAAGAAAAAGCTATGCGCCTGCATCAGTAATATTTTTTGAATTGATAAATTAATGGCTGCTTTATTATTTTCATTTAATGCTTTTTCCAGTCCGCACAAAGAAGCAAGTGAGCCGCTGATCCTTGCATCGCCTGTTTTGGGATTACTGGCGAACAAAGCGCCAATAGCAGGAGCTCCGGGATGTGCACCTGAGTAATAATCTTTGAGAAACCTGCGATGTGCATATGAATTATAACCTGCCTGTTCAATGGTTGTATCATCATAGCCCAAACCAATATCATCATGACAACGGGTGTAAGTAATCCATGAAGTACCATACGGTTTTTTGAGCAGTTCACTTTGTGCAGCAAGCATCACTTTTGTATCGCCTGTTGCAAGCATATCCCATTGCAACGCCATATGTGTTGCATTGTAGGCAAAATCACACTCACGTGCAGTAAAATTATCTGTACCAAAATATTTCATGATTTCTTTTGGTGCAACAATTGCTTCACCCAATAAAGCCATTCCCGGTGTTGCTACCTGCACACATTGCTTAATTAAACGCAACAGGATATGTGCCTGTGGTAAATTCTGACAGGTTGTGCCGAGTTGTTTCCAGATGAACGCCGGTGCATCAATGCGTAACACATCAACACCCAGGTTAGCATAAAAGAAAATCGTATCAAGCATTTCAATGAATACGATTGGATTGGTATAATTCAAATCCCATTGGTAGTGATTGAAAACGGTCATCACCCATTTATTGCATTCAGGTATGTAAGAGAAACTGCCGGGCGAGCTTTCGGGGAAAACCTCGGGCATTGTTTTATCATACTGATCGGGCAAACTTCTGTCGTTATAGAAATAAAAATAATCCTGGTATTTTTTCTCACCTTTCTTTGCTTTCTCTGCCCATTCGTGTTTGTGAGATGTATGATTCAATACAATATCAAGCATGAGATACATATCCCGTTTCCGCATTTCTTCCTGCAACTGCTGCAAATCTGCTAATGAACCAAAACGTTCATCTACTTTACGGAAATTGGAAACTGCGTAACCGCCATCACTTTCATTGGCGGGACTTTCAAACACAGGCATTAAGTGTAAAAAATTTATGCCCAGGTTTTCAAAGTAATCCAGTTTTGTTTTTAATGTTTTCAGGTTGCTGCAAAAACGATCTACATATAAACTCATACCGTTGATCCGATTGCTGAGAAACCAATGCTCCTGTTCCAGTTTGGTGATATCTCTCTGTTTCAGTACGGCAGATCTTTGCTGATAGCCTTTAATAATTGTTTTAATCACATCATCAAACAGTATTTCAGCAGCGGGGTGATGCTCATACAGCATCAGGTACAGATTAAAGATGGCCGACGTATTCGCCAGGAATCTTGTGTACAATTGATTGTCTTCTCCTGCTACATCTATTTTGTGTTCTTTGAGAAGCTCATTGATATGTTCGTGAACGCCGAATGTGTACATATTAATTAAATAGTTCGCTGCTTAAATGTTTAAATGCTTCCATGGCTCCGAGATACTCGCAGGTGCGGGCGCCAGCTTTATTACCATTGTATATAATTGACTTCCACAAATCTTCTGAAAACTGAATACTGGGTGTAAGCGCTTCAAAACTTAACTGATACAATACAGCACCTGTAAAGGCGTCGCCTGCACCCGTTGTGTCAACAGGCTTAATATCAATACTTGGAACAAGATGTGTTTCGCCGTTTAATCCAAGCAAAGTTCCTTCTTTTCCAATGGTGATAGCAAAGACTGCTTTTGTTTTTTGCAGAAACACGTTTGCTGCGTCTGTATAATTATTAGTATCAGTCAGCATCATTGCTTCTTCATCACTCACTTTAAAAAAATTGCAATGATTTAAAAAACTCCATGATTGATTGATGAAGGATTCTTTCTGGTGCTGAAATAA
>JANOIQ010000185.1:0-3848 GCA_031407835.1 Chitinophagaceae bacterium
TGTAAGCAGTGAATTGATTTTAGATAAAATGAAGTTGAATAAGAAAAGAATACTGACGAAAGAAGAGTTATTAAATAATGTGAATAACATTATTGATGAAGCAACAGGAAACGGCGTGGTTTTTATTACAGCAGGTGCAGGCGATATTGATGCAATGCTGCAGGAATTAAAAAAGAAGATCGAACAGAAATAAATGAGCAATAAAAAAATTTCATGGAAGAAGTTATTGCTGACCATCATTTGGATGGCAGTGGGAGCAGGCACAATTGTGGTGCTGGTTGCTGCTGCGCAAAACCAGAAGGGAAAACATTGTAAAGATGTAATTGTAACAATAAAAGGAATTGATGGCACGGAGTATGTAAGTAAGAAGCAAATTCTGAAAACCATTTCCGGTGGCAGACCTGATTTGATGAAGGGACAGTTGATCCGGACATTTGATTTGCAGCAGTTGGAAGAATTACTGGAAACAAATCTCTGGATCAGAAATGCAGAACTGTTCTTTGATAACAACGATGTGCTGCATGTTGATATTACAGAAAGAGAACCTGTAGCAAGAGTGTTCAGGGTTAATGGTGAATCATTTTATGTAGATGAGTTGGGCGATCAGCTGCCGGTTACCAATGATCAGATTGCAAGAGTACCCGTGTTTACATCTTTCCCGAATGAAACAACAAAAGCAGGAGAAAAGGACAGTGTATTACAGCAACAGATAAAAGAGATAGGTCATTATATATTGAAGAATGATTTCTGGATGGCGCAGGTTGATCAGCTGAATATTAGCAACTATGAATTTGAGCTGGTACCAAAACTGGGCAATCATGTGATTTTATTTGGTGATGGCAATGGCATTGAACCAAAGTTTAACCGCCTGCTGCTGTTCTACAAACAGATCATGAATAAAACAGGATGGAATTATTACAGTACGTTGGATGTTCGTTACAATAAACAATTAGTAGCGGTAAGAAGAGATAGTGCAAGCCTGTTTAAAAGTTTTGTACTGAAACCGGATCAGTTTCAGATGAACATTGCTATTGACAGTAATGCCATCAGCAACGATTCAATTGTTTCAACAGGAAATGTAAATACAAAAGACAGTTCAAAGAGTTTGTTTACCTCCGGAACCCTTAAGAGTACCCAAAAACCAGAGTCCGTTTTACAATCCGCACCTGTGAAATCACAAAAAAACCAAAATCTCAATGCTTTGAAGAACCAATTCCCTACCCCCGTCCGATCCGGCACGGGCGGGCCTTCGAAAAAAACAGATAAACCAGTGCTTACTAAAAAACCTCCATCGCAAACAGATGAAGAAAAAGTGCTGAGTGAAGCGAAAAAGCAACCGATAAAAAAAGAACCGAAGGCAGTGATGAAAAAACAAAACAAGTAGCCCCATCCCGACCTTCCCCAGAGGGGAAGGCCACCAAGGCTCAAGGCCAACTTGTCGAAGAGTTTAATGAATTAAAAGAAACTGAAGTGAAAATCAAGAGATGAAATGCTTAATTACAAAAGTTCAAAAATAAAATAAGGCCCGGCCTCCTTCTCCTTTGGAGAAGGACCGAGGATGAGGTATTACACAACTAAAAACAACATACAACTATGACAACGGAATCACCCACCAACGGAACAGCAATCAGTGCTCAGGCTGTCAACACCAATCCCATTATTGTGGGTTTGGACATTGGTACCACCAAAATCGCTGCTATTGCCGGAAGGAAAAATGAATTCGGCAAACTGGAAATTCTTGGCTTTGGCCGTGCTAATTCAAGTGGGGTACAACACGGTATGGTGTTGAACATCGATCAAACCATAAAAGCAATTGAACAGGCTTTACAGAATTGTTATGCCAGTAACCCTAACTTAGAAATCAATGAAGTGTATGTAGGAATTGCAGGTCATCACATTAAAAGTTTGCAAACCCGTGGCGATATTGTTCGCCAGAATAACGAAGAAGAAATTGCACAGCGTGAAATTGATCAGCTTATCAGCGATCAGTTTAAAACATATATTCCTGCAGGTGATCAGATCATTGATGTCATTCCTCAGGAATTCACCGTTGATAATTTTCAAAATATTCCCAACCCGATTGGATACAGTGGTGTAAAAGTGGGCGCAAATTTCCACATCATCACCGGCGATAAAAATGCCATCCGCAATATCAACCGAAGTGTGGAAAAAAGCCATTTGAAAGTAAAGGATCTTGTGTTACAACCATTGGCATCTGCTGCTGCCGTTATGTGTGAGCACGACTTGGAAGCAGGTGTAGCAATTGTTGATATTGGTGGTGGCACAACTGATCTGGCAGTTTTTTATGAAGGTATTTTAAAACATACAGCAGTCATTCCATTCGGCGGCGAGAATATTACCAACGATATTAAAATGGGATTGGGTGTATTACGTACACAGGCCGAACAGATGAAAGTACAGTTTGGCAGTGCATTGGCCGATGAAGCAAAAACAAATGCATTCATCACCATACCGGGTATCCGTGGTATGCAGCCAAAAGAAATTTCAGTAAAGAATCTTGCACACATCATCCAGGCACGTATGAGTGAGATCATGGATTTTGTTACCTATCACTTAAAACAGGTGGGTTTAGATAACCGCATGCTCAACGGTGGTATTGTGTTAACAGGTGGCGGTTCACAATTGAAACATTTGATTCAGTTAACAGAATATGTTACCGGATTGAATGCAAGAATCGGTTTCCCCAATGAGCATCTGGCAGCAGGACATATTGATGAACTGGCAAAGCCCATGTACTCAACCTGTATTGGATTAATACTGAAAGGATACAATGTGTATGAGAATACACAAAACAAACTGAAGGGCATTGAAATAAAAGAAGTAGTTGCTGAAGTAATGAATGTGTATGATGAGCAAACAGATACACATACAGTACGCATTAAAAAACGCAAAAGCCTGAAAGGATTTATGGATAGCATCAAAGATGGATTAATTGATATGTTTAATGAAGAAGAAGACAAGAAATTCTAAATACAAGTCTTGAGCCGATAGTCCTTAGTAGATTGTAAACTGACTAAAGACTAATTACTACTGACTATCGGCTAAAACAAAAACTTACAACCTAACAAACCCGGAAAGTTATGATACATTTTGATCTGCCAAAAGAGAAGTCATCCATCATCAAAGTAATTGGTGTTGGTGGCGGTGGAAGCAATGCTGTGAATCACATGCATTCACAGATTATTGAAGGAGTAAACTTTATTATCTGCAATACAGATGCACAGGCAATTGCATTAAGTATGGTACCAAACAAAGTGCAGTTGGGGCCACACTTAACGCAGGGATTGGGTGCAGGTGCCAATCCTGAAATTGGTCGCCAGGCAACAGAAGAAAGTCTGGAAGAAATCAAACGTATTCTTGAAGTGAATACCAAAATGGCATTCATCACTGCAGGTATGGGTGGTGGCACAGGAACAGGTGGAGCTCCCATCATTGCAAAAATCTGTAAAGACCTCGGTATCCTTACCGTTGGTATTGTAACTACTCCGTTTGGATATGAAGGAAAGAAAAGAATTCTGCAGGCAGAGGAAGGCATTAATAAATTGAAAGACTATGTTGATACATTGCTGGTGATCAGCAATGATAAACTGCGTCACCAGTTTGGTAATTTAAAAATGAAAGAGGCTTTTGAAAAAGCCGATAATGTATTGGCAACCGCTGCAAAATGTATTACCGATGTAATTAACAGCACCGGCCAGATCAATGTGGATTTTGCAGATGTTTGTACCGTTATGAAAAATGGAGGTGTCGCCATATTAGGAAGTGCGGTAGCAGAAGGAGAGAACCGTGCACAAGAGGCTATAGAGAATGCCCTGAACTCACCCTTG
>JANOIQ010000191.1:0-2842 GCA_031407835.1 Chitinophagaceae bacterium
TTTTTAGCTATGACGGGGGAGATTACATTGCGTGGACAGGTATTGCCGGTTGGCGGAATCAAAGAAAAGATTCTGGCTGCAAAGCGTGCCGGTATTAAAGAAGTGATCATGTGCTGGCAAAATGAAAAAGATGTGCAGGAAATCAATTCAAGCTATATCAAAGGCATGAAGTTTCATTATATAAAGACCATGCAGCAGGTGTTCGACCTGGCTCTTGTATGAGCGGTAACAACTTATAAAGGATTACGACCGTTCGTAATAAGTTTGCGTTTTTGAGTGAACTACGAAAACATTTCCCTGTTAATATTGCAACAAACAGGAAATTTTATTTCATGTTGGTTGTTTTAAGGGTTAAAGAGTTTCCCCCATTTTCATGGGGGAATTTTTTTTATAAGGATGCCAGCCTTTCAAAGGTTGGCATCCTTATAAACGTTTTAAGTAAATTACAGCCTGTCATTCATCCCCGTATGGTTCGATTGTTTTTTTTGATAAGCACTTTCCTGTTTTCTGCCAGCCTGTTTTCACAAACACTGGGTGGAAAAAGTGCGTACAATTTTTTACGTTTTCCTGCATCACCACAATTATCGGCATTGGGAGGTATCAATCTCAGCAATCAATCAAATGATCTTTCACTGGCGTTTCAAAACCCGGCCCAGCTCGATTCAACCATGCATACGCAGATGGTGGCCAATTTTAATTCATTGTATGCAGGTGTAAAGAATGTACACTGGATGCTTGCCTACCGTCATCCCAAACTGCAAACCAATTTCGCAGCGGGTATTTTGTTTTTTGATTATGGCAATACACAGCAAACAGATGCAGCCGGAAATATATTGGGCAGTTACAAGCCAAGCGATTTTGTTATTCAACTTTCTGCCAGCCGGGAATACATCAACAGGTGGAAGTATGGATTAACGATTAAATATCTTGCCAGCAACTATGGCATTTACCGTTCGAGTGCGATTGCTGCTGATGTGGGAGTATTGTATAGCGATTCAGCAAACCTGTTACAGGCAAGTGTGGTGGCGGTAAATATGGGCGGACAGCTGAAGCGTTATAATCCTGCTGAACCGGAAGAGTTGCCCTTTGATCTGCAGGTGGGGATCTCCAAACGATTGGCAAAAGCACCCATTCAGTTTTCAGTAACAGCACATCACCTGCATCGGTTTAATATCTTTTATAACGATACAGTGTTTAATAATGATAACGGAATCGGTAATGTAAACAATAAGAAGTTTACGTTTAATAAATTGTTTCAGCATTTTGTTTTCTCTACACAAATCCTGATTGGTCAGCGGGTGGAAGTAACAGCAGCTTATAATATTCTGCGTGGAAAAGAATTGAAGATCTATAATTCCGCCAATGGATTAACCGGATTCTCATTGGGTATTGGTATGATTCTTCCCAAACTTCAGTTACGTTATGCACGGACTCACTTGCAGAATAATATTGCTTACAACCAGCTTGGTTTAAACATTCCGCTTAATAAATATTTTGGATTGGGTGATTGGGGAGAGAAGATAGGGTGGTGAGGAGTATGTTGGATGTATGATGTAAGAAGTGTACTTAAAGAGATAGTTAACTTCAAACTCAGGCTTCTGCATTTTAGCTTCGTAATACGCAATGTCCCGAGGCGGAGACTTTGCTGAGAAAAAGGTTGTGATCAAATACAAGCTCAATTTGATATTTTTATGAAGTGGTAAAAACAATTGATTTTAATATGGAAGGTATCATAGCTAAAACAATTATTGGATTGTTTATTGCTTTAGCAATATTTGGAATAATCAATTCTATTTATTTATCAAAGAAGGGAAAAATTTATACAGTCGGTAAAATCTACGACAGAACTGAACCAGGAAGAAAAACAACTTATTATTTTAAATATACTATTAAGAAAAAGGAATTTAAGGGAAGAACTAGTGATTTAAATAGATTTACCACAAACAGGAACGGTTATATTTTTCTTGAAGTTTTAAAAGAAAATCATGAGCATTACTCGGTACTTGAATTTAATAAAGTACCTGATTGTTTAAGAATTGAAGATGTGCCGGAAGAAGGCTGGAGTACGTTGCCTAAAAACCCGTGTAAATAATACTTCTTAGCCAGCAAGGTCTCCAAATAGGCAAAGATGAAAGTTAGCAACTAGCTGATGGGGAGCTGAGAAAAAATAAAATCGGGTCTAATTACAAACTATAAACTTCAAACTCAACCTTCCGCATCCCTCTTAATCTTCTCACCAAATAACAACTCTACCAAAATATTATAAATGAAGTGAGCAATCATAGGTAATAACAACCCTCCGCTAATCCAGTACAGAAATTGAAAACCTATTGCAAAGGGGATGATCTGTATAATCGCTTTTTCGCCCTGTGTTCCATGACCAAAAGCAAATACAATAGCACTTAAAATAGCTGCCGGTGCCCATATATAAACTGTATAAGGAATGACCATGGTTGAAATCATATTGAACAGCACACCACGGTAAATATATTCTTCGCAAAAAGCAGCAACCACACAGGCAAGTATCCAGATCAGCCGTTCAACACCAGTATCAGGTAAAATATGGTGTAAAGTGCTTTCATCTTTTTCTGTTGAGAATTTCTGTGAGAGCCATGCAAGTCCCAATGCCAAAACAACAAGGCCAACAGATGCTCCAATAGATGTTGCTGTAAACTTACTTGTTAAGGAGATCGTCAGTTTTTCACTTCGTCCGGCAAAGAAAGCAAGTGCACAAAGAATGATCTGCATGCCCATGGATTGCAGGTACACAGGGATTTTGGCCAGCTGTGCGCCTTCCAGTTCTGCTTCCATTTTTTTAATGTTTTTATAACTGAGTGCAGTT
>JANOIQ010000226.1:0-2753 GCA_031407835.1 Chitinophagaceae bacterium
GTCCGTAACCACTACCCTCGCCCAAACATCTGCAAAAGATGAACTGAAGGGCTGGCATCTGAAAGATAAAACATCAGATGGTTATTATGGCATCAGCCTGGAACAGGCATTTGGTTTTTTAAAAGACCGCAAAAGCACAACAATAATCGTTGCTGTTATTGATAATGGTATTGATACACTGCATGAAGATCTGAAATCTATACTCTGGCGTAATCCTAAAGAAATTCCGGGTAATGGTATTGATGATGATAAGAACGGTTATGTGGATGATATTTATGGCTGGAATTTTCTTGGCGGAAAAGATGGCCGTAATGTAAAAGATGGTTCAGCAGAAGCTGCCCGTATGTATCACGCATTAAAAATCAAATATGCAGGCACGGTTGATGAAACAAAATTATCACCGAAAGAAAAAGAGGAATACCGCATCTTTAAAAAGCTGCAGGATGAAATAGAAACCGGTGCAACAGATGCCCAGCAGCAGATTTTATTTCTGCGTGGACTATATAAAAAATCCGGTCAGGCAGATAGTTTGATACAGGCTCGTTTCAAAAAAGAATATACCGGCAATGATTTGGTAGCGTTTAAACCCGCCAATTCAAAAGAGTCTGATGCTAAGTCAACAATGTTTGCGTTGTTCAGGGGATTTGATGCAATGGAAGTAATGAACACCAGCATTATGGAAGATTTTGCAACCTATTATAAAAGTCAGGAAAAGAAAGCAGAAGCACCGAACAGTCCTCCAAAAGATTTTCGTGGTGAAATTGTAAAAGATAATTACAACGATTTTAATGATCGCTATTATGGCAATCCTGATGTAATGGCAGGTACACCCCTACATGGTACACATGTAAGCGGAATTATTGCAGCTGCAAGAAATAATGGTATAGGTGTAGATGGTGTTGCCAATGATGTACGCATTATGTCGCTGCGTGCTGTACCCGATGGTGATGAATATGATAAGGATATTGCATTGGCCATCCGTTATGCAGTTGACAATGGAGCAAGAATCATCAACATGAGTTTTGGCAAAGGATATTCACCTGAAAAAAGATGGGTGGATGAGGCTGTGCGTTATGCAATGAGTAAAGGAGTATTACTGGTGCATGCGGCAGGTAATGATCATGAAAATGTAGACAGCACAGAAAATTATCCCAATCCAGTTTTTGCTGATACAAAAACAAAAGCAACGAATTATATAACAGTTGGTGCAAGTGGCGATCCAAAAGCCGGGGGCCTGATTGCAACTTTCAGTAACTATGGTAAAAAAGAAGTAGATGTATTTGCACCGGGTGTTGAAATTTATTCTACTGTTCCTGCCGGCAGTGCTTACCGGTTTGAAGATGGAACAAGTATGGCAAGCCCGGTTGTGGCAGGTTTAGCTGCACTCATTCTCTCCTATTTTCCTGATCTTACACCTGAGCAGGTGAAGTACTGTATTGAAAAAGGTGTGCAGAACCCAAATGTTGAAGTAAAGAAACCGGGTACAGAAGAGAAAGAAAATTTCGGCGATTTCAGTCGCACTGGTGGCATCATCAATGCTTACGAATCAGTAAAAATTGCTGCTACACTGAAAGCTGAAAAGAAAACACAGGCTGTTCTGAAGCCATTGCCAAAACCAAAAGTGAAAAAATCAAGAAAAGTATAAAACTTCTTCAGACGCCCTCGTCGGACGAATATTGATATAACAAGAATAATTTGATCGTATCAAGTTTTAAAGGTTTGACCATTTTTTCGTCCGACGAGGGCGTCTGACGAGCTATAAATTTATTGTATGTCAAGACCAGCCAGCAGCGACTACGCTTCGTTTTATCACAACTATGTAATGCAGGTACAGGAAGATGATCTGCATGCTGCTTTTCAAAACAACTCATCTGTTGTCGATGCTTTTTTAAATTCTATTCCCGAATCAAAAGCAGATTATGCTTATGCAGAAGGTAAATGGACAGTAAAGCAATTACTGCAGCACATGATTGATGCAGAAAGGATTTTTGCCCACCGTGCATTGTGGTTTGCAAGAAAGAGCCCTGCTCCACTTAGTGGCTTTGATGAAAATGCCTATGCTGAAATTGCTGATGTAAGCAACCGAAGTCTGCAATCATTGATTGATGAAATGAAAGCGGTAAGAAAAAGCACCGAATTTTTGTTCAGCAGTTTTTCTGAAAATGAATTGAATACTGTTGGAACGGCCAATAACAATCCCATCACTGTAAAAGCATTGGGCTTTGTTACGATTGGGCATTTCCTGCATCATAAACGAATACTGGAAGAGCGATACTTCTAAAAGGTCAGGCCACGCTAAAGCGTGGCCTGATATAAAAAATTACTGCAAACCGATAAGCCGGATTTTGTCGTGAGCTATCATTTATCTGTCCCGCAATTTGCACTGTGGGATCAATCTGCCTACCCTCCGTCATCGAACGAGCCGTTCTCAGGCAACGGTTTACATGGCATTTCAGCACGCAAGGTTTACCCCATTATTACATTACTGCAATAACCCGTAGGCTCTTACTCTACGTTTTCACCTTTTCCACACAAGTGCGGTAGTTATTTTCTGTGGCACTTTCTGTTCCCCAACATTTATAGTTGAGGACCCGGCTCTTCACCGGTGCGTTGCTCTATGCTGTCCGGACTTTCCTCCCCGACAGAATCGTCGTGGCGATAGCTTAGTTTGCAGCAAAGGCAAAGGTATGCCAAAAAAAGCCTCACCTCCCTTCCTCCTCCAAAAGAGAGAAGGCGGTACAGTAATGCAAAAC
>JANOIQ010000237.1:0-6342 GCA_031407835.1 Chitinophagaceae bacterium
ATTCCAAACAAGTTTTGTTGTAGTTGTCTTTGCATTTTTATTTAACCGCAGTTCCCTTGCATAACGACCGGGGTTAACTCTGATATCGTTTAAGAATTCAAACGCATCCTTTGCTTCAGATTTGTCGAGATAAACCCTGCTATCGGTTTTAAACGATACTAAAAAGAGGATAATGAAAAGATAGCATATTGATTGCTTCATGTTGAGTCACTTTGTTCGTTTATACGTAATTGCTACAGGTACAATTTATATGCCCGCTTTTAAGCAATCGATTTATTGTATAAAGTGTATTGTTAAACTTATTTCACAACAATTCAGAAAGCGTGTATAAAATGTTCCTGGCTGCAAACCCGAAAAAAGTTTTCAATTGCTGATTTTTTCCTTGCTAATGAAGTTAGAAGGTATTATAGTTATGGAAATGATTAGTTAAGGATGAATACTGTCTTTCACTTGTTTTAAACTGTCTTTTGTTTTTATCAGCGATTGATCAACACGCTGAAAGTCGTTAAGAATTTTATCAGAATTTTCTCTTGCTTTTTTTGCCGTCCAGATCATAAATAACATACCAAGCACTACAATAACAACTAAAATGATAATGATTGTTTTTTGTTTCATTCAAACATTACTGATTCACCAATGGCTTTATCTTCTTACCAATTAACTCAATTGCCTGCATCAGTTTTTCATGCGATACTTCGGCCGTATCCATTTGAAAGGTAAGCCTTGAAATTCCACCCAATGCTTTGGAATGATGGAGAATTTTTTCGGCCACATCTTCAGCACTTCCAACAAGTAATGCACCTGTTGGTCCTGCCTGGCTTTCGAAGCGGCCTTTTGTCATCGGCGGCCAGCCACGTTCTTTACCAACTCTTGTCATCGACTCTGCATAGCCGGGATAAAAATCATCAATTGCTTCCTGCGTTGTGTTGGCCACATAGCCCAATGAATGTATACCTACTTTCAATTGTTCAGGTAAGAAGCCTGCTCTTTTTCCTGCTTCCCTGTACAGATTTACCAACGGAGCAAAATGATGTGTTTCACCACCAATGATCGCCACCATCAATGGAAGACCAAGAGTGCCTGCACGAACAAATGATTCAGGTGTACCGCCTACGCCAATCCATACAGGGAACGGATCCTGCAAGGGTCTTGGATAAACAGACTGATTCTTCAATGCAGGACGGAACTTTCCTGACCATGTTACAGATTCGTTATTCCGTATTTGAAGTAAGAGTTCCAGTTTTTCAGCAAACAGTTCATCATAATCTTCCAGCTTATAACCAAACAATGGAAATGCTTCAATAAAAGAACCACGGCCCACCACCATTTCAGCTCTTCCGCCTGATAATAAATCGAGTGTTGCAAAATTTTGAAAGATTCTTACGGGATCGGCCGCACTGAGTACGGTAACTGCACTTGTAAGACGAATGCGTTTTGTACGTGCTGCTGCAGCAGCAAGAATTAAAGTTGGTGCAGAATCAAGAAAACCTTTTCGGTGATGTTCACCAATGCCGAATATATCAAGACCGGAATGGTCAGCATGTTCTATCCGTTCAAGCAACTGAGCCAGTGCATCTGCATCATTGATTAATTTACTGCTGTTGCCACTCATCATGGCGGCAAAACTGTCAACTCCTATTTCCATACTGATTATTTAAATTGGTTATTGCTGCATTTGCATTCCTGCTTTTGTTTGCAGCAAGAGGTAAATTTAAGATAAGAAAAATAAATGCTGTTGGTTACGATGGGCTCTCCTTTGTTCAAGTGTCTGACTTTTGTAAAGTCCTGACACAAGCTCTCCGAAATTCGGGAGTGATGTCAGGATGTTGCTAAGACGTCAGACATCTTTTATTTTTTAATGATTTTTTTGGAAGAAGATCAGGATAAGAAGAGAGTTACTTAATTATATAATCAAGTAACGCATTGGCATCAGGCGCAGAGGCCTGCGCCTGATGGGGTCTGTCTAACCAATAACTCTTTTGTCTTTTGAAACAAACTTTGCAAATGCTAACAATGCTCCTGTTACCATAATGTTTCTAAAAAAATTTACCATTTCAAGTTTTTTTTCTCTGTCAAGGTTTGCTGTCATTGCAGTTGCGTCTAATTCGTGTCCCATTGCTCTTGGTAAGTGAACTAAAAAAGCCATAAAGATTACATAAAGTGCCATTAAACAATAAGCCAATTTATCAAACCTGGCAATTACTGCACTTACTATAAAAAGTAAAATGCAAACCAATGTAAAGTAATTCCAAAAGTATGGAAATGAAAGATAGTCTGGTACAAAAGCAGCACCAACGTCTGGCTTACCAAGATGCAAACCAACATACAATAAAAACGACAATGGAAAAATATATCTTCCTGAATTTAAGATTTTGTCCATAGTTAAAGTTTTAGTTTGTTGGGAAAGGGATTAAAGGTCTAATCTCTACAGAACTGTTTGGATATTTTAAAATCGGGCAAGTGTTGCTCCACTCCTGAACTTCTTCCAAACTGCCTGCTTTGCAGATTAAAAATCCTGAAACTAAAACTGTGTTGCTTTCTTTATGTGGTCCAATTTCAATGCCTTCTTTGCTTACTAAAGATGCGGTGTATTCTATTGGTGCAGTGTTAACCAATTTGCCTTGCAATGCGATATTGCCAATCCAAGATTGCCATTTGGGCATATCTTCAGCCATATCCTGATTGGTTGCTAAATAACCATTTTCAGCACTTGCATTTCTGAACAATAACAGATACTCTTTCATTTTTGAAATTTTAAATTGTGAATGATACTGCAAAAATGAAAAGTAAAAACTTGTCAGGCGATGACAAAAGTCTATGTTTTATAATTTGGATTTTAGGCGGCTAAAAACATCTTTGTTGATGCCCAAATAAGAAGCAATGAGTTTGCTTGAAACCCTTGTCATAAGTTTGGGTCTAAATTTCATTAACCATTTTATTCTGTCCAGTGCAGAAAGTGCAACAAATGTGTTGATACGATAAACAGAGTTGGCGTAGGAAGTCTCTAAAATTTGTTTGTAAACTTTGTCAAACTGTGGTACAGTTTCCATCATTTTTTGAAAGCCTTGTCTGTCAATAGCTAACAAGTCACTAGGTTCAACAGTCCTGATATTTTCGCCGGCTGGGTTTCCACTTCCAAAACTTAATAATTCAGAACACCAAGTTCCTTCGGTTACAATGTCTCTTGTTGTTTCATTCATATCGTTGTCGTAAACGAAAACTTGAAGGCAACCTTTGGCTACAAAATAAACCTGTTTGCAAACTTGTCCTTGCTGAACTAAAAATTCATTTCTATCAAAATGCAAGGGTTTAAAGTAACTTAAAACGGTTTCTAAATTATCAATGTCGTTTCCAAGTCTGCTGATAATATGTTGTCGTAAAACTTCTATCATTTATTGCCGTCTGTTAATTTCAGTAAGGTAGTCATGTAGCATTACCCCCAACGTACACGGCTTGGTGATGTGTCGGTATTTGAAAATCGTCAGCCCGTAACCGCAGCTAAATTTATAATTAAATCCCGATAGCTACCGGGATCATTGTTTATTCTATTGCTTGGGGTTATTCTTCGACTTGAACTGAAGCTGAATAGCGAACAAAAAGTTGAGCATATATTCGTCGCCACGCCACATTGCGAAACCGCCTTGTTGAGCGCATGGCTAATATGAACTACTTCTTTTTTGAAGTAGCTTTAACTTTATAGGTTATCGACTTTAATGAGTATGAACATTCTCCAAAAAAAATCATTTGATTCATTTTGCTATAATTGCAACAGTTTGATCTATTATTCTATTTAGTAATCCTGCTCATCAGGTCAGTATGATTTTGGTCATTTGCGTTTATTTAATTTTTTCCTGTTTATTCTACATCGGGATTAATTTACCAACAGACTTTAGTCTTTCTAACCCTATCCGCCACTTGAGGTAATTTTAAACAAAGGATGAATGTTAATCGGAGTTTTCAACAACCTCCAGCACTGGGTATGGCATAAATCACATTGCCTGAAACAGATAAATTGAAGACCTTACCATCTATTGAAGGAAGTATCAATTGCCATGTTTTCCCCTTATCTCCTGATCGGTAAATGCCGTTGGGATGACCACAAAAGAAATAATCACCCATCTGGATAATGGAGGAAATCATCATACTCGGTGGAAGATCGGCATCGATGGCCTTCCAGGTTTTACCACCGTCGTAGGAAGTTCGCACTCTTCTGGTGTCCGACTGTGTATTGAAAGTGATAGCAGCGAATCCACCATCGATGGGTGCTATATCGATGCCCACACCGCCCTCACTGATCACAGTCTCCCAGGTTTTGCCATCATCGGTCGATCTTATTATCCCATTGATGCTGTTCGCCATCAGCACACCGTTTGACTCTGCCAATTTCCATACGCCACGAGTAACTTCTTTCCAGTTTTTTCCATTGTCATTGGATCTAAAAAGGCCGCGGCCGCGGTCGCAAACGATGAAAACAGTGCCTCCGGCAGTTTCAAAAACGTCGATTATCCCTTTCAACTGAAAATTCTCATATATAGTCGACCATTCACCCGATCCGTTTATTTTTTGCCTAAACTGACCCTGGTGGTAATCGTATGCAAATATCCCAGACTTACCAGGAGCAATGTTGCTATGGTCGTCAGGGAAAATCTCTTTCTCCCAAAAAGGCGCTTTGTTGTTTGGTTTACTATGATAAATATAATTACCGGTACGTAAATAGAACCCACGATCATTTACAAAGAGGCTACCCTCCAGCTTATCTCCGGGCAGCCCTTCGCTAATGTCTTGCCATGTTTGTCCGCCATCAGCAGATTTAAAAACGATGTTTGCAACCCCCGGCTTATTTGTGTTTGTTTTTTGCTCACTATGCGTGATTGGAAAGACAAAGGGGAATCCGATAGCTATCGGATGAAGAAGGAGCAAAAAAGCAAGGCTGTAGATTTTCATTACTTAATGTTTTGGTGAAACAATGAAGTAAAGCTATCAGTTGTCTATTAGCCCGCAGCTTTTTAATAGTAAAGAGTTGTAAAGGATACGTAAAACGTTTGTAAAACCACCGAAAACTGGGCTTTATTAGATTATTTTTGCACACATGAAGCCATTTATTCTGTTTGGATCTTCAATCATGATAATTGTTATGTTGATTTCTGCTGTTGCATTTATCACTAAAAAAAATGAGATCCCTGAAAAGCATTTAGAAGTTGTATTGCGTAATTTAGGACATCAGCTTTTGCTCACAGCGAATGATTCTTCATCCCGGGTGCTCCCGGTTAAGAAATTAAATGAAACCACCTACCAGATCTCTTTTCAAAATCACTTTGGTTTTATTTCAGATACACTCATCAATTTAGTTCAGCGGGAATTTAAAAAAAACGGGCTGGGAAACGATTATATCGTGAATTTGAGGAATTGTAAACAAAATGAAACCGTCTTTGCATTCGAAATAAATAACCAAACAGGCGATTTAACACCCTGCAGGGGCCGTACGCTGGAGGTTGGTTGTTATGTGATTGAAATTGAATTGCTGAAGAAAAATAAGTTTAATTTCTTTTGGCTGTTGCTGTTGATTATTCCTTTGAGTTTTCTTGGCTTTTATATGAAAGACAAGTTTCGGAAAAAAGAAGAGACAGAACCAATCTTAGATCATACTGATTATATACAATTAGGAAGCTTTCGTTTTTATACAGATAATAATGTTCTTACAAGTGAGCATAAAACTATTACGCTTTCGGAAAAGGAAACAAAAGCACTGAAAATATTTGCAGAAAACATCAATGAAACCGTAGAAAGGGAGAAACTGATGAAAGAAATTTGGGAAGATGAAGGTATAGTGGTGATCAGCAGAAATGTGGATGTACTGGTGTCTAAATTACGTAAGAAGTTAAGCGATGAGAACTCCTTTAAATTTATTAACGTACATGGCAGGGGTTACAAATTTATGATTGAGTAGATACCAATTAAAAATCAGGTAAAGAGTAAAACAAATTGGGTTGCGTAATTAATATTTTGTCAATTATCATGAGTTGCCTGATTTAGAGTTACACAATTTCATTTCAACCTGTTTCAGGACGTTAGAGGCTCATGGCTTGCTCCAAACTTTCGAGGCTTTGTGCAGTTGGAGAATTACCTGTTGTTGGCATCCCCGCCAACTAACCTTTTATATTTTGTTAACTGCACGTTGGCGAGGACGCCAACATGAGCAGAAAAATCAATTCATCAATCATTATTCATTACAAAAAAAAACTGTCTGCCGACAGGCAGGCAAACAGCAACCGGACGACTGAACATGGGTTGTCATCGTGAAATACCCAATCAGCGAAACATTGACTCGCCAAAAGCCTGTAG
>JANOIQ010000244.1:0-2334 GCA_031407835.1 Chitinophagaceae bacterium
AGGAGGGGATTGAGAGATTGAAAATAAAATAATTTAAACTGCCATTGCCCGGATGGCTGTTACCAGCCTGTCAAGATCTTTTGTGGATGTGTACACATGCGGCGTTACTCTTACACCATGAATGTTTTCCCAATCAATGGCTACTGTATGAATTTTATGTTTTGTATGTAATGTTCCGGCTACATCAGCAGGCTTCATTCCTTCAATGGAAATATTGGAAATAGCACAATAGAATTGTTTATTTTTTGGCTGAAGAAAAGATACCCGTTTGAGATCGCTTACCCTGCTGTTCCAGTAATCGGTTAAATAACGAAGGCGGTCTTCTTTACGTTTTGAACCGATGACGTTTTGAAAATCAACTGCATTGCCAATGGCCATTTCACTGGCAAAAGATCTTGTGCCGAGTGATTCAAACTTGCGGATATCAGTTCCATCGGGTTCGTTATTACTTAACAATGCCCAAATGTTTTTGATCTTTTCTTTTTTGATCCAGAGTAATCCACTGCCGAATGGTGCACATAACCATTTGTGTAATGATGTGGCAAAATAATCACAACCCAAATCAGGAATTTTAAAATCAGTATGTGCAAATGAATGTGCCCCATCGCCGATTACTTCAATACCCCGCTTATGTGCTTCGTCAGCAATTTTCTTAATGGGAAGAAACTGACCCGTCCAGTTAATGAGATGCGTTACATGTACAATTTTTGTTCGGGAAGTAAATGCCTTTACATATTGCTGCACAATGGCGTCATCACTTTCTTCAGGCAGATTTAAGTTTAACCAAACTAATTTTATTCCATCTCTTTTTTCCCGTTGCTTCCATGCATTAATCATGTTGGGATAATCCTGTTTGGCTAATACTACTTCATCACCAGCTTTTAAATTCAAACCAAAGATGACTGTGTTCAGTCCTTCTGTTGCATTGCGGTTGATGGCTAATTCTTCTGCATCACATCCCGCCAGCTCAGCAAGCTTACTGCGCAGGGCTTCACGGCCTTCATCCAATGTACGCCACATATAATAAGAGGGTGCTTCATTGCTGAACTGATAAAAACGGATATGTGCATCCTGCACTACTTTCGGCTGAGGACTTACACCACCATTGTTGAGATTTAACAAATTGGGCGAAACAGTATATTGTTCTTTTACCCATCCCCAAAAATCTTCATCGGTCAATGCATCATCCGGATGCAACGATTGAAACTGCTGCTGTTTTTTCTCAGCTTCTTTTGCAAACAATGAATTAGTAAGTGGCAAAAAAGTAAACGCACCTGTGGTGGCGGTGATGTTTCGTAAGAAACTTCTGCGGGATGACATGTAGAGTTGGTTTTCTTAAAGTTAAGGATAGAAACACGGATGGCACAGATTTTTACTGATCAAAGCTGATTATTTTCCTATACAAGCTTTTCACATATTTTATCCGTACCCATCCGCTCCAATCAGCGTCATCAGCGTTTCTATTTCAAGGCAGCAATTGTTTTGCCAGCAATAAATCCACTGGTCCAGGCATGCTGAAAATTGAAGCCACCAGTAACACCATCCACATCGAGTATTTCACCGGCAAAAAATAAACCCGGCTGCAGTTTACTCTGCATAGTATTGGGATCAACCTGTTTCAGATCAACTCCGCCTGCTGTTACAAACTCTTCTTTAAAAGTTGTTTTACCCTTTACATGAAATTCATGAGCAGTTAACAACTGTATCAATTTGTTTTGTTCTTTCGATGGAAGATCGGCCCAGCGCCATTCTTCTTTTACACCCGCTTCCTGTAACAGGAATTGCCAGAGCCGGTTCGGCAGTTGAAATAAATTATTATTGCTGATCTTTTGTGATCCGTTTTGTTTGCGGATCAACTGCAGTTCATCTTTCAGCTCCTGTTCTTTTTTGTCATTTAACCAGTTCACTAAAATTGCAAAGTCATAATTCTTTTCCTGTAATTCTCTTGCACCCCAGGCAGATAATTTTAATACACAAGGTCCACTCATTCCCCAATGAGTAATGAGTAAAGGGCCTGTGTTTTTTAATTTGGTTGCTTGAATTTTAATTGTAGCATCAGGCACACTCAACCCCATCAGTTTTGTAATGGGATGATTTGGAATATTGAAAGTGAATAAAGATGGAACAGGTGGAATGATCGTATGTCCGGTTTCTTTTAACCACTCAAATTGCTGCAGTTTTGGAAAGCCTCCACTGGCAATACAAACAAAATCAGCTTCCATTATTTCTCCGCTGCTGAGTTCAATTTTCCATTTACCCGCCATAGCTTTTGCGTCGGAGGGTTTTTCGTTTTCTGATTTCACATCTTTCACTTCCCTGTTCATCAATATCTCC
>JANOIQ010000251.1:0-5865 GCA_031407835.1 Chitinophagaceae bacterium
TACGCCCACAATTATTTTAGAACCGTTTTCAATATTCCGCTGGTATTCATACGCACTTCGTGCAATTTCTTCCTGTATAAAACCCTGCTCAATGGCACTTACGCTGCCGCCCATTACATCAATCTTTGCAATCAGTTCCCAAGCTTTCTGTTCTATTTCATTGGTAAGAGCCTCCACATAATAACTGCCTGCCAGTGGATCAACGGTATCTGTTGCGCCACTTTCAAAGGCAACAATCTGTTGTGTACGCAGGGCAATTCTTGCTGCTTCCTCTGTTGGCAAACTCAATGCTTCATCATAACCATTTGTATGTAACGATTGAGTTCCTCCCAGCACCGCTGCCAACGTTTGAATAGTTACCCTCGAAATATTATTGAGCGGTTGCTGTGCAGTTAATGTACTACCGCCTGTTTGTGTATGAAAGCGGAGCATCATGGCTTTGGGATCTTTTGCTCCGAGTTCTTTCATCATTTGTGCCCACATTCTTCTTGCTGCCCTGAACTTGGCTGCTTCTTCAAACAGGTTATTATGTGCGTTAAAGAAGAAGGAGAGACGTTTACCAAACACATCTATATCCAATCCTTTTTCCAGAGCTGCTTTTACATAGGCTTTACCGTTAGCTAATGTAAAAGCTATTTCCTGCACGGCTGTACTGCCTGCTTCACGGATATGATAACCGCTGATGGAGATGGTATTCCACTTGGGTAAATCTGTACTGCACCATTCAAAAATATCGGTGATGATTCGCATGCTCGGTTTGGGAGGATAGATATACGTTCCTCTTGCTGCGTATTCTTTTAAAATATCATTCTGTATGGTACCAGTAATTTTTTTCAGATCAGCTCCCTGCTGTTTGGCCAATGCCACATAAAAGGCGAGCAGAATAAAACCAGTTGCGTTGATGGTCATGGAAGTAGACACATCTTCCAGTTTAATTCCTTTAAACAGTGTTTGAATATCTTCAATGCTGTCGATGGCCACACCCACTTTCCCCACTTCTCCTTCGCTTAACGCATGATCACTGTCGTAACCAATCTGTGTGGGGAGATCAAACGCCACGCTTAAACCCATCACACCCTGGCTCAGTAAATAATGATAACGCTTATTGCTTTCTTCGGCAGTAGAGAAACCGGCGTACTGACGCATCGTCCACATTTTTCCACGATACATATCGGGCTGCACACCACGGGTAAACGGAAAATCACCAGGTTGCTCAAGAGGAGGTAAAGAAGAGAGATCAGCAGCAGTGTAAAGAGTTTTCAGTTCAATACCTGAATCGGTGTAAAGTTTCTTTTCTTCCATAAACGTCAGTTCGGTTTACAATCTTAACTCATCAGTTGTTTGGCTTCGTTGTTGATCAGGGTTGCAACAATATTCTGCAGGGAAACATTTTCTTCCTGCGATAACAGTTCAACAACTTTCTTACTCAGATCCATTCCATTAGCATTGGGAGGCAGCATGGCATGTAACTGGTTAATGATATAAATATTCTGATCTTTAAAATTCTTAATACCATCCCATGCAGCCGGTGAAACATATAACTGCTGACTGACATTGTATTCAAACTCTGTCTTGATCATTTGCACCATTTCATATTGCAGTTGAGCAGCAGACATTTCGTTTATGGGAAATTTTCCAATCAGGTTTGTGAGACCAATACGCTCACATAAGATGCTCAGACGTTCATAAGCCTGTAACTGTAAGCGAACCATGTCAGGGTTTAAACTTGTTACAGAACGAACAGGTTGCCTGATTGCCTGCTGCTGTACTTCCTGTTGTTCTTCCAGTAATTCTTTTCTTCCCTTGAATCGCAGGTAAAGGATTAATGCAACGGAAAGAACAAGCGTACCGCCAATAAGATAATAATAGATTGGATCCATGGTTGTTGAGTTGGGGCAAAAATAGGTGTTTGTGCCTGAAATGGTACTGATGAAACGAAGAGGCTGAAAGAACCCGGATTGTTTGTAAATTTGCCGTATAAAGATTTGAAGTATGGAAACAATTAACGCAAACCCTGTAAACTTTACAGAATCGGCAATCACTGAAATCAAACGGTTATATACCCAGCAACCTGAAGGTAAATACCTGCGGGTAGGAGCAAAGGGTGGTGGCTGTTCAGGACTTACTTATGTACTCGATTTTGATACAAAAGATGTGAATGATGAGCTGTTTGAAATTGGCGGTGTTCAATGCATCATGGATAAAGGACAGGGCATGTATTTACTGGGTATGGAAATTAACTGGGACAATGGTTTGAATAACCGTGGCTTTACTTTCAGCAATCCCAACGCAAGTAAAACCTGCGGCTGCGGAACAAGTTTTGCAGTGTAGAATTCTTTTTAATAAGCTTAGAGCCTTCGTAAATATGCGGAGGCTTTTTTCGTTCCTTGCAGTAATATTTTCAGCAGCCGTTAGAAATCAGCCAGAGTATATTAACTTAATTCTTAGTTTCGTAATACGCAATGTTACTATCAAGTCGATACTAAAAAAATGAGATACAGATCTATTAAAATATTATTTTTTTTGTTCAGTATATATAGTGAAAGCTACTCTCAACACAACGTTATATATTTTAGCGAGTTTGACATTTACTTAACGCCCCAAAAATGTACTGATACTTTAAAATATTTTTTTGGAGACTCAAGTTATATTTTGATAAAATTGCATGATTGCGAAGGGGCATCCAGTTTTGTTATTTACAATAATAAAAAGGATATTAAATCCTCTGGATTTTACTCTAAATCTCTAGACACTTTAAAGAAATATGTTTCTGTCTATGATTATAGTGGAAATTTAGTTAGAATTGAAGTATTGAAGTATTTTGAACCTTTGAAAGAGAGTGATTGGTATTACTATGAGAATAAAAAATTAATACGAAAGGAGAAATATAAATTAGGTGTAAAGCTAAAAGAATAGCCTTGCTCATGTTGGCGTCCCCGCCAACATGTAGTTAATAACATACAAAAAGTTAGTTAGAGGGGACGGCAACAACAGCTAAAAATTTATGAAACCAATTTTTTTACATTTTTTTATAGGGATAACTTTTTTGTTTTACTTACCTATGCTTTTATTTTTTTTCCGATTTATTTTAAAAGTGCCAATAAATGTATTTGGAGCTTTTCCTTTCTTACATGAGTTTTGTTTGATATATAGCCCGCTTTTGATCTTATTGTTTTCTTTATTGACTATTATTTTTGGAACTAAGAGTGAAAAAAAAAACTGGGATTGCTTTTATTATTGTTCTGCTTGTATGGTATCCCATTTATCTAACATTCGCATTGAAAGATTTTTAAATTTCACAGAATGGCGCTTCCTTCCCCGCCGGGTAAATAAATATAGTAAAAGAACGTTCATAGGCGATGTGTCAGGAAAGCCAAGTGTGTTGGGCTGTGGCATCCGATAGCTATCGGGTCGCTGTATTAAAGGGTAAAATCAACATCAATAAAAAATCAGCAACGGCGAGTCCTGCAGCAAACGCACAAAGCCGTTGGCAGAGACATCGCCTGAGAATCGCTATCACACATAACGGAGCAAGTATATAAAGGTTAAGTAATAGTAAGTCTGACGCAAGATCCGATAGCTATAGGATGAGGAGTGGGAAAGAGCGCTGGCTTCTTGTGCCTGAGTATGGTTGCAAGGCACCGAAGCCTGACACAAATATAACGCCTCATTTTCCGATTTTCAACAAGGTCACGGTGCATATAGCCTACTAATGCTACCGGCCTTCCAAAACCTGTTGAGCCAAGTTTCAAAAAGTAATTGACCAGCTCTTTCAGAGAATAGTTTGTTTCGGCATTGCTCATACTTCAGTTGATTTAAGAACTATAAACTTACAACTGAAACTTATACAACCTCGCCACAGCCTGTTGGAATTCCCACTCAGCCTGCAAATATTTATCGTAGGCCGTAAAATAAAAACTCTCATCATAGAAGTACTGGATGATCGTAATTTGTCCAAGCAAAAGTGCTTTATTTAACAGGGTTGTATTGTTAAGTGTTGACAGCAATTCTTTATATTCCTGTACCATTTTCAATCGTACATCCAGCAGTTCATAGTATTGTTTGTTTTCAAGACGATGATTTAAACGATGTGTTTCTGCATTGGAAGCTGCATATTCAAGATTGCTTTTTGTTACATTAGTTTTATTCTTATTCTCCCATAGCGGAATGGTAATACCTGTATGGAAGCCTTTATAGCTCTGCCCCAATATGCTCTGTGAATGATAGCCGGTTTCAATCTTTGGCAGGTTCATGGCTTTTTGTACTGCAATCTGGTGCTGCCATATTCTCTTTTCCTGTTCATACACTTTTATAATCGGGTCGTTTGCTTCAATGCTGCTGTCTAATATTTCAAAATCAGGAATGGTTGGAGTGATGGGATAAATTGTATCATTAACTGCAATGGCTATGCCTCCGTTTAACTCAGTAATTTTGGCAAGGAGTACCTGTTTTTCATTTTCACTCAGCTTTACTTCATTTTTTATATTGAGCAACTGCAGTTTTGCTTTGTTTACATCAAGAATAATGACCTCACCTTTATCCAATTTCTTTTGATAATCCTGTACGAGTTTTTGTGTATTGGCTAACCTTCGGTTCAACTCTGCATTTTTTTTGTTGAGATAAATAACCTGTAAAGTCAGCAGCTTTGCCTCCAGCAAAACATCAAGCCGATACACTTGTTGCTGTAATTTCGTTTGTGCTATCTGTTGTGCTGACAGTTGTTTCTTCTTCTTATACACTGTTGGAAAATCCAGCCGTTGAGTAATGCTAAAATCTTTTTGGTTACCTGCGCCAACGGGTGAACCAAACAAATAATCAAACTCAACAGTTGGGTCGTATGGAGTAAGCCCGGTTTTATATTCTGCCTGCTTTGCCTGCCAATACTTTTTGTTTGACTTGATAGATTTGCTGTTTCTTTCTACTTGTTTTACTACACTGTCCGCATCATTTTGTGCAATGACGGCTACAGTAAAAAAACAACTGATAATATAAAGCGAAAGTTGTTTCATATTTTTTCTGTTTTTCTGGTTGCTAAAAAATAAACAATAGGTACAATAAATAAATTCATCAGTGTAGAACTTAACAAGCCCCCTAAAATCACTTTTGCCATCGGGCTTTGAATTTCATTGCCTGGTAAATCGCCGCCAATTGCTAATGGAATGAGTGCAAGCCCTGCTGTTAATGCCGTCATCAGTATAGGGCTTAACCTGTCTTTTGAACCTTGTATGATGGTTTCATACAAAGGCATACCCTCTGCTGTTAATGTTTTATAATGCGAAACCAGCAGGATACCATTTCTTGTTGCTACTCCGAACAACGTAATAAAGCCAATGATGGCAGGAATGCTTAGTATGCCTGATGTAAGCCATACACTTAACACACCACCGATCAAAGCCAATGGCAAATTCAATAAAATGATAGTTGAGATTTTTATATTCTTAAACTCCATATAAAGCAGAAAGAAAATTACTACCAATGCAAGCAGCGATGTAAGCAATAATGTTTTGGATGCTTCTGATTCTGATTCAAACTGACCACCATATTCTACTCTGTAACCTTCTGGCAGCTTTATGTTAGTTTCAATTTTTTGCCTTATTTCATCCACTACACTTTTTTGGTCACGCCCGGCAACGTTTGCCGATACAACAGTTTTACGTTGCACATTTTCCCGGTTAATTGTATTAGGGCCGGTTGTAGAAACAATATTAGCAACATAGTTAAGCGGTATTTTCACACCGTCTTTTGTATCAATTAATGTGTTACTTATTTTTTCAAGGTTGCCCCTGTTGCTTTCATCAAAGCGAAGTATCAAATCAAATCGCTGGTTGCCCTCATATACTTCAGAAACCTTTTCTCCTGCAAAAG
>JANOIQ010000264.1:0-2767 GCA_031407835.1 Chitinophagaceae bacterium
CTTTTTATCCTTCTGCAGAATATCAAATGCTTTATTTTTATCAAACTCAGCATAAGTTGGTAACCCATACTTCGTTAGTAAGTTAGTTATTTTCTCTGTTTGTTTAAACCCTGTGAGTTGTTCAGAAATATGACAGGCATAGGTCATGCCGATTGAAATGGCCTGTCCATGCGACAACTCATACATATTCTCAATAGCATGTCCCAATGTATGACCAAAGTTGAGCAGCTTTCGATCACCATTTTCAAATTCATCCTGCTGTACCACTTTAGTTTTAATCAATGTATTACGTTTGATCAGTTCTGCAACCAGGTTCTTCTTGCTTTGATAACTCTTTAATGAATTTGCTTCGAGCTCTTTGAACATGGCTGCATCTTTAATACAGGCATGTTTGATTATTTCAGCAAATCCATTTTCCCATTCACTTTGCGGAAGTGTTTTGAGGAGAGACATATCATGCAAAATAAACGATGGCTGACGGATGATGCCCACCATGTTTTTATATACTCCTACATCAATTCCATTCTTACCTCCAATACTTGCATCAACCATTGCCAGAACAGTAGTTGGAATAAACCCAAACTTAATACCCCGCATGTACACCGATGCAACATAACCAGTCAAATCAGTAATCACTCCGCCGCCAACACCAACCAAAGTTGATTTACGGTCGGCACCCATTTCAATCAGCTCTTCAATAATCGTATCAACTGTTGGCTGAATCTTAAATTCTTCCCCTGCTTTTAAAATAATGGTATTCCAGCCTTTAAAGCGCTTGGTGTGGGCATTAAAAACATTCTCATCCGTAATGATGATCGTATGCGTTTTATCAACCACATTTTTTAGCTGCGTAATACTCCCGTTTAAATAATAATCAACTGATGCAGTTGAAAATTTATATGTAAGTCTTTTCATTCTAACTAATTATTACAACAGGCTGTGTCCTTAATGATCTTATAGGCCTCCGCATCAAATCTATATCTCCCGCTTAAAGTTTTTCCAATTTTCCCTTTAATAAAAAACTGTGAACATATGATGCAGTTCCAATTTCTTTCATTTAATTGATCATCCAGCTTTATCCCTTTAAAATAAATCTGCATATCCTTGTTTAAAAAACTAACTCCGTTCGATTGATATTCAACTATGCTATCTGCGTTCCACTGTGGATAACAATCTCCACATGCGTACCGCATATAGTGAAATTGCATTGTTATCGGCTTATCAGTTTGGGCAAAATACTTGTTATTGAAAAACCAGTAACCTGCCCAACTCAGAAAAACTGAAATTAATAAAAGGCTAATAGCAATAATGATTCGTTTCATTAATTACAATTTCACAATAAAAGCAAATCAGAATAGAATTATCATCGTACAAATGTGCGACGCAACAGAAGCCAGATAGTTATCCAAAAGCCCGCAACTACAAACCTCTAACTACAAACTTCCAACTCAGCTATCCAATATCTTCTTCTGATGATTGATACTTTCCATGTGTACAGCATCCAGGTACTTGGTAATAAATTCTTTACTTAGCCCTTTATGCTCACCTTCTTTAAATGCTCTTTCCAGTATCTCGTTCCAGCGGTTTGTTTGCAGGATGGTAATATTATTATCTTTCTTGTACTGTCCTATTCCTTCAGCAATTTTCATACGCTGTCCAAGTATCTGCATCAACTCATCATCCAGATGATTGATCTGCTGACGTAATTTTTCCAATGCCGCATGATACTCTTCTGATGCCACATCTTCTTTACGCCAGATGATGCTGCTCAGCATTTCTGCCAAACGTTCAGGAGTTACCTGTTGCTTTGCATCACTCCAGGCATTATCAGGATCAATATGGCTTTCAATCATCAAACCATCAAAGTCAAGATCAATTGCTTTTTGTGCAGTCTCTAATAAAATATCTCTTCGTCCGCAAATATGAGATGGATCATTAATGATGATCATACCCGGATTGCGGCGCTTCATTTCAATGGCCAAATGCCACATTGGTGCATTACGGTATTCAGTATTACCATACGATGAAAATCCACGATGAATCAACCCGATTTGTTTTACACCTGCACGGGCTACACGTTCTGCTGCACCACTCCACAATTCCAAATCAGGATTGATCGGGTTTTTAATCAACACAGGAATATCCACACCACGCAATGCATCTGCCACATCCTGTACACTAAATGGATTCACTGTTGTTCTTGCTCCGATCCATAATACATCCACATCAAAAGTCAATGCATCTTCCACCTGCTTACCGGTTGCCACTTCAACAGTAGTAGGTAACCCTGTTAATGCTTTTGCTTTTTGCAACCACGGTAATCCTTTGGCACCAATACCTTCAAACATGCCGGGTTTGGTACGTGGTTTCCAGATGCCTGCACGCAGCACATCTACTTTTTCGGTTGCGGCTAACCGTTGTGCGGTTGCCACTAATTGTTCTTCGGTTTCAGCACTGCATGGTCCGCTGATGATAAGCGGCTTTTTACCCCAGGCTTCCTGCACTTTTTCTTTCATGTTTAATTCAATTGTTTGCATTGTTAATGGTTGTAAAGTTAAGTTTTTATATAGTCATCGTTTTGTTCAATGTTCAGCTTCTGTTGTGTCATGCAGATGCTTTTGGTCTGCATCCCGGCCTTTAGCGTCGGGACTCTCCTGTACGTTTGATTTTCCATTCGGCATTGGTCATCTCAAATTTAATCTCCCCCTTTCCATGTATACCCACTTCTTTCCATCCCTGCTTCCTGTAAAATATTTCAGCTCTTGTA
>JANOIQ010000272.1:0-9196 GCA_031407835.1 Chitinophagaceae bacterium
AAAGTGTAAAAATCCGTTTCATTTTGAAAATGTTTTAATGTTTTGAAATAAGCAAATACTAAGGTGTTGGATTAAGGGTACGGTTTTCAAAACAAAAAGGATAGTAGAGGAAATAATAAAACGTGGAGAATTTCGAAGGAAAGGTGGATTATTACAGAGGTAAGTGTTTTGCAATTAATGAATGCGTATTTACACTTAACAACAAATATATAATGTTTACTATCGAAAAAGCAAATTTGGAAGCAAAAAAGTTGACTTCCTTGAAAATATTACGTAGAAATACGTTTTTTATCCCGCAATTAGCTTCTTTATGATTTCTATATTTAACCAGGTTCGTTTGAATCATCTACCTAAACATATTGATTTCCAGTAAAAAGCAATACCATTTTTTGATTTATATAAATTTATTTTATTGATAAAAGCTTTATCCACTTATTTTCCAATAAATAAGGGTTTCCCCATATCTTTACCTAAGTACGACGAATCGATACCTTTTGAAACCAAATCCAATGAGAACCGAAATCTTTTTTTCTATCACCAATACTGGTGTTAAGCCTAAAGGCTGTATTTCCTCATTTTCCAGTAATAAGTCTGCGCTTATTCAAAATATTTTTGAGAATCTGAACAGATCATTTCAAAAAATCAGATCGGGTGGTTTTCTATCTCTTACCTGTATTACTTTTATTTTACTCTTCCTTTTTTTAATTCCTGATTCGGTGTTGGCACAAACAACAGGAGATTATCAAACGAATGCAACGAGCGTAAACTGGGGTGCTGCTTCTAACTGGCAACGATGGAATGGGTCAGCCTGGGTTACAAACCCATCACAGGGGTATCCGGGGCAAAATACAGGTACAGGCACAGTTACTATTCTCAATGGGCATTCAGTTACGTTAAATGTATCACCAGCACAAAATATTGGATCCATAACAATCGGCGGCGGAACATCCGGTTCGTTAACAATCGGAAATAATAATAGCGACCGTACTTTAAATGTTACCGGTAATGTGACAGTGAGTAATAATGCTACACTGATTTCTGCTGGTAATGGTGGTAATGATTTGAATATTGCCGGCAACCTGATTAATAACGGAACATTTGATTTGCGGATTGGGGCAGCAACAACCGATGTTACTTTTTACGGCTCATCGAACCAAACAGTAAGTGGTACAGGTGCTGCAACTGATTTCAATAACATAACCATCAATAATACAGGAGCCGGCAGTAACAATATTGTTGAACTTCTTCCTTCCAACTTAACTGCAGCAGCAGGGTTTCTTACTCTTACAAAGGGAATCATCAAGATGTCGGGGACTTATGCTTTTTCAAATACATTCTTTTCAACGGCTGGTCCAACCATTAATTCTGATGAAGGTATCTGGTTGAATAATCCGAATGTTACTGTAACTGCACAAAACGGAGATACTCAATTATCAGGGTTGATAAAAATTTCAGCAGGTACTTATAATGTAGGAGTGTCTACAGACTGGTGGCTTAATTACAATTCGGGTGCAGTAATAACAATCGATGGTGGTGCATTAAATGTAAGCGGTGCATTGTTTGGTACAAGCACTTCCTCAACTGTTACTTACAATCAAAGTAATGGAACTGTAACTGTTTGCACGGTTGGGAATACTTACAATGTTCCTTCATTTGGCATACAGGCAACCGGCTCAAACTTCATCATGAGCGGAGGTTCAATTATTGTTCAGTATGCAGCAACCAGCTTTGATGATTATATCAATAATGCAACAACCTCTTCTGTAACCGGAGGAACAGTTCAGTTTGGAAATGCATCAACTCCGACCAGCTCGCTTTTTTATATGCGAAGCACACCTGCTTTTTATAATTTGCAGGTAAACACAGTCAATATCCCAACACTTCGTTTGTTTACAGCAACAACTTATTTGAATGATCTTACGATTGGAGGTGTTTTAGATGCTGCCACTAATAATGTGAATATCAATATTAATCGCAACTGGATTAACAATGGAAGTTTTTTGTCAGGCACTGCAACAGTTAGCTTTAACAGCACAGCACAGGCTCAGTCAATTGGCGGGTCGGCAAATACAAGCTTCTATAATTTAACCAACAGCAATACAAATGCAACGGGGCTTTCTTTAAGCAGAGATGCCACTGTTACCAATACACTTTCTCTTTCCTCTTCATCCAATGGAAAAGTTTCTATTGGAGCCAATAACCTAACCATAGGATCAGGAGGAAGTATTACGGGTGCAAATTCCAGCCGTTATATTGTTACAGCGCCATCAACAACAACTAATGGACGTCTTCGTCAAAACAACTTAGCAGCATCTGCAAGGATTTTCCCGATAGGCACTACTTCAAATTATTTACCAGCAACAATAATTCCATCCGGTTCGGGATCTGATTTTTCTATTTCTGTATTCAGAGGTACCACAATCAATGGTAATCCTGCCGGAACGGCTTTTGGAAGCAGAGTTCACCAGGCTGATGCAGTTTGGCAGATCGACAGAGCCAGCGGCAGTTCCAATGCTCATATCAGGTTCGATTGGGCAACAAATAGTATTGAAGGTTCTACTTTTACCGGTCTTGCAAATTCTGCAATCGGGATATGGAGATATACTGGATCCAACTGGTTACTGATACCCACACCCACTGTTTTTTCAGTTGATAATACAGCCAATTATGCAACAACTGCATCAACAGCCATGAGTTCATTTGGATCAGCCGGAACAGGAAATTCTTATATAGTTGGCAATATCAGTGTGTTGCCATCTGCATTGAAATCCTTTTCAGCAAGCAAAGCAAACAGCGGTAATCAAGTAACATGGGAAGTGGAGAATGCAGATCAGTTTCAACTGTTTGATTTGCAGGAAAGTTCAAATGGTATTGACTTTACTTATAAAACGTCTGTTGCGCCGGGTTCATCATCACGCTATTCTTATCTTGATGCCGGATCATTTGCTGCAACAAAATACTACCGCTTGAAATTAACCGACAGGCAACGAATTGTGAGCTACAGTCATGTGGTATCCATTGGAGGAAAGAAAGATACCAAAATTACATTGCTGCAAAATCCTGTTCAGCATCAATTGAATTTCCGTCATCCGGAAGCGGTACATGCACAGTATTCAATTGTGGATTTATCGGGAAGAATTATGCTGCAGGGAGTAGTGAGTAAGCATGCCGTTATTTCCTCTGTCAAGACATCCACACTTAACAATGGAGCCTATATACTCCGGTTTACAGATGGGGGAGATAATTTTACGCAAACATTTATTAAGCAATAATTTAGCAGGAAGAATAAAGAATATTTATTGCCGGGAAGTCAGGAAAGGCGGGAAGAAAAAGCAATTGAAACATACTACTTACCGTCTTATCGCCTTACCGGCAAAAATGTGGCTTGAAGTCCATAACAGGTATGCCATACTTTTTTCAGGTATCTTAAATTGATCAAATTGCCGTTAAGTATGGCATACCTTAACAGGGTACTTCATTTTTTAAAAAGATTCCTGGATATTATCTCAACCGGTCCATGCTTTTGATAAGCTTTTCATCTTTTCGTATTCCTATTATCGCAAGAATAAAAAAAACAGGAATGACAAAAGAAACAGCAGAGGTTAATGTGAAACTACCCTGCACATATTTTTGTGTTTGCAGAAAATAAAGAACTAAAGCGCCGATCTGTAATAATAATCCAAGCAAACAAAGCTGTGTCTGCAGCTTACGGGTTTTAAACAGAAAGAGCGCAGCAAATGCGGCTAATGCAACAGCAACAGCCAATATCAGCAGAAAAAAATGCGATGTGCCATTTAATTCTTCAAACAAACTGTTGTCTTTATTGCCACTGTAAAACGACAGTTTTAATGTAGCCAGTGAACCGGCTCCTGCCAATAAAAGCCAGATAGATTGTATGCGTTGTATCATAATAGAAGTTTAACGTTAAAAGTTGATGGTTGTACAAGAGAGGTGACACCTTTCAAAAAAGGCGTCACCTCTCTCTTTGAACAATTACCCAAGCTCCGGATACAAAGGAAACTGCTGCATGAATGCATTTACTTCTTTTCTGATTGCTGTTAAAATAAACTCATCATCTGCATTCACCAGGCTTCTGTCAAGTACATCAACCACAAAATCCATATGCTCTTCTTTCATGCCTCTTGTGGTGATGGCAGCAACACCGGTACGGATACCGCTTGTTACAAATGCACTTTTGTCATCAAACGGAACCATGTTTTTATTGGTAGTGATTTCGGCCTTACCTAAAACCTGCTCAGCCTTTTTACCACTGATGTTTTTATTACGGAGATCAATCAGCATTAAATGATTATCTGTTCCGTCTGAAATAAGTTTGTACTCTCTGCTTACAAATGCTTTAGCCATGGCCTGTGCATTCAGTTGCACCTGTTTGGCATAAGCTGTAAATTCATCACTCAGTATTTCACCAAAAGCAACTGCTTTTGCTGCAATTACATGCTCCAGTGGCCCGCCCTGCTGGCCAGGAAATACACCCATATCAATGATATTGCTCATCATACGTGTATTCCCTTTTACATCTTTCAATCCAAATGGATTCTCAAAATCTTTGTGCATTAAAATGATACCGCCTCTTGGTCCACGTAAAGTTTTATGTGTAGTGGATGTTACAAAATGACAATGTTCAAAAGGAGAACTCAATAATCCTTTGGCAATTAATCCCGCAGGATGTGCCATGTCGCATAATACAAATGCACTTACTTCATCAGCTACTTTGCGAATGCGGGCATAATCCCAATCACGGCTGTAAGCACTGGCGCCGCAGTAAATTAATTTTGGCTTCAGTGTTCTTGTTTTTTGCTCAAGCGTTTCATAATCTACTAAGCCGGTTTCTTTCACCACTCCGTAGAAATGTGCTTCGTACAATTTGCCACTGTAATTAACGGGTGAGCCATGTGTAAGATGTCCGCCCATGCTCAGGTCTAATCCGAGAGTAATATCACCCGGTTTTAAAATGGCCTGAGTTACTGAAGCATTGGCCTGTGCACCACTGTGAGGCTGCACGTTGGCATATTCGCAGCCAAAGATTTCTTTTAACCGATCAATCGCTATTTGCTCTGTTTGATCCACAATTTCACAACCGCCATAATAACGACGACCGGGGTAGCCTTCAGCATATTTATTGGTTAACACACTGCCCATTGCCTGAATGACCTGTAAAGAAGTGAAGTTTTCAGAGGCGATAAGTTCAAGTCCGTGACGCTGACGTTCTAATTCCTGGTGAATGAGGGTAAAGATAGCTGTGTCTCTTTGCATGAGTATTAATGAGTTTAGTTGTTGCTTGGTTTATAAAAGAGCCTGTATTGCTGATTCGGTTACCAAAATCTGCCTATTTCCGGTTTCGAGCCGCAAAAATAAGCCGTGTAGTTTTGTGATATGTTAATATGAGCATTTTTTTATAAACAAGCTTCTTACACTGCAAGCTGCTGTTTATTCAAAAAGTCATACATTGCCGCTTCGATTACACGAAGCTTAATTAATGAAAGCAATTATTCCCGTGGCGGGTGCAGGAACAAAACTGCGGCCACATACATATACGCAACCCAAGGCCCTCATTCCCATTGCCGGCAAAACGGTGCTGAGCATCATTGTAGATCAACTGCATGAAGCAGGTATTCATGAGTTTGTATTTATAGTAGGCTACTTGGGCGATAAGATCCATGATTATATCAAGGAATCGTTTCCGCATATTCACAGCACATTTGTAACACAGAATGAACGGCAGGGATTAGGGCATGCAATTATGCTGTCAAAAGACCATGTTGCAGGTGATGAAGCTATCATTGTGCTCGGCGATACTATTTGTGAATACGATGTAAAAGAAGTGTTACAGAGTGATCAATCGATGCTGGCCGTAAAGAAAGTGGATGACCCCAGAAGCTTCGGTGTTGCTGAAGTGGATGAAGACGGAAAAATTTTAAAAGTAGTGGAGAAGCCGCAGATCCCAAAAAGCAATCTCGCACTGGTTGGTATTTATAAAATCAGGGATACGCACATGCTTTATGATTGCCTTGAACTGAATTACAGGGATGGGATAAAGAACCGTGATGAATACAGCTTAACCGATGCATTGCAATGCATGATTGAAAAGGGTTCAAATTTCAAATCGTTCAAAGTATTAAACTGGTTTGATTGCGGTAATAAAGAATCACTGCTTGAATCAAATTCAACCCTGTTAAAAAAATTCGGTACATCTATTTCGCCCGACCATCGCTTTGAAAATGTAATTGTAATAGAGCCTGTAAGCATTGGTAAAAACTGTGAAATTAAAAACTCCATCATCGGTCCTAATGTAGCTGTGGGCGATAATACAACCATCAACTATTCTATTGTGAAAGATTCCATCATTGGGTCTTATGCCGATCTGTTTGATATTGTGCTTGAAGATTCACTCATTGGCAGCGATACAGAAGTAAAAGGCGAAACAAGAAGTTTGAATATTGGCGATAATACAGAAATTGATTTAGGGTAAGTTTATTTTTTAAGTTTTCTCCATGAAGTTGTTTTTGCTGATTGATGAAATAAACCAATAATAGTTATTTTTTCAGCATTAATCCTGTAAACCAGCAGGTAAGGAAATTTTCCTAATGTAATTCTTCTGAGTTTTTTCGTAAGATTAAAGTAGTTGTGAGGTTTCTTTCTTATTTTCTCAACAGCGAGTTGAAACAGGTTTCTAAAATTGCTACTTAACGCAGGTGAAATATCATCATAATAAAGGAAAGCTTCTTTAAAATCATTATACAGTCTTTCTTCGAGGACGACTGCGTAAGTTTTTGATTTTTTCATCCAGTTGATTTTTGAAATCTTGCCATGGTATCAAAACGGCTTTGCCGGAATCTATGTCTTTAATTCTTTTATTTAATTCTTTCCATTGCTCTTTTGTAAGGTCGCCTTCAGCCAGATAGTCATCAGTAAGGTCAAGCTCTTCCTGTAAGGCATAGTATAACTTTACCTTTTCCTTTTTAGGAAGTTTCATCATATCATCCATTATCTTCGTTGACATTTTTTTTTCTTAAAGATACTCATATTGATGAAAAAATAATAGCATGAGAACAACTTTCACTACTCGTATCACTCAACTTTTTGGTATTGAAAAACCCATCATTCAGGCAGGCATGATCTGGGCCAGCGGATGGCGGCTTGCCAGTGCGGTAAGCAATGCCGGAGGTTTGGGTATTATCGGCAGCGGAAGTATGTATCCCGAAGTATTGAGAGAACATATTCAAAAATGTAAAGCTGCAACTGCCAAACCTTTTGCCGCAAATGTGCCGATGCTTTATCCCGATATCGATAAGCATATTGCTATCATCATCGAAGAAGGAGTGAAGATCGTTTTTACCAGTGCAGGCAATCCAAAAACATGGACATCCATCTTAAAAGAAAAAGGCATCACCGTTGTGCATGTTGTGAGCAGCAGCAAGTTCGCTCTCAAAGCACAGGAAGCTGGTTGTGATGCAGTGGTGGCAGAAGGTTTTGAAGCAGGAGGGCATAATGGAAGAGAAGAAACGACCAGCATGGTGTTGATCCCCGCAGTCAAAAAAGCAATTCAAATTCCTTTGATTGCGGCAGGAGGAATAGCTACAGGACGACAAATGCTTGCGGCAATGGTATTAGGCGCAGAGGGAGTTCAGATAGGCAGCAGGTACGTTGCCAGTGAAGAAGCAAGCAGCCATCTGAATTTTAAACGGGCAGTAATTAACAGTAATGAAGGTGATACGATTCTTACCTTAAAACAATTGGCACCTGTACGGCTGATTAAAAATGATTTTTATAAACAGGTGCAGGAGGCTGAGCAAAAAGGTGCAACTCAATTGGAGTTGATACAATTACTGGGAAGGGCAAGAGCCAAAAAAGGAATGTTTGAAGGTAACCTTGCCGAAGGTGAGTTGGAGATTGGCCAGGTAAGTGCTTTACTCAATGATATTTTACCAGCTGCAGAAATTACGGAAAATATATGGCGTGAATTTCAGGAAGCACTGGCAAATCCAACAGGTTGATTTACAATTCAGGAAGATTTCAGAACCTTTTAACAGGTTCGAGTGTCATAAAAAGAGTAAAAAAATGTTTTAAGTTCTGTAACTTTAAACTCTTACCATCGTAAAACAATTGTTATGAAGAAAATATTTGTTGCTGCCGTTTTAATGACCGGCTTTTCAGTTGTTAGTCATGCAGGTGTTGATGACAGAAATGAAACAGGCTCTGTTCAGGGTACCATCTTTGATGCAGAAACCAAAAAGCCTGTTGCGAACGTAACATTTACAGCAACCATCCGAAAGTCATCCTTTCAAAAGGAAATTATAACAGATGCCAATGGCAACTTTAAGATCAGCAATGTTCCGGTAGGTGAGCAGTCAATTATAATTGATAAAGTAGGGTATAGGGCCACCAAAAAAGATGGCATTCTTGTAAAAGAAGGAGTAGTGTTTAAAGTTGACTTTGAAGTAACTGAGGCAGAAGAAGAAATACATCAGCCTTTTATTGCGCCCATTACGATTCATTCTTTTTAAGGTAATTATCATAAAAAAAATCCCCCTGCAATTGCTGGGGGATTTTTGTTTCAAGTCGATTTTATTTATGATTTCTTGAAAGCCCATTTGGCCATTTCTTTCAGCGTTACTTTTTTGCCGTATAATAAAATTCCGGTTCTGTAAATTTTTGCACTGAGCCATGTTGTACACAGAAAGCCTGCAATCAGCGAAATCATCGAGAGACCTAATTGCCACCATGGAACTCCAAACGGAATTCTTGCCATCATTACAATAGGTGAGGTAAACGGAATAACACTTCCCCAAAAGGCAAGTGAACCACCGGGGTTTTGAACTGCATTCATCATAATAAAGATGGCCAGGATAATAGGCAGCATAATGGGCATCATCAATGATTGTGCTTCCTGCGGATCTTCGTTTACCACACTGCCAACTGCGGCAAACAATGATGCATAAAATAAGTAACCAAATAAGAAATAGAAAATAAAACAGGGAATGATTAAACTCCAGTTAGCACTGAATAAGGTTGTTTGTGCCTGCAGAATTTTCAATGCCAATGTATTGTTCTGCGCCATTGATGGCATGGTCTCATTCACTTTCTGCGCCTGTTCAAGAACTTCAGGTGAAATAAATAAACTGCTGAGAGAAGAGAGTATAAAAATGAGGATGATCCATAAAAACAACTGTGTTAA